>NZ_JBMGQS010000010.1:0-108117 GCF_049060005.1 Flavobacterium sp. PLA-1-15 | reverse complement strand
CTAAAACCATAGTGGCAAAGGTAATGAGATATTTTGGGAACTGGAATTTTGAAGATCGTTATTCATTAAATTTAAAACACAAAAAAATAGCCTTTAATGCTAACTAAGTTACTG
The DNA here is from genome assembly GCF_049060005.1 of Flavobacterium sp. PLA-1-15. Classification (NCBI taxonomy): domain Bacteria; kingdom Pseudomonadati; phylum Bacteroidota; class Flavobacteriia; order Flavobacteriales; family Flavobacteriaceae; genus Flavobacterium; species Flavobacterium sp. PLA-1-15. Next base: position 108,003 of record NZ_JBMGQS010000010.1, on the reverse strand, counting down.
TTTAAGCAAACAAAGCACGTCTTAAAGGCTAACTAACAACTGCTTTAAGGCTAATAAGCAATACCCTAAAGGCTATGCTAGTTAGCCCTAAGGGTCAACTTAGTTATCGTTTAAGACATCACAGTTAGCCTTAAAGGATAACTTGATTATCATTTATACGTATTTAATTTACCATTAAGGCTATTAATCGGTACATATTGCTACTTACTCCATCGATTGATCGCTTGTTTTTGCAAAGGATTATTGAAAATAAAAAGATTTAGAGCGAAGACAGCTACAACTTTTTCTAAAATGCCCAAGCTCCAGAAGCTTCAGGAAAGCTCCTAATTTTGCTTTATAGAAATGATGATTACAGTTGAGTTTTGGGCTCTGAATTGTTATCTTTGCGCCAAATATTTACAAAATGAAGAATCTAGTTGAAGAATTGAAGTGGCGTGGGCTGTATGCCGACAGCATGCCGGGAACGGAAGAGCAATTGCTAAAGGAAGCCACGACGGCCTATATTGGCTTTGACCCGACGGCCGACTCGCTTCATATTGGAAGCATGGTTCAGATTATTTTGCTGGTGCATTTGAAGAATTCGGGACACAAACCGATTGCCTTAGTGGGCGGTGCGACGGGAATGATTGGCGATCCTTCGGGAAAATCGGAAGACCGAAACTTGCTGAACGAAGAGACTTTGGCGAAGAATGTGGCCGGTTTGAAACGTGTGTTGTCGCGCTTTTTGGATTTTGATTCCACAGACAAAAACGCTCCCTTGATGGTGAACAACTACGATTGGATGAAGGAATTTTCGTTTATTGATTTTGCGCGTGAAGTGGGAAAACGCATCACGGTGAACTATATGATGGCGAAAGATTCTGTAAAGAAACGTTTTAGTGGCGAAGGCGAAGGGATGTCGTTTACGGAATTTACGTACCAGCTGATTCAGGGATATGACTTTTACCATTTATACAAAAACCACAACTGTTTGTTGCAGATGGGCGGTTCGGATCAGTGGGGAAATATCACTACAGGAACAGAATTAGTTCGTAGAATGGGTGGCGAAAATGCCAAGGCGTATGCTTTGACAACGCCATTGATTACAAAGGCTGACGGATCTAAATTCGGAAAATCGGAGGGTGGAAACATCTGGCTGGATGCCGATAAGACTTCGGTGTATAAATTCTACCAATTTTGGTTGAACAGTACCGATGTGGATGCGGAGAAATATATTAAAATCTTTACTTTCTTGGATAAGGAAGTGATTGACGGCTTGATTGAAGAGCATAAAGTGGCGCCTCATTTGAGAATTTTACAAAGACGATTGGCAGAGGAAATCACCACTTTTGTACACTCGAAAGAAGAATTGGAAAAAGCGATTCAGGCTTCGAACATCTTGTTTGGAAATTCGTCTTCGGAAGATTTGAAACAATTGGATGCAGAAACGTTCTTGGAGGTTTTTGATGGTGTTCCGCAAGCAGAAATTGCGAGAACAGACATCGAAAACGGAATCAACATCGTGGATGTTTTGAACGAGAAATCAGGTTTCTTGAAATCGAATGGTGAAGCTAGAAGGGCTTTATCAGAAAACTCAATTTCGGTTAATAAAGAAAAAGTGACGGAAGATTTTAGTCTTACTGCAAAGGATTTGATCAACAACCAATTTGTATTGTTACAGCGAGGAAAGAAAAATTATTTTGTTTTGAGGATTGTTTAGATAAAAACAATTTCGTTAAAATATTTGAACCATTAAGGTATTGAGGCAATTAAGCGTGGCTTTATTAAACTTAATATTTTAATGGTTTTTTATTAAGTTATGGTTTCTAAATCGGATTTATAGATTCCCTTTTTTACTTCGGAGTTATTATATTATTGTAAATTGATAAATTAAAACAATACTATTGTTTTCAAATCTTGTAATTTGCCATCCTATTTGCAAAGTCATTTTCCCTAATGAAGAAGAAATTAATCCAGGATACGAAATCTTATTTCACACAAACATTTCAAGACGATGCCCAATATATTTTTCTTTCGCCGGGAAGAATCAACATTATTGGCGAACACGTAGATTATAACGACGGTTTTGTGCTTCCGGCCGCCATCAACAAATACATTTGTTTTGCGGTTTCTAAATCTGGTAACAGCAACTGCACCATCATTGCAAAAGATCTTGACGAAAGGCACGAATTCGACCTTAATGATGCTTTGCAGCCGATTGACAAGATGTGGGCCAATTATATCCTTGGCGTTTTGCATCAGCTTAAAGAACAAACCAATAATCTCGAAGGATTCAATATCGTTTTCAGCAGTTCGATTCCCATGGGAGCTGGGCTTTCCTCTTCTGCCGCTTTGGAATGTGGTTTTGGATATGCGATGCGGAAATTGTTCCATCTGGATTTATCCAAGGAAGACATCGCCTTGATTGGCCAGAAATCCGAGCATACTTTTGTGGGTGTCAACTGTGGCATCATGGATCAATTTGCAAGCGTCTTCGGAAAGAAAAACAAAGTAATCAAATTGGACTGCACGACATTGGAATATGAATACCACAAAGCCGATTTCAAAAATTACTCATTACTTTTATTGGACAGCAAAGTAAAACATACGCACCTTACATCAGGTTATAACACGAGAAGAGAGGAAGTGGAACACGGATTTTCGATCTTGAAACAACAATTTCCATCTATAAAATCATTCCGGGATTGCACCGAAGCGATGGTTTTGGAAACACGCGAACTTTTGGGCGAGCTCCATTTCAAGAGATGCTTTTTTGTGGTAAAAGAGATTCAAAGGGTTTTGGATGCTGTCAATACTTTAGAGAACAGCAACTTCAAGAAACTAGGCGAATTGATGTATGAAACCCACGAAGGCCTTTCAAAGGAATACGAAGTAAGCTGCGAAGAATTGGACTTTTTGGTTGATGCCGCGAAAAATGAAGAATCTGTTTTAGGTTCCCGAATGATGGGTGGTGGTTTTGGTGGTTGCTCCATCAATTTAGTAGAAAAAGGAAGCGAAAAGGAAATCATCAAGACCGTTTCGGAAAAGTATAAGAAAGCTTTTGGCATTGATTTACAATCGTATAAAGTCAAAATATCAAAAGGCATATCGCTTTATAAAAAATAACCTATGGAAACATTCAACAATAACGAACATCCGCATAGACGCTACAATCCGTTGACAGACGAATGGATTTTGGTTTCGCCACATCGTTCGAAAAGGCCGTGGCAGGGACAAAATGAAGCTGTTTCCACAAACGCACTTCCAGAATACGATCCTGAATGTTATTTGTGCGCAAGAAACCAACGGTGGAATGGCATTCAGAATGACAACTATACGGATACTTATGTTTTTGAGAATGATTTTGCCGCCTTGCTTGAAGATGAAGTTCAGGACAATACGCCGCAATCGGATTTGTTCCAATTCAAACCCGAACGAGGCATCAATAAAGTCATCTGCTTTTCGCCAAAGCACAACCTTACGATTCCAGAAATGGATCTTGAAGGAATCCAGAAAATAATCGAAACTTGGAAAGCCGAATACATCGAATTAGGGAGCAAGGATTTCATCAACCATGTACAGATATTTGAAAACAAGGGAAGTATCATGGGATGCAGTAACCCGCATCCACACGGACAAATCTGGGCACAGTCCTCTATTCCTACTCAAGTAGAAAAAACGCAGAAAAGCCTCAAGAATTATTACGAAAAGCACCAAAGAAGTTTATTAAAAGAGTACGTAGAAGAAGAACTTCGGAGAAAAGAACGCATCGTTTCAGAAAACGAACACTTTGTTGTCTTGGTTCCGTTTTGGGCAATTTGGCCTTATGAAACGTTGATTGTAAGCAAAAGACATTTCGGGAATCTCACCCAAATGACGCAAAAGGAAATCTTGGCTTTCGCCGAAATAATAAAAACGATAACCGTAAAATACGACAATCTTTTTCAGACTTCTTTTCCGTATTCTTCGGGAATCCATCAAACTCCAACGGATAACGAAGAGCATCCGGAATGGCATTTTCATATGCATTTCTATCCACCTTTGCTTCGTAGCGCAAGCGTAAAAAAATTTATGGTAGGTTATGAAATGATGGGTGAAGCGCAGCGTGATATTAGTCCAGAAAAGAGTGCGGAGATTTTAAGGAATTTATCCGATATTCATTATACGACTAAAGCTTTTTAATGACATAGGTTACAATTCCCCAAATGACGAGCTGATTTTCGTCGGTTACTCTAATTGGCGAATAACTAGGATTTTCAGGCATCAGCCACAAGCAATCTACATCTACCTTTATACGCTTTACGGTAAATTCGCCATCAATAAGGCAAATGGCGATTTTCTTGTTAGCGGGTTCAATGCTTCTGTCCACCACCAGAATATCCTTGTCCTGAATTCCCGCATCAATCATCGAATTACCATCTACTTGGACATAAAAAGTCGCTATTTTATTTTCAATTAGAATTTTATTCAAGTCGATACTCGTTTCCATAAAATCCAAAGCCGGAGACGGAAATCCTGCCGAAACTCCGTGACTAACATACGGAATTTTGATTTCGCTCTCCAAATCGGGTTTGAAAAAAGTAAGTTTTTGTTTTTTCTCTATTGACATTTCACTTTCAGCATATGGTTAATCCTTGTCGTGTATCTTGGCGACAGCAGGTTCTGTTTCATATCCCACGTTATTTTTCCTTGTGTTCCTAATTTTACCTTTCTTTCTCCTGCTTTTTTATTAATGAGGTCAATGGTTTTCATTAGGGCTAAATGCTTCGGGTTTTCTTCTTCAAAAAGTTGCAACTGCTTCTCACTTTCCTTCGTCAATTGGGTCACGATTACACCTGCTTTGTTAAAACGGTGTCCTTTATTTTCCTCGTATAGTTTTTCCAGAATCTTAACCGCCACATTCGCAATGGTCAAACCCGAATTTGTCGCAAACGGAAGCGTCATTGCCTGCTGGTAATACATCTTTTGATGCTCGGTTTTGTGTTCCATCGTTCCCAACATCACGATAATCGTAGCACAACACGATTCTTGTTTCCTTAATTTTTCCCCACATACCATGGCGAAAGTGGAAACCCTCTCGCGAAGCGAATCGAAATCCGTCAATTGCTTTGGAAAACTCCTGGTGATGGCGATGCTTTTTTTGGTCTCAGGCTGTTCCATTTCTAAAACCGGAATGCCTTTCAGCTCACTTATAAGTCGTAATCCTACAACACCCATTTGGTTTTTAATGAAATCTGTATGATGGGGTTGTATAAAATCAAATGCTGTCATAATTTTCCGAGCCTCCAATTTCTTCTTCATCCGATAACCAATACCCCAAACGTCGCCAATTTTAGTCCATTTTAATGCCTTGATTCGTTTTTCATCGGTATCAATCACATAAACACCTTTTGTTTGTTGAGGATATTTTCGTGCAATCTTATTTGCCATTTTAGAAAGGGTCTTGCTTGATCCAAAACCAACACAAACAGGAATGCTTAGCCATTTCATAATCCTTTGCTTCATTTCCATTCCATATTCTTCAAAACCATCCTCCTTAACACCACTAAAGTTCAAAAAAGCTTCGTCAATGCTGTACACTTCGATATTTGGCGTAAACATTTCCAAAGTCTTCATAACCCTATCACTCAAATCACCATACAAAGCATAATTTGAAGAAAAAACTTTGATATTGTTTTCCTTGAGCATTTCACGGACTTTAAATTCTGGAGCGCCCATTTTCACTCCCAAAGCCTTTGCTTCATCACTTCTGGAAATAATGCAACCATCGTTATTGGACAAAATAACCACAGGTTTCCCTACGAATTCAGGCTGGAAAACCCGTTCGCACGAAGTATAAAAGTTATTGCAATCGACTAAAGCATACATTTTGTAAAATTACAGAATATGCTTTCTAGCGAAGAAATACAAAAGTTAATTTTAGGGCATTGTTGATAAACTCTTCTGATGGACTATATAAAAAAAGCTATCCAAAAGGATAGCTTTTTTTTATAATATTGGAATTATTATTTCTTAATCTACAAGAATAATAATCTTATTGTCATTCATTTCCAAAGTACCAGAGGTAATAGACAAGTGGTGCTTTTTATCAGCTCCAACGAAAAACTTTGCCTCTCCTTCTTTTGTAGCTGTGAAGTTAACCGCTTCAATCTTGATGTCACCTTTAGCAAGGATCGAAACAATTGCTGCGTGATGGTTCAACATTTGAAACTCACCATCAACTCCTGGAACAGTAACAGAAGTTACCTGTCCTGAAAATAATTTTGCCTCTGGCGATACAATTTCTAAAGTCATAATTTTTGAGTTATGAATTATGAATTATGAATTATAAGTTAGAGTAAAAACTCATGACTTATAACTCATAACTTATAACTATATTAAGCTTCCGCCAACATTTTTTGTCCCGCTTCGATAGCATCTTCGATAGTTCCTTTCAAGTTGAAAGCAGCTTCTGGAAGGTGATCTAATTCTCCGTCAATGATCATGTTGAATCCTTTGATGGTATCTTTAATATCAACCAAAACTCCAGGGATACCTGTAAATTGCTCCGCTACGTGGAAAGGTTGAGACAAGAAACGCTGCACACGACGTGCTCTTGAAACTGATAATTTATCTTCTTCAGAAAGTTCTTCCATACCAAGGATCGCGATAATATCTTGCAATTGCTTGTATTTTTGAAGAATTTCTTTTACTCTTTGTGCACAGTCATAATGCTCATCACCTAAGATATGCGGCGTCAAGATTCTTGAAGTAGAATCCAATGGATCCACTGCAGGATAGATACCTAGCTCAGCAATTTTACGAGACAATACTGTTGTTGCATCAAGGTGGGCAAACGTTGTTGCCGGTGCTGGATCCGTTAAGTCATCCGCAGGAACGTAAACCGCCTGTACAGATGTGATAGATCCTTTATTTGTAGAGGTGATACGCTCTTGCATCGCACCCATTTCTGTTGCTAATGTTGGTTGGTAACCTACCGCAGAAGGCATACGTCCTAGAAGTGCAGACACCTCAGAACCAGCTTGTGTAAAACGGAAAATGTTATCAACGAAGAAAAGAACGTCTTTTCCTTGGTCAGAACCAGCTCCATCACGGAAATACTCAGCGATAGAAAGACCTGACAAGGCAACACGTGCTCTTGCTCCTGGTGGCTCATTCATTTGTCCGAAAACGAAAGTTGCTTTAGAATCTCTCATTCCCATTTTATCAACTTTAGAAAGATCCCATCCTCCATTTTCCATAGAGTGCATGAATTCTTCACCGTATTTGATAATTCCTGACTCCAACATCTCACGAAGCAAGTCATTTCCTTCACGTGTTCTTTCCCCTACTCCAGCGAATACAGAAAGACCACCGTGACCTTTTGCAATATTGTTGATCAACTCCTGAATCAATACTGTTTTACCAACTCCAGCACCACCAAACAATCCAATTTTACCACCTTTTGCGTAAGGCTCAATCAAATCGATTACTTTGATACCTGTAAATAAAACTTCAGTAGAAGTAGATAAATCTTCGAATTTTGGTGCCTGACGGTGAATAGAAATTCCATTGTTACCATCTTTAGGCAATTCCCCTAAACCATCAATTGCATCTCCAATAACATTAAACAAACGTCCGTAAACATCTGCTCCGATTGGCATCTTGATTGGATTTCCAGTTGCAACAACTTCGTATCCTCTGCTTAAACCGTCAGTAGAATCCATAGAAATTGTACGAACTGTGTTCTCTCCGATGTGAGATTGTACTTCAAGCACCAATAATGTACCATCTTTTTTAGTGATTTCTAATGAATCATAAATTTTTGGAAGTTCAACATCTTGACCGTTGAAAACAACGTCCACTACTGGACCAATGATTTGAGCAACTTTTCCTATTACTTTTGACATTACTTATGTATTTATTAAATAGCTATTTAGGTTTGTGAAAAACACCTCTTTTTTCAGAGTGCAAAGATAATTTTTTAAAATATAAAATCAATATTATTAAGCTATTTTTTTACTTAGAAATTATGATTTTATTAATGTCCTGCTCAAACACAAAGAATTATTCATTTTAAAAACTAAAAAAGCCATCAACATAGATGGCTTTTAGAAATTTGAAAAACTTTTTTATTGTAAACCTGCAGGATAACTTATAGGGAAATCCCCTGGCTTGTATGATCTCAATGTTGACCCATAAGTCGCATTGATTGATTTAATGAATTCATTTGCAATATAAGCATTTGCTCTAGCCGTCAAGTGAATACCATCCAAACCAAAAGCACCTCCTTGAACGAAAGCACCTGTCATGTGAAAATTATCAAAACGGATACCTCCGTTTGCTACTTGCTTCAATATTGCATTAGCATCAACAAAAGCCAAACCTGCTTGATCAGCTGCGGCTTTTATTATTAAATTGAAAGCATTTGTAGCCAATCTAATTTCTTCTTGTTCTGACGGAAGCAACACCCATTTATCTTGCAAAGGATATGTAATACCATTTATAGATAATTGCCCTGCTGTTGCCGCAGGCACACCTTGCCCAACCAATGCCGCATAATACTGCGTATTAACTGTTCCTATTACACTTGATGCTGGCAAAACAAATAAATCTTTTGGAGTAGCCTGTCTTGATTGTCCAAACTGAGTTGCCAACAAACCTGCCGTTGGTGCCGGCAAGCCTAAGGCCATTAATTTAGGAATAAGCAAAGAAGTCAAACTAGACAATGATTCATCATGAATAACCGAGGCGCTATTTACTGTTGTGGAAAAAACGATTGAACGCTCGGAAGCTTTAGTAGCCGGACTGTCTGCCTCTATACTTGCATAAGCAGCATTCAATGCCGCAAAAGTTGCATTAAGAGTCGGAATTTGCGGTCCAAATGCAGGATTTGCCGGGTTCAATGGATTAAAAGGAACCACTTTAAAATGAGGAACAGCACTCACATCAGGGATATTGGCAACTACACCTTTTGCCCCATTGGAAGTTAATGTTGTTACCAAAGTATTGTATGCTGTTGTAAACATTCCTTCATTAGTGATCGGGTTTGTACCATCCCCACCTGTAGTAGCATATCCTAAAACATCATTATTACCAATCCATAAAGAGAAAAAAGTTGGGTTTTGTGCCATTGCATCGGCAATCACTGATGTCTGGGCACTCGATCTAAATCTTACAAAATAAGGGTTCGCTGTTCCTGTCATTAAACCCGCTACATCACCATAATTAGGTGCTAATAAATGAAAACTTTTTGCCCCTGGAACACCTAAGTTGTTGAACGGACCTGCCAAAGGAATCCCAATTTCAGTAGTTGGAACTGCACCAGGAAGTGGAATTGGCGCCGTACCGTTAAATATTAATCTAGGTCCAGAGATAACATTCCCCCCTAAAAGCAATCCGCCAAAATTATCATTTGTATAAGGAATTTTAAATTCGCCTCCGCCAACAGTAGCAAATTGATCTGCTAATAATTTTGGATATGCATTTTGCTGACCTGCAATGAATAATGCATTATCACTAAATCCTGCAGTAAGTGAATTTCCTAAGGCAACATATTTTGAAAAATCTGCAGAACCTGCCGTTAAAGGCAACTCCTCAACAGATGCACCATTATCGTCAGAGCTACATGCTGTAAAGGTCAAGGAAACCAAAAGCAGCCATTTTATATTTTTTATCATGATCTTTGTTTTTTTATATTATTGACTAAGATTAATTACGGATTGATTGTTAAAGATGCAAATACCTGTTGACCAATCAAACCAGCTCCAACAACTTGCATGTAATCTTTTCCAAATAAGTTTGCCGCTCCAACTTTCAAAACAGATTTAATTGCCGGAATTGCATAATTGATTTGTGCATCAAGAACAGTGTTTTCTGGAACCATACCGTCAGCAAAAGAAGCTTGCCATAAATATTCGCTATTCCATCTTACATTTACATTGAAACCAAAGTTTTTAAAGAGTTTTGTATTTCCTAAAGAAGCTTTAACTCTGTGCTTTGGAGTATTAAAACCAGCTATGAAAGCAGGATCTTTTTCTTGATCAAATTCAAATTGAGAGTGGCTATAGTTTGCTCCAAGTTCAAAATCCTTATATACTTTTTTAGACAAACCCAAACCAAATCCCATTGAACTTACCGTTTCAGATGTATTGGTATAAACTTGAAATACTCGTCTATCACCATTTGCAATAGCTTGAAGACCTATCAAATCGCTACTTCCAGAAGTAACATAATCTGACCCAACAGTCCCATAATATGGAGTAATTACTCTAGAAGTACTCATAAAGTCATTGTAAATATTGTAGTAAACATTCGCATCGACTGAAAGTCCATTTTCTAAAACCGTTTTGTACCCAACTTCAAAAGCCTTTACCTGTTCTGGCTTCACAAGATTAACACTTGTTATTTCCAAGTCGGCTACATTTCCTGTTTGCGCAAATCTTGTTACAGATGGCACAGAGTAAACCGGAGTGTTATAAGCATCCCTACCCGTCAATTCTTTAGTAGCCGCAAAACCTAAAGCTTGACCTGCTGCACTCACATTCATAACCTCTACATACCTATCAAGATTTGCTTCAGCAGAACCAATTAAAGCAAATGGACCTAGATCTAAACCAATATATTGATCTTGCGTAGTTGGATTTCTAAAACCAGTTTGGAATGAAGCTCTGAAATTATGATTCTTTTGTGCTCCTGCAGAATATACAAATGAAATTCTTGGCGATACTTGTCCTTCAAAATTTTGAGATTTATCATAACGTAGTGATCCAGTAAATTTTAATCTATCATCCATGAATTTCTTCTGAACTTGAGCGTATACGCCATATTCATTGTAAGTTATAGGCCCATCAAAGTCAGTGAAAATTGTTCCATTTGAATTTAATTCATACTGTCTTACTGAGCCACCTGCCTGAAATTCAGCAAATCCAATCAAATCTTTAAAATTGTAATTAGCATCTGCATGATAAATTTTTGATTGATCTTGAAACTTCGCTCCGTTTCTTAAATCAGGATTACTGATTACACTTGACAATGCATCTTTAAATGCAGCTGTTCCTGGTTGATATTGAGCATCTCCAGAAAATGCAGGTTGCATTGCAGCAGGCAATCCCGGAATTGGGATATTGTTATTTGCAAAATTTCTTGCATTTATTGCCGCTTGATTTGCATCGGCTCCTAAAAACAATTGCGACAATTGAAATGCTGTTCCATAATCTGTGAACCAACCTATATCAGATTTGGCAGCTCTATTGACATTCCATCCTGCAAAACGCATATCATAAGAATTTCCAGCATCTTCTGTTGTCATATAACCTCTAACAAAAAAGTTCTTTCCCTTTACTTCTACTTTTGTTTGATCCATGTAGAAATCTTTCAGAGAATAGCGGTTTGCTCCTTGGTAGATTGTATTTCCGAAACCTAGTTTATGTTGCAAAATGATTTCAAAATCATTTGCCCAAGGCTTGATATGTACTGAGAAATCTGCTTTTACACTTTCTATTTTATTATCGCTCAAATCACGTTCTGCATAACCTGTTCTACTAACCTGCCCGATGTTAGGAATAAATGTAGTTACTTCGTCTCCATAAGTATTCAATCCATCATAGTTTTGATTATCGGCATGGCTTGTTCCTCCTGTCATACTTCTTCTATCATCAGCAATCCACTCAGTACCATTCATGTAATTAAAATTTGTCTTTACAGCAAAGTGTGGCGTAAAAGCATGTGCCGCTCTAACTCCTAAATCTCTGTAAACATTATCTCCAGCAGCTTCTTGAGAAGTTATACCTTGCTTGTAATAAGCACTAAGACCCTGACTCGTAAAAGGGCTTCTACTATTCATAAACAAAATACCGTTGAATGCATTTGCACCATATAGTGCAGAAGACGCTCCTGGCAAAAGCTCCACACTTGCTACATCAAGCTCCGATAATCCAATTAAATTACCAAGCACAAAGTTCAATGCTGGTGAAGAGTTGTCCATACCATCAACCAACTGCATGAAACGTGTATTTGCTACAGTAGCAAATCCTCTAGTGTTTATAGATTTGAAAGACAAACTACTGGTATTGAAATGAACTTCCTTTAAATTTTCTAAACCATCGTAAAAAGATGGTGACGAGGTATTTCTAATTTCTTGAAGTCCCATTCTTTCAATCGTTACTGGTGACTCAAGAACTCTTTCTGGGGTTCTTGAAGCAGAAACCACAATTTCATTCAGTTTGTTTTCCTCTTCCAAGAGCTTAACATTTACTTTTTGATTATTACTGGTAACATTAATTCTTTGAGTAAGAAATCCTACACTTGAAATATCTAAAGAATAAGGTGGCTGTTTTGATGTTTTTAGGATAAATTTTCCGTCAGAATCAGAGATTGTTCCAAGGTTTTCTCCTACTATGGCAATATTTACACCAGGAATAGGCATTCCATTGTTATCTGTAATTGATCCCGAAATTGAATTTTGCGCAAAAGAAATGCCACAAAAAAACAATGACAAAATAAAAAAGTACATTTTCATTAGTTTTGATTTTGTTGGTTAGTATAGCCAAAGTACAAAACTTTTTGATATTAATAAAAATACAGAAACTTTTTTTGATAATTATTAAAAAAACAAAAGGTTGATTATATAATCATCATAAACGAGTTTTTATGCTTTTGTTAACGTTTTTCATTTAAGCTTGATAAATATATTATGCAAGCATATAAATTAAGAAAAAAAATATGTTTTCAATAAAAAGTTATTTGTGGAATAAAAATAAAAAAAGGCGAGAAATTCTCGCCTTTTTGATTTACTTAACGTTAAAATATTATTCCACCGTTACCGATTTTGCTAAATTTCTAGGTTGATCAACATTACATTCTCTCATAACTGCAATATGGTAAGACAATAATTGCAATGGTATGGTTGTCAATAATGGAGATAAAGCATCAACAGTATCCGGAATTTCAATTACATAATCGGCTAATTCGCGAACTTGCGTATCACCTTTAGTTACTACTGCAATGATTTTTCCGCTTCTTGATTTGATTTCTTGAATATTACTCACAACTTTGTCATAATGACCTTGCTTAGGAGCAATTACAATAACCGGCATGTGTTCGTCAATCAAAGCAATTGGACCGTGTTTCATCTCTGCTGCCGGATATCCTTCTGCGTGGATATAAGAAATCTCTTTTAACTTCAAAGCACCTTCTAAAGCTACCGGGAAGTTATAACCTCTTCCTAAATACAGGCAGTTTGAAGCATCTTTAAACTTGGCCGCTATTTCTTTAGCAACATCATTTGTAGCCAATGCTTCCTGTACTTTTTCTGGAATTATTTCTAATTCTTGTAAATATCTATGGAAATCTGAATTTGAAAGTGTTCCTTTTGCCTTAGCAATTCTCAAGGCAATCATCGTTAATACGGTAATTTGTGTTGTGAATGCTTTTGTAGAAGCTACTCCAATTTCTGGTCCAGCATGAGTATAAGCTCCAGCATGAGTTTCTCTAGAAATAGAAGAACCTACAACATTACAAACTCCAAAAACAAATGCGCCATTTTCTTTAGCCAACTTAATTGCCGCCAAAGTATCCGCCGTTTCTCCAGATTGAGAAATTGCTATTACTACGTCTTTTGGTCCGATGATTGGATTTCTGTATCTAAACTCTGAAGCATATTCTACCTCTACAGGAATTCTTGTAAATTCTTCAATGACATATTCTGCCACTAAACCAGCATGCCATGAAGTTCCACAAGCAACGATCAGAATTCTATCAGCATTTAGGAATCGCTCAAGATTATCCTCAATTCCTGCCATTTGGATAATTCCTTTATTAGCAAGTAATCTTCCTCTGTAAGTATCTTTGATTACACTTGGTTGCTCATAAATTTCTTTAAGCATAAAGTGGTCATAACCGCCTTTTTCAATCTGCTCAAGATTCATTTGTAATTCCTGAACGTAAGGATCTACTAATGAATCATCTTTGATTTTTCTTATTTTCAAGCCTTTGCCCAAACGAACAATTGCCATTTCTTCATCTTCTAGATAAATCGCATTGGATGTATATTCGATGAATGGTGAAGCATCCGAAGCTATGAAAAACTCATTTTCGCCCACACCAATTGCCAAAGGACTTCCCAAACGGGCCACAACTATTTCATTTGGTTTTTTCTTATCAAAAACACAAATTGCATAGGCTCCCACAACTTGATTTAGCGCTACTTGTACCGCTTTACCAAGCTTTAAATTATCTTTTTTCTGAACTTCTTCAATAAGATTTACTAAAACTTCAGTATCTGTATCAGAATTGAATACATATCCTCTTTTGATTAATTCTGTTTTTAATGGTTGATAATTCTCAATGATACCATTGTGAATTATTGCCAACTCTCCAGAATTTGACAAATGGGGATGTGAGTTTACATCATTTGGGACACCGTGTGTAGCCCATCTTGTATGCCCCATTCCAATATTAGCATCGGTCGTGATTTCCTTCGATGATTTTTCTTCTAGATCTGAAACCTTTCCTTTGGTTTTAGACAGTTTTAGATTTTCTCCATCAAAAAGCATCACTCCCGCGCTATCATAACCTCGGTATTCCAATCGTTTAAGACCTTTAATCACAATAGGGTAAGCTTCTCTATGTCCTATATAACCTACAATTCCACACATATTCTTTAATTAATTAGGTTTTGTATAATAAATTTCAAGTTTAACTCTTTTTTCAAGCGGAACGTTATCTCCAGTTCCGAAAAGAACAGTTCCTAAAGGATTCATTACAGATCCCTGCGGAACTTTATTTATAGAAGCACCAGGCCTTACAGACGGTGTTCTAAGCCACGCATTCTGAATATTTTCTATGTATTCTGTAACAACTAATCCCAATCTAACATTGGTTGAATCTTTTTCTTGAACCAAATTTCTTATATGGTTTGTGATTCTCACCCTATATTTTATTCCTCTTCCTCCGGCAACTTCCTCTCTTTTAATGAGTCCGTCATGAACATATTTATTGAATTTTGGCAAACCGGAAATTGAGCTACCATCATTGAAGTCTATCAATGGTCGATTATTATCTAAGTCAAACAAATAAACTCTTTGAGGTTCTCTAGGCTGTTGAATAGCCGGAAGATCTTTGCCCATCTTATCTTCATCTATGTAAAATGTTAGATTTGCCTCATTAATCAACCATCCGCTGTTTCTAATGATATCAAGCTCATCTGGAACTTGGTTTGGTTGTCCGGTCATACCATCATTACCATAATTATCTACCGATCCAAATAAATCTATTACCGCCATTGATCCTTCTCCTCCTTTTACATACAAGTTATTGTCTCCAATGGTCGTATTAGGATTCTGCATTGCAGCACTGTATAGCGGATCTGCATCGTTTTTATATAAGTTGACACAGTTACCACCCATTTTTAGAACAAAAGTCTTGGCAGACATTATTTTCTCACCTGGATAAAGCGGATCATTGTCTGGAAATTTTGTCGGAATTTTAGGCCCATTCGGATTGTTAGGATCTTCTTTTAACTCTGAATATTCTCTGTAATGAAGGGTTATATCTCCATCAGAGAATCTTAATTGCATCATTTTTCCTGGGTTATCCTCAAATTGGGCAACCTGAAAATACAATCCTTTCATATATTCTTTAAAAACACTATTGTTTATTAACTTTCCTTGGGGAGCATTAATAATCTTATCTTTAAAGAATTGCGTATTTAGATGAAGCCTAACTCTAGGCGTCAAGCGGGCTTCAATATTAGAAATATCTTTATCAACCTGATTAATCCTTAATCCCTTATCTCTTTTATAAGTAATAATTTCCTTGTCAATTGGTTCAAATTTATCATTTTCAATTACATTTTGACTATCATTCAAATGATTACCTATTTTGAAAGTCTCAAATCTATTGTCATCAGAATAATATTTTTGAGAATCTTGAAAATTAGGTGGCGCCAAATCATTTAACAACACGCCAGATTCAAAAACCTTCAAACTTATCGCTCCACTACCGTAGATAGAATCCAATTCATATATTCCCTCACCATTGGCTCCAGTGCTTTTCTTAGTGCTGAAATAAGGAATTGAAAGCACGACGCTATCCAATTCAATAAATTTCTCCTGATCAAAAGTTGGATTTGCAGTTGCCATCTGTAACTCCGTTACAAAATTGGCTTTCGTTTTTCCAAAAACTGGATTATCATAAATCCCTAACGAATTTATGAGCATATTATTAGTTTGCACAGCCCCCGTAGGCATATTGAACGCTACTACGGTTGACAAATTGTCTGGAACAAGATCAAAATGATCGTCTCCAATTACATCCGAACCAATTTGGTTAAAATCTTTATCACAAGAGGCAAATAAAAATAATGTTGATATAACGAGTAATATCGACCTAAAAATGGAACTCTTATTCATGCTTAATTTTAAAAATAATTATTTATAGAACCTTGGTTTTGTAGAAGTTAGTATACACCTCTGCAAATTTTTCTTTCGGCGTGAAAGGTAAAAAAGGTTTTCCCGATGATTCTATAAATTTTGTTAAACTTGGAGAGACCCCTTCAGAAGCTATAATCACTGCATCTGAGTGCATTACCGAAGTTCTTAGGATGTTTTCGTAGTTTGGAATTTCTAAATCTGCAATTGCATCTGCTGGAACACCATCAAACTTCACTTTATTAATCATTTCTGTATTTAAAGTTCCGTCGAAAGACTGGCTGTAAACCGATGTGACAATTTTTGTATCTGCAAATAAGGCTTCATCCTTATAATAATGCTTCATATAAATTGGAAGCATTCCTGCCAACCAACCGTGAACATGAATAATATCTGGAACCCAATTCAATTTTTTCACTGTTTCAACAACTCCTTTTGCAAAGAAAATCGCTCTTTCATCATTGTCAGGGTATAAAACCCCTTCTTCATCTGTAAAAGTTGCTTTCCTTTTAAAATATTCATCGTTATCAATAAAATAAACCTGAATTCTTTCTTTTGGGATCGAGGCTACTTTGATGATCAACGGCATATCCAAATCATTTACAACCAAATTCATACCCGAAAGACGAATTACTTCGTGCAACTGATGCCTTCTTTCGTTGATATTGCCATACCGTGGCATAAAAATTCTAATTTGTCCTCCTTGGTCGTTGATCATTTTCGGAACATCATAAGACGTTGACGAAACCTCGTTTTCTGCCAAGTAAGGCACCACTTCAGATGATACGAATAATATCCTCTTTTCCTCCATATTGTGTTGTACTTTGTATATTGCCAATAAATAACGTGCAAAATTACAAAATTTTATGCAGTTATTAACTAATATATTAAGTTTGCACTTTATTTAATGTTAAGCTCATGCTGATTTTCACAACACAAACTGATTTGAAAGCCCATTTAGAATCGGTTTTGTCTTCAAAAAAAACAATTGGTTTCGTGCCAACAATGGGAGCCTTGCATAAAGGACACCTCTCGTTGATGGCGGAATCACTGAAAGAAAACGACTTGACGGTTGTGAGTATTTTTGTAAATCCGACACAGTTTAACAATAAAGAAGATTTGGAAAAATATCCTCGGACATTAGAAAGCGATGTGGAGAAAATGAAAACCTTAAATGAATCAATCATCGTTTTTGCGCCAACCGTAGATGATATTTACGAAGGCAAAACCATCTCTCAATCATTTGATTTTGACGGATTGGAAAACCAGATGGAAGGCAAGCACAGACCCGGACATTTTGATGGTGTTGGAACCATCGTAAAGCGTCTTTTTGAAATCGTCAAGCCAACTAATGCTTACTTCGGCGAAAAAGATTTCCAGCAATTGCAAATTGTAAAGAAGATGGTCGAAAAGGCTAAACTTCCCGTAAATGTTATTGGAAGACCCATTTTCAGGGAAGAAAACGGACTGGCGATGAGCTCCAGAAACGAGCGATTAACTTCAGAAGAAAAACAAAAAGCATCCTTCATACATAAAACACTACTGGAAGCAAAGCAACAATTTGGTACAAAAAATGCAAAAGAAGTTGTCGAATGGGTTGAAAAAACATTCAGCCAACAGTCTGATTTTCAGTTGGAATATTTCGAAATTGCAGATGAATCTACATTATTGCCAATAGAAACAAAAGAAGAAGGCAAAAAATACAGAGCTTTCATCGCTGTTTTTGTTAACGAAATCAGATTGATAGATACCATTTCATTAAATTAATTACCTTTGCCCCATGCAAATTGAAGTAGTAAAATCCAAGATTCACCGTGTTACGGTAACTGGAGCAGATTTAAATTATATAGGAAGCATCACTATAGACGAGGCTTTGATGGAAGCTTCAAACATTATTGAAGGTGAAAAAGTTTCAATCGTCAACATTAACAACGGCGAACGTCTTGAAACCTATGCTATTAAAGGAAACAGAAACAGTGGCGACATTACTTTAAACGGTCCAGCTGCAAGAAAAGTACAAAAAGGAGACATCATCATCATCATTTCATACGGAATTCTTGAATTTGAAGAAGCAAAATCGTTCAAGCCGACTTTGGTTTTCCCTAATGAAAAAGACAATTCTTTAACCTAGACCTTGAAACAGAAAATAAGCAATCTGCTGTCTATTATTATCCCCCTTTTATTAGGGATTGGATTGATGGTTTATTCTTATAATTCTTTTACAGACGAGCAATTAGCCAAAATGAAGGGCTATTTCTTAAGTGCCGATTACAACTATGTACTACTTTCGTTGGTCATCGCATTTTTAGGCTATGTTTTAAGGGCTTATAGATGGAAATATTCGCTTACTCAGATTGGTTATGTTCCCAATTTCAAACTTAACTTTCTAGCTGTAAGCATCGGTTACTTTGTCAACCTGACGATTCCCCGTTCTGGAGAAGTTTCAAGGGCTCTGATACTTAAAAAATACCAAGATATTCCATTTGACAAGGCTTTTGGAACAATCATAGGAGAAAGAATTGTAGATTTTATCATTCTATTATTCTTTATTTTCCTTTCCCTTGTTGTAGAATTCGACACTCTAAAAAATTTCCTTTTAAGCTATATATCCATTGAAAAACTAATACTTTTAATTGCTGTAGGTCTAATAGGATTTTTACTTTCGATCTACCTGTATTTTTATTCCAAATGGAAATTCATCTTAAACCTAAAATCAAAAGTAGAGGGTCTAAAAGAAGGCGCTCTAAGTATTTGGAAAATGCCTCACAAATGGGAATTTCTAGTCTACACTTTTTTGATTTGGCTTTCGTATGTATTGATGTTTTATGCAACCACATTTGCGCTACAAGAAACAAGCTCTATTGGCTTCGGAACAACTTTAGTGGCATTTGTTATAGGAAGTTTGACCGTCTCTTTCACTAATGGTGGTTTTGGCTTTTTCCCTTACTTAATTGGACAGATTTTAGTTCTTTACTATATTCCTCGTGAAGCAGGTGAGGCATTCGGATGGATTGCTTGGATATCGCAATTTATCATCACTGTTACTCTCGGCCTTTTTTCCTTTTTAGCATTGCCGTTTGTACGGAAAAACAAATAATTTACTATCTTGCTCATCTGATTTAAAACAAAATTAAACTTCAGTTGAGTATGAAAAATCTTTATCTGTTTCTCGCCCTAATCTTTTGTTTTCCTGCATTTTCTCAAAAAAGCATTGACACTATTCATTCTGCAAAAATGAATGAAGACCGTGTATTTTCATTTTCTCTTCCTGCTTCCTATAATAAGAATAAGGATAAAAAATATCCGCTTCTTGTTTTGTTGGATGGTGATTATCTTTTTGATCCATTCAGTGGAACTTTATCTTACGGGAATTATTGGGACGACTTACCGGAAGTGATCATCGTTGGAATACACCAAGGAAAGGAAAGGGAATATGATACAGATGTTGAAGTAGAATCTGGTCTTCCGATAGAAAAAGGAGCCAAGTTTTTTGAGTTTATCGGTTCTGAGCTTATTCCTGCATTGGAAAAAAAATACCGTGTAGCCCCTTTCAAAATTATTGCAGGACATGATGTAACTGCGAGTTATTTGAATTTATTTTTATACAAAGACAACCCTATTTTTGATGCCTACATTTCGTTAAGTCCAGAATTGGGAGTAGATATGGAAACGAGAATCCCTGCACGTTTGGGATTGACCAAAAAACCTCTTTTCTATTATCAATCGGTTGCCGATGGCGACTTGAAGAAAATGCAGAAGCGTATAAAAGATTTGGATGCCAATATCAAAACAGTTAAGAATCCGAATCTATATTACCTTCTGGATGAATTTAAAAATGCTTCTCATTATTCGTTAGTGGTGCATTCAATTCCAAATGCTTTGTATCATTTATTTGGTGCCTACCAACCGATTTCAAATACAGAGTTCCAAGAGAAAATCGTCACGCTTCCTAGCGACTACGTGGGTTATCTGACCAAAAAATATGATTTGATTGAAAAATCTTTTGGTATAAAAATGCCAATACGAGTTTCCGACTTTCAAGCTATTGAAGCCGCGATTTTAAAAAATAATGCTTTCGCAGAATTTCAGCAGTTGTCTGCACTTTCGAAAAAAAGCTACCCGAAGGCTATGTTGAGCAACTACCACTTGGGGATGTTTTATGAAAAAACAGGCGATACTAAAAAAGCGTCCAAAGCCTACATGAATGCCTATATGCAAGATGAAATTGGCGATCTGACCAAAGATTTTATGCTTGAAAAGGCAGATGAAATGAAGACGAAATAATATATGTCAAAAGTAAAAACGGCCTTTTTCTGTCAGAATTGTGGCACTCAATATTCCAAATGGCAAGGCCAATGCAACGCCTGCAAGGAATGGAACACAATTGTTGAAGAAATTATCCAAAAAGAAGACAAGAAAGACTGGAAAGCAATTACTTCTCCAGACTCAAAACGCGTTACAAAACCCTTAAAGATTCACGAGATTGACAGTGCCGAAGAAATTCGATTGGACACTCGTGATGGTGAATTGAACCGTGTTCTGGGTGGCGGCATCGTTCCGGGATCTTTGATTCTTTTGGGCGGAGAACCAGGTATCGGGAAGAGTACGTTGCTGTTGCAAATTTCTTTAAAATTACCTTACAAAACTTTATATGTTTCGGGCGAAGAAAGCCAGAAACAGATAAAAATGCGTGCCGAGAGAATCAATCCGCTGAGTGATAATTGCTACATTCTTACTGAAACCAAGACGCAAAACATCTTCAAACAGATTGAAGCCATCGAACCTGAAATTGTCATCATTGATTCTATTCAAACACTCCATACGGATTATATAGAATCTTCAGCAGGAAGCATTTCCCAAATCAGGGAAACCACCGCTGAACTTATAAAATTTGCAAAAGAAACCAATATTCCGGTCATTCTGATTGGTCATATCACCAAAGACGGAAATATTGCTGGTCCGAAGATTTTGGAACACATGGTCGATACGGTACTTCAATTTGAAGGTGATCGAAACCACATTTATAGAATCCTTCGTTCCTTGAAAAACCGTTTTGGCTCTACTGCCGAACTTGGAATTTATGAAATGCAAGGTTCGGGTTTGAGAGAAGTTTCAAATCCATCAGAAATCTTGATTTCACATAAGGAAGAAGAACTTTCAGGAACTGCAATTGCTACTACAATGGAAGGCATGCGACCGATTATGATTGAAATCCAAGCGTTGGTGAGCACGGCCGTTTATGGAACGCCTCAACGAAGTACGACGGGTTACAATGCCAAAAGGCTGAATATGATTCTGGCTGTTTTGGAGAAAAGAGCCGGTTTTAGATTAGGAGCCAAGGACGTTTTCCTCAACATTACTGGAGGAATTTCTGTTGATGATCCTGCGATTGATTTGGCCGTTGTGGCTGCAATCCTTTCTTCCAATGAAGATATTCCTGTTGGAAAAGACTTCTGTTTTGCGGGAGAAGTTGGACTTTCGGGCGAAATCCGACCCGTAAATCGTGTGGACCAGAGGATTCAGGAAGCAGAGAAATTAGGTTTTTCAACGATTTTTGTTTCGAAATACAATAAGATTACGTTGAAAAATACGTTTATAAAAATTCGTCTGGTTTCGAAGATTGAAGATGTGGTTGGAGAATTATTTGGATAGTAAAGCCTTTGTTAATTCTGCTTATTTAGTTACTGTTTTTCTATTTATAAATTATATTTGCGAGAACGAATACCCCTAACATACCCCAATGAGAACTAGAAAACAAAAAATAATAAGAGTTGTAATAGGTATCGGAATTTTTCTTGTGCTGTTAATCCTTTTATTTTTTGCTTTCAGAAATACCATTTTAGACAAGGCGATTGAAAAGATTTCTACTAAATTGGAAACCGATTACGACAGTAAATTTTCTGTAAAAGAAGCCACTTTCCAAGGATTGACAGGTGTTTCGATGAAGGAAATCACCTTGGTTCCAAAAGGTCAGGACACGCTTTTTAGTATTCAAAAGATGGAAACGAGTGTCAGTTTTTGGCACATTATTGTGGGCAAGGTCCAATTGGGAACGCTTCATGTGGACAATGGTTTTGTACAATTGGTAAAAAAAGGAAATGTCAAAAACTTTGAGGCTTTCCTAAAAAGAGATACACTATCGACTAATACTTCGGAGAAAAGAGATTATGCTGAATTGGCCTACAACCTTATTTCAAAAGGGCTCAACCTGATTCCGACGGATATGAACGTGAAGAATCTTGCGTTTCGTTTGGACGATAACGGCAAGAAATCCAATATCAAATTCAATGAATTGCGATTAGCCGATAAGCAACTCGAAACTTCCATTCGGGTGCAAACGAATACTTTTACACAGCGTTGGAAAATAAAAGGATTTGCCGACCCACGAAACAAAAGGGCCGATATTGCCTTTACCAATATTGATACCGGAGCCATTAAACTTCCTTATTTTGACGAGCGTTTCAACTTGAAATCGAGCTTTGATTCGATTCGTGTGAATGTGGAAAATATTGACATGAGTGGTGGAGAATTGCATATTGACGGTTTCTCTTCTATAAAGAATTTGAAAGTAAATCATGCGAAGATTGCCAAGAAAGATGTGGTGATTAAGGATGCTCGTTTTGATTATCGTTTGCTTCTTGGGGAAGATTTTGTTTCGGTGGACAGCAGTTCGACGGTGCAATTGAACAAGATAAAATTCAATCCGTTTTTGGAGTTTAATACCGAGGAGGATACAATTTACAAGATGAAAGTGGTGATTCCGCAGATGAAGGCACAGGATTTTATTTCGTCGCTTCCCGAAGGTTTGTTTACGAATTTTGAAGGAATGGAAGCCGAAGGAAACTTTGATTTCAATTTGAGTTTTATATTCAATAAAAACAAGCCTAATGATTTGGTTTTTGACAGCAAGCTCAACAAGAATGGGTTTAAGATTACCAAATATGGTGAAGCCAATTTGAGCAAACTGAACGGAGAATTTGTATATCGGGCAATTGAAAATGGTCGGGCGCAACGTGGTGTTTTGGTTGGAAATGCCAATCCGAATTATACGCCGTTGAGTGATATTTCGCCTTATTTGAGGAAAAGCGTGTTGACTACCGAAGACCCGTCGTTCTTTTCGCATAAGGGTTTTATAACGGAGGCCTTCAAGCAATCCATCATTCAAAATATAAAAACGAAGCGGTTCAGCCGTGGTGGAAGTACCATCAGTATGCAACTTGTGAAGAATGTTTTCCTGACAAGGGAGAAGACGCTTTCGCGAAAGCTGGAAGAAATTCTGTTGGTTTATATCCTCGAAAACAACCGAATTGTGAGCAAGGAACGCATGCTTGAGGTGTATTTTAATGTGATTGAATGGGGACCAAACGTTTATGGAATTGGCGAGGCTTCGAACTTTTATTTTCAGAAACATCCTTCGCAATTGAACTTGAATGAATGTTTGTTTTTGGCGAGTATTGTGCCACGTCCGAAGGGGTTTATGTGGAAATTCAATGACGAAGGGAACTTGAGGGATGGTGCGGTGAAGATGCAGAACTATTTGACGAATTTGATGTTGAGAAGAGGGGTTTTGACGGCTGATGATACCATCTATAAGTCGTTTCCTGTTCATGTTTCGGGCAGGGCTCGATCGTTTATACGCATAAAAGAAGTCGATTCTACTGTTATTGATTCGGTTGATGTGTTGGATGAGTTTGATTTTTAGGCTTTACAATATTTACTATACACTAAGAGGTGTGGATTGATTTCTGCAACTTTTTTTTGCTTGAAAGCCTTTACTGTCCCTCGACTGCGCCCGGGATGACATCAATATTGAGGAATTGGTTTGTAGAACGGTATTGGAGGTCCACTATTCAGGATTTTAGTTCCAGTAACGACATTTTAGTTCTACTATTCAGGATTTTAGTTCCAGTAACGATATTTTAGTTCAACTATTCGGGATTTTAGTTCCAGTAACGACATTTTAGTTCAACTGTTCAGGATTTTAGTTCCAGTAACGATATTTTAGTTCCACTATTCGGGATTTTAGTTCCAGTAACGATATTTTAGTTCCACTATTCGGGATTTTAGTTCCAGTAACGACATTTGAGTCCTACTATTCAGGATTTTAGTTCCAGTAACGACATTTGAGTCCTACTATTCAGGATTTTAGTTCCAGTAACGACATTTTAGTTCTACTATTCAGGATTTTAGTTCCAGTAACGACATTTTAGTTCTACTATTCGGGATTTTAGTTCCAGTAACGACATTTTAGTTCCACTATTTAGGATTTTAGTTCCAGTAACGACATTTTAGTTCAACTATTCAGGATTTTAGTTCCAGTAACGACATTTGAGTCCTACTATTCAGGATTTTAGTTCCAGTAACGATATTTCAATTCCAGTAACGACATTTTAATTCCAGTAACGGCATTTCAATTTCAGTAGCGCACTGCTTTTTATCTTATGTAAAAAAAATAATCGTTCTTCCCAACCTTTTCTGTTTTTTGATGCTCTATATAAAAAAGATCGTTTTACTTTTAAAAAAATTAGGCTATGAAAAAGACATTCAAATTAGAGATAAAAGCGCCCTGCGATGCTGATTTAGACGGAATGCAGAAAACGAACACGGGTTTCTTTTGTGATTCGTGTGCAAAGAACGTGATTGACCTCAGCAACAAATCCAACTATGAGGTTTCGAAATTTATAACCGAAACCAAGGACCGAGGTTCTATTTGTGCACGTTTAAAAACGACACAATTGGAAGAAGAATTTTCTATTTTGGAACCTACCAATCCTGTTTCGAGTTTGAAATATGCGGTGGCAGTGGCGGCTTCTGTTTTACTGACAACGAATGTTGCGGGTCAGGAAAAACCGGCTCCACAAGTAGAACAGACGCAACCGAGTGAATCATTTGCTTTGGGGAAAATTGCCTATCAGCAACCTGCTCAACAGATGGTTTCGTTTGTTTTGAAAGGAAAAATTATAGATGCCACAACTAAAAAACCAATTGACGACAAGCGGTTTTCAAAAATCACGGTATTTGTTTCGGGAGCTGAGAAAATGGTAGAAATTGACCCAAAAACGGGTGCTTTTTCGGTTCCGCTGACGGTTGATAAAAACCTGAAAGAACTGAGTATCAACTTTTCGAGCAACGATTATTATCTGGATAAAAGCTATAAAATTGATTTGAATGCGATTCGAAAAAACACCTTGACACTCAGCTTTGCGATTGACCCAAAAGATTTCAGAATGCTGAAAATTGCAGGCGGAATGGGAGTTATCTTTCAAAATAAATCACCGAATCCATTGGTTATAAATAATAAAAATATTTAACCACATAGAGACATAGGAAAAAAAGAACTGGATTAGACCAATTCTTGGCTTCACATAGCTATGATGACCTTTGTAAAATGAAATTTCTATTCTTATTTAGGCAGTAGACTATGTTTCTATGTGGTAAAAAAAATGGGATTACATTCTATAAGTTGAACCAAAACAAATTCTTAAAAACATGAAAAAGATTCTTCTATTGCTATTATTTCCGGCATTTATACATGCCCAAAAACCTGTCTTTACTACTGCAAAAGTAAAGGGCGCGACGGTTTATTTTAATTCTGCCGAAATTTCGCAGACCACATCGGCGGTTTTACCGAAAGGCACCAGTGAAATTGTGATTAAAAATGTAGCGGATTATTTGAACGAGAACACGGTTCAGATTGGAGCGCCATCGAACGTGACGGTTCTTTCGGTTCAGTTTACGAACAATTATATTTCGGAATATGAAATTGATGAGAATTCGCCGCTGATTAAAAAAGTGCGCGACAGCATTAATTTGGTTGAAAAAGAGCTTTTGAAAATCAATAATGCGAAAGATTCTGAGGCCAAAACCATTGAGTTATTGGACAAAAACCATCAGGTGAACGGCGTGAATTCCGGCTTGAGCGTGGCAGAATTGATGAAGATGGTCGATTATTACAAGGCTAAAAGAACGGAAGTGAGTAATGCGTATGATGCTTTGGAAGAGAAGGTAAAAAAGCTGAATGTTGTACTTTCTCGTTTGAAAAACAAACTGGAAATCAATACGCAGAAAGAAGACAAGACTTCCAAAGGAAAATTGGTGCTTCAGGTGATGAACGAGGTGGCTGGAAATGTGGATTTCAGCATCAATTATCTGACGAACAATGCAAACTGGAAACCGTTTTATGATTTGAGGGCCAACAGTGTATCGGCTCCGATTGAGATGATGTATAAGGCGCAAGTGGTACAGAACACGGGTATCGATTGGAACCAGGTGAAGCTTACGTTATCGAGCGGGAACCCGAATCAGAACAATCAGGCTCCTCTTTTGAGTGCTTGGTTTTTGAGGTATGGGTATGAACAAGAATATGGTTATTTGAATGATGCAAAGAGCAATACTTTAAATGAGGTTGTTGTTGTGGCTTATGGAACTCAAAAGAAAGCCAATCCTCAAGCTTCCGTCTCCAACTACACCACCATCCAAGAAAACCAGCTCAATATTTCGTTTGATATTGACATTCCGTATGATATTTTATCGAATGGAAAGGCGCATAGTGTGGCGTTGAAGGAAATCAATTTGCCGGCAACGTATAAATATTATGCGGCGCCGAGGGTGGAGAAAGAAGCATTTCTTTTGGCAGAAATCAGCGACTATTCTAAATACAATTTGTTGCAGGGAGAAGCGAATATCATCTTTGAAGGCATGTATGTAGGCAAGACATTCATCAACCCTAACCAAACTTCGGACACCTTGAATTTGAGTATGGGACGCGACAAGAAAATCTCCATCAAGCGGGAAAAAGTGGTGGACAAATCGGGTGTAAAATTCCTTTCTTCTAAAAAGGAACAGACTTTTACATACGACATTACCATCCGTAACAACAAGAAAGAAGCGGTGCAATTGTTGTTGAAAGACCAATATCCGTTGAGTTCCGACAAGGAAATTGAGATTGAATTGAAGGAAAGCGATGGTGCGAAAGTCAATACAGAAACGGGAATATTGACTTGGGATTTGAATCTGAAACCTAATGAAACCAAGAAAATCCGCATCAGTTATAGGGTGAAATATCCGAAAGACAGGATTATCGATAATTTATAATTGCAAAAATGGTGTCGCTCAAACGGCACCATTTTTTTCTTTATCTTTAGGCATCAAAACACACAGATGACTTTTCTTAAGATTACACTCTATATTTTTTCGGTTCTTGCATTGCTCACGGTACTTATTCCTTTTATCAAAAAAGATTTCTGGATGTTCCGGGTGTTTGACTATCCGAGATTGCAAAAATTCACCATCATAGGAATCGTATTTGTTTTGTGGATTGTATTTTTCCCAGAAACAGAAATCATATTTGATATTGTGCTGATGGTTTCACTTGGCGTTTCGTTTTTGTATCTCGGCTATCTGATCCTGCCGTTTACGCCTTTGGGAAAAACGATGATTGACCGTGTGAAACAGCCCGATGGAAAACAATGTTTGAACCTTTTGGTGGCCAACATTTACCAACACAATCGGAATTATCAGAAGCTATTGAACTTGGTTGAAAAGCGAAATCCCGATGTAGTTTTCCTTTTGGAAACCGACCAAAAATGGTTGGAAGGTGTGAAAACGCTTCGCGAAAATTATCCGTATCATATTGAAATCCCACAGGAGAATACCTACGGATTATTGTTTTACAGCAAGCTTCCGATAAAGCACCAGGAAATCAATTACCTGATTGACGAAGAAATCCCTTCGATAATTGCCGATGTGGAATTTGACAATCAGATTGTTCGTATCTATGGTTTGCACCCAACACCACCTGTTCCTCAGGAAAATCCGCACAGTACCGACCGTGATGCCGAGATCTTGATGATTGGCAAGATGGCGAAAGAATACGACAAGCCTTGCCTCGTAATTGGTGATTTGAACGACGTGGCTTGGAGCTACACTACAAAACTGTTCCTCAAATCGAGCGAGTTGCTCGACCCTAGACGCGGACGCGGTATGTACAGCACCTTTCATGCAAAATACAAACTCCTTCGCTGGCCTTTAGACCACTATTTTGTGAGCAGCCATTTCAGGTTGGTCGACATGAAAGTAGAAGAACACATTGATTCCGACCATTTTCCCATCAGTATCTGCCTGTTTATTTCGCACGAAGATGAGGAAGACAAGATGACCGCCGATGCAGAAGAGAAGGAATTGGTGGAGGAAAAGATTGAAGCCGGACTGAATGACGAACCTTTGTAGAAATTAACGTAACTATAAGAATTTTAGACAACTATATTGACTAACTTTACTCAAACCCCTTACTTCTATCATATGAAAACAACACTACTTTCTTTATTATTTTTCTGTTTCAACCTATCGATTGGCCAAACCCTCGGTCTTACTTCCTTTGCTACAGGGTTTACTGATCCGGTTGAAATTGTAAATGCAGGCGATTCCCGACTTTTTGTGGTACAGCAAAGCGGGCAGATCAAAATTGTCAGCGCTACGGGAGCAGTTACCGCAACTCCTTTTTTAAACATTTCTACACTTATAAGTACCGGTGGCGAAAGAGGTTTGTTGGGATTGGCTTTCCATCCTAATTATGCTACGAATGGTTTCTTCTATGTGAATTATACCAACACCGCTGGGAATACGGTAATTGCACGATATTCCGTAAATCCGAACAATGCCAATCAAGCTTTAACAACCGGAACGATTTTAATGACCATCAACCAGCCTTTCTCGAATCATAACGGAGGAACTATAAAATTTGGTCCTGATGGTTACCTGTATATCGGGATGGGCGATGGCGGCAGCGGTGGCGACCCGCAAGGTCACGGACAGAACAAAAACAGTCTTCTTGGAAAAATGCTTCGCATTGATGTCGATTCGGGAACGCTTTATACTTCTCCTTCTTCAAATCCGTATGTAGGCATTGATGGTGCGGATGAAATCTGGGCGATTGGATTGCGAAATCCTTGGAAATTTTCGTTTGACAGTCTGAACGGTGATTTGTGGATCGCCGACGTAGGACAAAATGCCGTTGAAGAAATAAACAAGGAAAGCGGCACTGTGGCAGGACTAAACTACGGCTGGAAATGCTATGAAGGAAGTGCGCCTTATGCTACTGGCGGTTGTGCTCCTATGAACACGATGACTTTTCCTTATGCCGAATATTCCTCTGCATCTGGAAGTCCGTACTGCTCTATTACGGGAGGTTATGTATATAGAGGGAGTACTTATCCGGCGATGCAAGGCAAGTATTTCTTTGCCGATTATTGCTCAAACAAGATTGGAAAAGTGGAGCTAGATGGTGCGTTGACGTTTTCAGGGACGATGCCTGGAGGAGGTTACACTTCTTTTGGCGTAGACCAGAATGGCGAAATCTATGTGGCTTCCGCTGATAATGGAGTAGTGTATAAACTGGTGGATACGAACCCGCTTTCGGTTACGGATAATGAATTGAAAAAATTTAAGATGCATCCAAATCCAGCCGAAGATGTATTGTATGTTTCGAATGTAAATTTTCCTGCAACCATCAACATTTATGATGTTACAGGAAAATTATTGGTTGATACCAAAGTGCAAAGCAACGAAACAGCCATCAATACCAGCGGATTGGATGCTGGAATTTATATGGTGAATGTTACCGATAATGCAGGAGGTAGCTCAACCTCCAAGTTGGCAGTGAAATAATATCTTTTTTAGCGGTTAAGGTGCAGGGTCTGGAATAAGACTTTGCACCTTTTCTATTTCCAAAAGAATTTCATCCGACAGGGTAACTTTCGTAGTATTGATATTTTCCTCCAATTGTTGCAAAGTAGTAGCACCTATTATGGTGCTAGAAACAAATTGTTGCTGTCTGATAAAGGCAAGCGACATCTCGGTTAAGGTCAAACCATTATCCTTTGCAATTTCATTGTATAGTGCGGATGCCTTTCTAGTATTTTCAGAATTGTATCGGGAGAAATTGGAAAACAATGTAATCCTTGCATTTGGTTGTGGCTCTCCCGTTAAAAATTTGCCTGATAAAACACCGAATGCCAAAGGAGAATAGGCCAAAAGCCCGACGTTTTCGCGGTGGCATACTTCGGCAAGACCCACTTCAAAACTTCTGTTTAAAAGCGAATATGGATTTTGAGTCGTAACGATTTTAGGCAGATTATGTTTCCTGCTTTCTTCCAAGAAACGCATCAATCCCCAAGGAGTTTCGTTTGAAAGCCCGAAGTGTTTTATTTTTCCTTCGTTGATTAATGCCTGAATGGTTTCTAAAACCTGTTGAATATTATCTTCCCAAGCTTCATCTTTTACTTTAAAACCGCGCTGTCCAAAGAAGTTTACATTGCGTTCCGGCCAATGAAATTGATACAAATCGATGTAATTCGTCTGAAGGCGTTTCAAACTTTTTTCTACCGAAAGACGGATGGTAGTATCATTAAACTGCAAATCTTCACGGATGTAAGGAAGTCCGCGATTAGGTCCCGCAATTTTTGTAGCCAGTACAATCTCGTTTCTCCTTCCAGATTTTTTGAGCCATGTTCCGATGATTTCTTCGGTGCTTCCGTAGGTTTTTTCACGGGCAGGAACGGCATACATTTCGGCCGTATCTATAAAGTTGATGCCCTTGTCTAATGCAAAATCAATTTGAGCATGTCCATCGGCTTCAGAATTTTGCTGACCAAAAGTCATCGTTCCCAAACAAATCGTACTGATTTTTACATCAGTTCCAGGCAATACAGTGTAGTTCATCTTTGTAATTTGAAAGTAGGCAAAAGTACTGTTTATGCCACTCTTTCGAAAGCAATAAAGTGGGAGAGTTGTCCTTTTTTATTGAAGACGGGAAAACCTTTTATCAAACAATCATAGGTTTCGCCCGATTTTCGGTAATTGACGATTATTTTTTCGAACGGCTTCTGGCTTTTGATTGCCTTCCTGATTTCCTCATTGGTTTCTTGTGAAGTGGCTTGGCCTTGGAAAAATTTCGGCGTTTTCCCAATTACTTCGGTGCTTTCATAGCCCGTCATCTTATTGAGATTATGACTTGCAAACACGATTTTCAAGGTGGAATCGGTAACCACGATTACATTTTCCTGTTGCAGTTCTTTTTCAAAATCAAATTCTGCAATCCAGTTATGCGAAGCGGTCATGCTCTCCAGTTCTTTCAAATCTGAGAAATCTTTATTGATGCTTTGAAGGAATGCTCCATAGAAATCCCACGAAACCAAAGGTAACCTGTTTACACTTAAATTGTTTAAGTAGTCGGATTTTGCTTTTTCATATTCAAGGAAATCATTCATAATAAGGATATTCTTTCAAACAAAGTTAGATTTAAAATCCATCTAAAAGGAAAATAAACACAAGTTTAACGGTTGTTTAGACTTGCTTAAAAGTCAAATTTCAATTGAACGGCAACGGTTTTCTTTTGTTCCGTATTTAGGTTATTCAACGAAATGCCTAACAGCCTGACGGAATCTTTCATGCGTTCCTGATACAACAATTCTTTTGCCGTTTCGAGCAGGAGCGATTTATCAGCTATAAAATAAGGCAAAGTCTTGCTTCTGGTTTGCTGTGTGAAATCGCTGTATTTTATCTTTAGGGTTACGGTTTTTCCGGCAACGTTGTGTCTTTTCAATCGCTTTTCGAGCTGTTCGGCAATGGCTTCGAGTTTTTCCATCATAAAAATCTCCGACGAAATGTTTTCGTCAAATGTATGCTCAGTTGCTACTGATTTTGCAATACGTTCGGCCTTGACCTCGCTGTTATGGATGCCACGAACCACATGATAATAATATGTTCCCGACTTCCCGAAATGTTTCTCCAAATATTCCTGCGATTTTGCCTTTAAATCAGCACCTTTAAAAATCCCGAGCTGATACATTTTTTCGGTGGTAACTTTTCCAACTCCATAGAATTTCTTGATGGGAAGTTCTTCCAAAAAGTCTAATATTTCATCAGGATTTACAGTTTTTTGTCCATTAGGTTTGTTGATATCCGATGCGACTTTGGCTATGAATTTATTGACTGATATTCCTGCAGAAGCCGTCAATCCGACTTCATAGAAAATCCTTTTCCGGATTTCCTGGGCAATCAAAGTGGCACTTGGATTTCCTTTTTTGTTTTGGGTCACATCGAGATAGGCTTCATCGAGCGAAAGCGGTTCGACCATATCCGTATAATCCCGGAAAATCTTGTGGATCTGTCTTGAAATTTCCTTGTAACGCTCGAATCTGGGACGTACAAAAATAATATGAGGACAATATTTCTTGGCCAGAACGCCGCTGATGGCACTTCTCACACCGAATTTTCGTGCCTCATAACTCGCCGCCGAAACCACGCCACGGATTTCGCTTCCGCCAACCGCTACGGGTTTTCCGCGAAGTTCAGGATTATCCATTTGTTCTACAGACGCATAAAAAGCATCCATATCTACATGAATAATTTTCCTGTCGGTGTTAAACGGATACATCTTTAAACTTGTTATTCTTCGTGGTGAAGGTAATTTTCCTCTACGGTTGTCTTTTGTTTCTTTTCAGTCGGAAAGAAGAAACTCATCGGTTTTCTTTTAAAGTGGTTCCAGATGGCGCTCGTAACAAAGCGAAGCTCAAAAATTGAAATATCTCTGGAACGGAAAGCCAATCCTAACGACAAACTGAAACTCACTAAAAAGTTCACCAATCCGATGACTCCTATACCGAAAATCCCCCAGAAAAGCATACTGTTGCTGACGATATGATTGGCACCATACAGTCCGAGTGCGAGATTTCCACTGACAAAGGTAATGTGTCGGATATCCAAATTAAGTCCTAAAAATAATCCGATGATGGCGGTGCTTCCCATAAAAACTCCAAACCAGAAATTGGAAATAATGCCGGCCCATCTTTTTTCATACAAATTAGCAAGCTTTAATGTTCGTTTCTTGCCTAACGTTCGTTTCAAGAAAGGATGTTCCTGGATCCTGAAATATACCTGACCATGTTTGTCCCTATTGGCGACACTTCCCGAGATAATTCCCGACAAGAATAAGAAGACACCTGCAATCGCAGCGTGGAAAATGGCTGCGGAATGTATCGGACTGATATCGGTGATAAGCTTCTCCCATTTCGAAGCGGCAATATTATAATCAAAAGCATAATCGATGAGCCAAATTCCCAAAAGCGAAACTGGGAAAGCCATAATCACATTCCCCACGAATGCTATGAATTGTGAGCGAAAAACCCTTGCAAAAAGAACTGCAAAAGCGCTGTATTTCTCAGTTTTAGTGCCCTGTTTTTTGTTGCCTTCTTCCAATGCCCTAACTAATGCAGTGGCCGTCATTGCAGGTTGCTTGGTTGCAAGTGTAAATCCCAATATGTAAATGGCGATGAACCCAAACGAATAGTTCATACTGTACAGAAATGCATGACCAAAATAACTCGTTTCAATTTTTCCGAGCAATACCTTGATGATGCAAAGCACTCCTACAATCAAACCACCACCGAGTGCGGCCAAAAACATCTTGAAATATTCCTTTCGGCTTTCGGTGATGTAATGTTCGCCTGTTTTGGCGGTGTGCTGTGTAATTTCATACGAAATCAATTGGGTGCTTTCGTTGATAAATTTTCTTACATTGTTTTTATAGCAATTGTATTTGATGAGTTCCAAAGCCAATAAAATACTGTTTTCTTTCTCATCCTTTTTATTTTCGACAACCAAAAGCGGAAGCAACACTTTCAATCGTTCCAACTGTTGACGGATCCTTAAAAGATTTTGATTTACGCGAAGTGAAATTCCGTATTTGGACGTATTACTGAAGGCTTTCTCTACAAAATCTTCACATTGCTTGTGCAAAACCTGTAATTGTTTATATGACAAATCATCCGGAGAAACCGAATAGATTGGACCAATTTTAATGCGTTCTTCAATTTCTAAAAGTTCCTTTTCAAAAGCGGTAAACGGGCTTTCATAACCATCAAATTCTGGAACCATTTTGATGACATCGGTTTCCATCGCACGACCGCTTATTCTTTGCGTAATCAAAGTCATCGAAATCATCAATTCTGAAAGTGGCGAAATAGGTTCGGCGGTTTGATAAAGAGAATTAAATTCTAGAACAGCATAAATCGCTTCCAATTGCTCAAAGGGAATTTTCTTCACCCAGATGATATCGGTTGCCTTATAAAAAACCTGGTTCAACACATATTCAACCGTATCTTTTTGTGGCTGATTGGGTAAAATCTTAGCGAAAATTCGTTTTTTTACCTCGAAAATAAAGTCGACATCTTGGAGGATGGCCGCGTCTGATAAAATTTTATGGAACTTCTTGTTATCTAGAACTTCTTTTATATAAGTAGAGAGGTTTTGGCTGTACGTTTTATTGACTTGCAGAAACAAAATCAATTCGGACAAATCGACCGTTGCTACTTTATTGGTTTTCAGAGGCCTTATAAAATGAATAAGTTGTACGAATAGCTCAAGGTTATCTTCTCTTTGACGCCATTCTTCCCTTTCATTAAAATTAGCGGCGATGAATTCCGTTATGGTCGGCTTGGATTTTGATTTTAAAAACTTCATTTTAATAGCGATTTCTGTAAAAATACAAATCCAAGCTAATAAAATTATTAACTTGCCCATAAAATTTATCAGACTTAGAAATGATTGAAATCGAACGTAAGTTTTTAGTTACATCAAAAGCTTTTAAAACTCAGGCTTCCGCCGAAAAAAAAATCTCGCAAGGATATCTAAATTCTGATCCTGAGCGAACAGTTCGTGTTAGAATTGCAAATGACAAAGGCTTCTTAACCATTAAAGGCAAAGGAAATGAAAGCGGTATGTCGCGATTTGAATGGGAAAATGAAATTCCGGTTGATGAAGCCAGCGCTTTATTAGCCTTGAGCGAAAAAGGCGCCATCGATAAAACCAGATTTGAAATAAAAGTTGGAAATCATACTTATGAAGTCGATGAATTTTACGGTGAAAACGAAGGTTTAGTCATTGCCGAAATAGAACTTTCTTCAGAAAATGAAGCTTTCGAAAAACCGGAATGGCTGGGTGAAGAAGTGACCAATGATGAGCGTTATTACAATGCCTACCTCAGCAAAAATCCATTTACATATTGGAAATAATTTCATAATTTCCTTTAAAATTTCATACAATATCTACAGTTCTACTACAATTAAAAAGCTTTCTATATTCCTAAGAAAGCATTTTAATCGTAGTTTTTTGTTTTTTTAAATGTGAGAACTATAAAAACACCCCCATTTTCTTTATTTCCTGTAATGGTAGTTTCTATTACGATTTCGGGTGCTTCAAAAATCGCTCAATCCCTTTAAAATCAATATTTGTCACTTTATTTCTTTAAAAATGTCACAAAATTTAGGGCATCAATTTTACCATTATGGTTAATTTAAATGCAACTTTGGAAAAGATTTTTTATGAAATGCCTATAATATTTCACAAAAATTTTTATTCCAACCTTTTTAACCAAAAAATTAATATTGATGAAAAAAATTACTTTTTGCGTACTGATGGTTCTATCAGTGTTCATGGGATTTTCTCAGGTAAGTATTGGTGTAGGCAACACCATCTACACAGGGCTTCCTTTTGAGCCCGTAAACCTGTACAGCTACACCCAAACCATCTATCGGGCTTCGGACATTAATGCTTCCGGAACAATTTCTTCACTGAAATGGCAATTTACTGGTGTTGACCAATTGGAAAACAGCCAAGATGTTACCGTTTACTTAGCTCATACCACAAAGAACTCTTTTGCTTCTGATGATGATTGGGTTTCTTTGAATGATTTGACTTTGGTTTATACCGGAGGTTTAGAAATAAATGAATCGGGATGGGTTGAAATTCCTTTCGATCAAGGATTTGCCTACAATGGAACCGATAATCTTGTTGTTGCCGTGAAGGAGAATCATCCAGGGAATGACAGTAACTACGATGAATTCTACAATAGTGTTGGTCCTGCCAACACATCGATTGCATCGTGGTCGCATTTTGCAGACATCAACCCTAATCCGGCAAATCCACCTTACGGAAATCGTATGCCGTATTATCCTAACATTATATTTGAAGGAATAACGCAGGCTTGCCCTACTCCTTTCGCAGTTCATGCTCATGCAGAAAATATCGGAACTACTACTGCAACTATTGATTGGGAGGCTCCTGTAAATATTCCATCAGGCGGAAGCCAGTATTTTATTTCAACAAGTGCTTTACCTCCTACTGATGACACTGAACTATCTGGAAGCATTGCATCTGGAAACAGCATCAGTTTGGAAAACCTAATTCCGGCAACGGCTTACAATATTTGGATAAGAAGTGTGTGTGCAAATGGTGTTTTCAGCCCATGGTCAACGGTACATACTTTTGTAACGGTTTGTACTCCAACAAATGCATTCTTTGAATCTTTTGATGAAGTTGCAACACCTGCATTGCCAACTTGCTGGACAAAAATTGTTAGGGGTGATAATTTGAACGAGTTTGCACGCGTTGAAACAGAAGGATATGGCGACACGCAGGTCATTCGGATGACAAACGGGAATTCGCAAGACCCGACAGATGAATTGTTGCTTATTGCTCCTGAAATTGGCAACCTAACAGCCGGAACACACCGTTTAAAGTTTTCTGCTTGGGACAAAGGTGGTGGCGGCGCTTTGATTAATGTACAAATAGTTACGCTTAGTGATAATACTCCTGATGCAACTTATACGCTTTATACCACTATTGATACGGAAAGTTCTTTTACGGGAACTGATTATATAGTAGATTTCACGAATTATGACGGAACAGATACCTTTGTTGGCTTTAAATTTAATGCTGCCAGCTGGGGTTCAATCGTTCATTTGGACAACATCCGTTGGGAACCAATTCCTCCATGTCCAGATGTAGATGCTACAACCATAGAAATAGATGAACTTGTTACGACAGAAAATACGGCAAGCATCTATTGGGGTACTGATGAAGTTGAAAGTTGGGAAGTATCTTATGGCGTTTCAACGCTTACCAACCCTGATGCGGGAACAATTGTTCCTGCTGCTGAACCTGCAAAAGAATTGACCACATTGACTCCAAATACTGACTATAATGTGTGGGTTAGAACTGTATGTGAAGAAGGAAACGGACATTGGATTGGACCAATAACCTTCAGAACACAATGCGAGGGTGTTGATGCCATCAATGAAAACTTTGATTCTTTGGAAGTAATTCCCGATTGCTGGAACAAACTTATAGACGGACCAACATTAGGATCACCAAGCATTTATTTGGCTTCAATCGATTGGATTTCCTATTCAACACCAAATACTATTAGTATTGGAAGTGGATATTCGGATACAGCTGGTGCAGACAATATTATTTTTGTTTCTCCAAAAATATCCAATCTTGGAGCCGGGACACATCGCTTTAAATTCCGTGCTTTCTCTGGCGGGCCATCTGCTGATGACATTCAAGTAGTGTTGCTAAACAGCAATAGATCGACAGAGGGAATGACCGTTGTAGGAACTTTTACTTCTACTTCTGGTATGTCTGGAGACATGATGGAATATGTGGTTAACTTTGATCAACTTGAAGGAAATACTGAGAGTTACATCGGAATACGCATGAATTCTTCCCTTCCAAGCGGAACACTTTATCTGGATAACATTGTTTGGGAGCCAATGCCTCCTTGTGCAGATACAGGAATTGTGAGTATTTCGAATATTGAAATTGACAGTGCAAAATTAAGCTGGACTCCTGGTGGAGACGAAACAATGTGGCAAGTTGCCTACGGACTTTCTACAGCAACTGATCCCGAAGCTGCAACTTTATTTACGACTACGGCTTTCGATGAAGAGAATTTAGTAGCAACGGCTAATCTTTCAGGGCTTGAAGCCAGTACAATCTACAAAGTTTGGGTTCGCTCAATGTGTGGAGAGGACGGAAATGGACAATGGTCGGTTCCAGTTACCTTCAAAACAGATTGTAACCCTATTGATGCTATAAACGAAAATTTTGACACTACAGCCAACAAAATGCTACCAGAATGTTGGTCAAAAATCTTAAGAGGTGAAACTTTAGCAAACGATGCAGTTGTTGAAGTAGCCCCAGTTCCAGCAAACTTGCTTCAAACGGCTCCTCACACGATTAATATTTTTAAATCAACCTCTGGAGTTGACGATGATATGATTATTGTATCACCTGAATTGACAAATTTGAGTGCAGGAACGCACCGTCTTACCTTTTTTGCCACTTATCTATATGCTCAAGGTTCTTTGCAGATAGGAACTCTGAACAGCAATAACCCAGATGCGGTTTTCACGCCTCTTGAAGATGTTGCAATAACCACAACTTCTGAATACTATACTGTTGATTTTGCTAATTATAATGGAACCGATACCTTTTTTGGTATTCGATTGAACAGTTCTGGAGCAAACACCGTTGCTTTGATTGACAATTTGAAATGGGAGCCAACTCCTTCTTGTGCAACGTTATTGAATGTTGAAGTTGTTGACATTACCGATGTTGGAGCAGAAGTTATCTGGACCACTCCTGGAGATGAAAATTCTTGGCAGGTAGTTCACGCACTTTCAACGGTAACAAGTCCTGAAGGATTAAATCCTGCTACAGCTACATTAAACCCGATGGCTTCCTTGACTGGTTTGGAAGATGCTACACAATATAATGTTTGGGTACGTTCGGTTTGTGGTGATAATTATGGCGCTTGGTTTGGGCCTGTTACGTTCAAGACGGATTGTACAGCTGTGACTGCCTTTAGCCAAAACTTTGACACGACTGCAACACCTGCTCTTCCAGAATGTTGGAAATCGATCAAGAGAGGAAACACATTATCATCAATGGCAGTTATTGAAACCAGCGGTATTGGTGCTTTTTCTGCTCCAAATGTTATCGTAATTTATAAAGGTACAAATGGTGTTAATGATGACATGATTATTGTATCGCCAAAAGTATCAAACGCGGCCGCAGGAACACACAAACTGATGTTTAGCGCGATGATGCAGAATGGTGCTGGTGCGTCATTGGAAATTGGAACATTGGATGGCTATACTGCCGATGCGGTTTTCACTCCTTATGAAAATGTTTCGCCAACGGCGGCCTATCAACAATTTTCTATTGACTTTAGCCAATATTCAGGAAGCGATCAATACATTGGTATCCGATTAAATTCTACTGCATTCCATACGGTTGCCTATATGGATAACATTGTATGGCAACCAGTAGCAGAAATGATTTGTCCTGCTGTAGCAACCATCAATGAAAACTTCGATACTACGGCTGTAAATACCTTGCCGGAATGTTGGACTGAAATTGTTAGAGGACCATCTGCAGAAACTTCGCTTGATGCGGTTACGGTTAAGGAAAGTACGGCAGGATCAGCTCCTAATGCAATAAATTTCTTTAAAGGTCTTTCGACACCTTCTGATGAGCAGATATTGGTATTGCCTCAGGTGAGCAATCTTGGTGCGGGAACGCATAAATTGAGTTTCGATGCGGCAGGACCGCCTTGCCAGATTGAAGTGGGTACTTTGAGCAGCAATTTGCCAGGAGCAATATTTGCTGTAAAGGAAACGATTACCATAACAGGTGTTTTGACGCAGCATATCGTTGATTTTACTGACTATGTAGGAACAAATTCTTACTTAGGACTTCGATTGGTTTCTGGAGATTCGCCTTTTGTATCGATGTATGTTGACAATGTGGTTTGGTCTTCGACACTTTCGACAGTTGGATTCAATACTGATAACTTCCGTTATTATCCTAACCCCGTTAAGGATGTCTTGAACCTATCTTATGATAAAAACATCACGAAAGTAGCTGTTTATAATGTCTTGGGTCAGGAAATAATGATCAAGAATATTGATGCAAATCAATCTCAACTGGATATGTCGTCGCTTGCGAGCGGTACTTATCTGGTAAAGATTATGGCAGAAAAAGCCGAAAAAACAGTTAAGGTAATTAAACAGTAAAGTTGGTTTTTGTCTTAATTATAGCCTCCGAGAGTTTTACTTTCGGGGGTTTTTTTATTTTCGTTTACCGAAGTCAATAGGATATTTGTTGCTGGTAAAAGCACCTACTACAAAACGATTGTCTGAAACTATTTGTTTGTAAAGCTCTTCGGGCAAATCATTTTTATACCGTTCTTTTGCCATTACCATTGTAATCTCAAAAAAGTAGTTGGTCTTTTCATCCAGGTAATATTCGATATCATGGGCTTCGTAATAACGTCTTCTATCCCAAAAAAAGATTTGTTCAAAGTAGCGCTTTTCCTTAGGATTGATATTCTCTAGATGGGCAAGGATTGATTTCGGGTTTTCCTTTAAAAAAGCCTTTTGAGTGTCGTTTAAAGGTGCTTCCCTTTTGTTGGGAGTCATCTTGCGCCAACCGTTGAAGACATTCCTTTCGATCAATATTTCTTCTTCAAATACTTTAAAGTAAGGCTTGCAACCAGTAGCACCCGCTATGCTTGGCACTATGCCATCAAGGTCTTGAAAAAACAATATTGTTTCCTCAGTAAGATTTTCGAGAACGTATCGGACTGTAAATGTTCGCTCATGGTTATCGCTGTCGTCTACAATTATGGAGTCTATCTTTAATTCCAACTGTTGTGCATTTGCCGAAAGGCCTATAAAAACCAGCATCCAGTAAAATCTAATCATAAAATTTTATTTAAACGGAAAACGAAAATACAAACACTTTGAATAATCACAAATTTGGTCTTAATAATTTATCAAAATCATAACTAAAAATCTATATCTTTGAGAATCAAAACCCACCAACTCATAACTTATCTTACTTATATGAAAAAAAACTACTTTACCGCACTATTGGTGCTTTTCTTGGGATTATGCTTTACCCAAAAAGGGTTTGCACAGCTTCCTATCGTTGCGAATGACGATGTGTTGGACAACATCAACGCTGCTCAAGGAGGTTTTTTCTATAATACCTTTCTTGGCAATGACACTTTAAATGGAAACAGCGTGAATACCTTTTCGGTAAATATTGAACAGGTTTCTACCACCGATCCGGGTGTTTATGTAACGCAAGGAGGTGTGCTCAATGTGGCTCCAGGAACTCCTGCAGGAACTTACACTATTGTATACAAGATTTGCCAATCGAATTTTACTTCTAACTGCGATACGGCTTCCATTACTGTAAATGTTTGCAATGTGCCTGCTCCAACTATTTTACCGCAAACATGCAGCATGCCTGCAGATGAAATTTCACTTAGCGACCTACCTGCAACCGGAAATTGGACCTTAACCCTGACTACACAGTGGCCATCATCCATACAAACTTTTTCAGGAACGGGCACCACCTTTACGATTCCTAATCTTGCCAATAACTATTATACAATTCAGGTAACCGACGCCGGCGGATGTGTCTCTCCTAATAGTGGTGTATCTGTAGGCTATTTGGGTGGTATGGATACTTCGATAGCAGGCACTTATCAAGACCTAAATGGAGATGCTATTGTAAATATTGGCGATATTATAAACTATCAAATTATCATCAATAACACTTCTACTTGTGAACTGAATGATGTGGCAGTCACCTATGAACAATGGGAAGGTGTTGCAACTATTTTTGGAAGTCCGGTTGCCTCAATTCCTGCAGGAGGAAGTGCGACTGTAACTGCTTTCTATCCTATTACGCAAGAAGACATCAATACCGGAGCGATAAACTTCAATTGGTTTGCCGTTCGAGGCGATTTGAATGGATATGAAGTATATTCAAAAGCTTTCGATCAGAACAGTATTCCGTTGAACATCCCAGACGGCTTTAAATTCAATGCTTTTATTGACAGTAACGGAAATGGCACGCAGGAAACCAATGAAGCAAATTTTACTTTAGGTTATTTTCAATATACCGTTAATGACGCTGCTACGGTGCATACACTTTATGGAAGCGACCCAATTGTTTATGAAAGTGGCCCTTTTATGACCTATGATGTAAACTTTGTAATTTATCCTGAATATGCAGGCTTCTATAACTTGGTTACGGCTAGTTATATGGACGTTTCCATTGTTGGAAATCCAGGCGTTACGACTTATAATTTTCCCATAACCGCTATTCCTTATCAAGATGTTGCCATCCATATGTATAATGGCACGACGGCAACTCCAGGTTTTCCGTATGTCAATTACATTACTTATACCAATAACGGCAACCAGACCATACCATCTGGAATGGTCTCTGTTTTGGCCGATGTTGCTTTTCCGATAACTGCATCTGAAACGATAACTGCAAATGTGAATGGTTTTACCTTCAACTTTACGAATCTTTTGCCTTTTGAAAGCAGAACGATGACCTTTTCAATGCAAGTCCCAACTATCCCGACGGTGGCTTTGGGCGATATTGTAGGTAC
Organism: Flavobacterium sp. PLA-1-15; assembly: GCF_049060005.1. Classification (NCBI taxonomy): domain Bacteria; kingdom Pseudomonadati; phylum Bacteroidota; class Flavobacteriia; order Flavobacteriales; family Flavobacteriaceae; genus Flavobacterium; species Flavobacterium sp. PLA-1-15. Next base: position 65,298 of record NZ_JBMGQS010000010.1, on the reverse strand, counting down.
TGTTGCAAGTATAACTTTTGAAGAAGCCGATGCTGTGGCAGGAAACAACTATAGCGTGGTGAATACAACCATCGTAGGTTCCTACGACCCGAATGACAAGGCCGAGAGCAACAATGGCAAAGTAATGCACGAATTATTTACAGAAGATCATTATTTAAATTATACCATCCGTTTTGAAAACACGGGTACAGCCAATGCTTTTACCGTTAAGGTTACGGATGTTTTAGAAGACAAGCTCGACGAAACTTCCGTTAGGATGATTGGAGCGAGCCACAACTATACTTTGACAAGAATTGGCTCTGAGCTGACGTGGACGTTCAATAATATTCAGTTGCCACCTTCGGTAATCAATACTCAAACAGGCCACGGTTATATTGCCTTTAAAGTAAAACCAAAACCAGGTTATGCGGTGGGCGACATCATCGAAAACACGGCCGACATTTATTTTGATTTCAATCCGGCGATTGTAACGAATACGGTCAATACCGAGTTTGTTTCGTTTTTGAATATCGATGATTTTGTTTCGAATGAATTGAAGGTATATCCAAATCCTGTGAAAAATTTGTTGAACGTTGTTTCAAACAAATCTACCGTTGAAAGCATTATGGTCTATGATCTTTTGGGAAAAACAATCCTTAGCAAAACCGTAAACGGAACGAATACAATGATAGACCTTTCTGAATTAACAGCAGGAATGTATATTGTAAAAGTAATTTCCGCTCAAGGCGAAAAAACAACAAAGATTGTAAAACAGTAATACCTTTTTTAATTCGAACAAAAAAACCCGTCTTGTTAATAACGAGACGGGTTTTTTATTCGATTTTTTCTACACGACTTACATTCTTGCTGACACTATTTACATTGTTGGCTGCGCTACTTACATTCTTGCTTACACTACATACATTGTTGCTTGCACTATTTACATTGTTGGCCGCACTACTTACATTCTTGCTTACACTATTTACATTGTTGCTTCAACTACTTACATTCTTGCTTGCACTACTTACATTCTTGCTTGCACTACTTACATTCTTGCTTCCGCTACATACATTGTTGCTTCCACTACTACAAAAAAATAAAAACCTCCTACAAATTTCCAAAGTATTGTTTTGTATAATATTATAATATCGATAATGAAAAAGTTTCCTCTCCTTTGTAATCGCGCCTGATTCTAATACGGTATGCTAAGTTTCCTTCCTTAATCATTGTCCTTAGTAGTCCGTTCCCACATCTTACAGGACTGCCCCAAGTTAATTTTTTACCTCTGTATAGCCCTGAAAACGAAAATGATGGAGCGTACCTCAATCCTTCTATAGGGAGTTCCATAACATAAACAGAATCAACCTCAATGTTTCCAAGTTCGAGCGTTCCAATCGTACAATCTTCAAGTCGCGCACCTGTATCATTGCGAAATGATATTCTTACTTGGGAAAAGATGGAACTGCAACAAAGCAATAGCATGATAATAACTGTCTTTTTCATTTGCATGTGTTTTTACTTGAGACGAGGCTAAAACCTTATTGTAACTTTTGATTGAAAACTTTATCCGTAAAAAAAATCCCGCTTATGGCTAAGCGGGATTCTTCAGTATTATATCTAAAAACAGTAAATCGCTATTTTTAGTTTTTGATGATTTTTTCAGTTTTTACAATATCTCCAGCATTTACTTTTACCAAGTAGGCACCAGATGCTAAGTTAGACATATCAACAGTGATTTGATTTGAATTTGATGTTTTTATCAACACTTCTTGCCCCAATAAATTATAAATCGAAATCTTCGTAATTTCTCTCTCAAACGAAATGTTCAGTATATCTTTCACTGGGTTTGGATAAAATTTCATTGCTGTTGTTGCAAACTCTTCAACATCCAAACTAGGAGAACAAGCAATAGACACCAATGTCGAACTATTTACTGTTGAACCATTCCCTAATTTACCCGATCCGTTTGCACCGCATGCCGAAAGTGAACCATCTGTATGCAATGATACGGTATGCTCAGTTCCTCCTGCAACCATCTGATGGTTGTTCGAATTGGTCACTTGAATTGTATTGCTATTGGTGGTTGTTCCATTACCAAGTTGTCCAAAAAAGTTGTTACCACAAGACCACATGTTTCCAAAAGTTGTAGTTCCTGCTGTAAAATCAGATCCAGCAGTGATATTTTGAACCTGGTCAAAAACCGGATTCGGTGATGATTTCGAAACATTGGTATTATCTCCAAGTTGTCCCCACTGATTGTGTCCCCAAGTATACAGCACCCCATTTATTTTTAATGCAACGGAATGGTTTGCACCAGCTGCAACACTTTTCCAATCGGTTTCAGTACCAATTTGAACAGGAGAAAATCTAACGGCTGTAGTTCCGTCTCCCACTTGACCATAGGTATTGGTTCCCCAAGCCCACAACGTACCATTTGTTTTCGTAGCAACGGTATGAAGATTTCCTAAATCAACACTTTGCCAGTTGGTTGCTGTTCCTACTTGATATGGGGTAGTCTTATTATTCATTGTGCCATCACCAAATTGTGCATAACCGTTATAACCCCAAGCCCATAGCGTTCCATTTGTTTTTATTGCCAAAGTATTTACATCTCCCGCACAAACACTTTTCCAGTTCGTTGCTGATCCTATTTGAGTAGGGAAAAGTTTACCGGTGGTTGTTCCATCACCTAGCCTACTATTACCATTGATTCCCCATCCCCAAAGTGTTCCATTATTTTTAATGGCCATGGTATGTAATGTACCAGCGCTTACACTTTGCCAATCATTAGCAGTACCAATTTGAACCGGAGTTGATTTTGCAATTATAGTTCCATCCCCTAACTGCCCAAAATCATTTGCTCCCCATGCCCAAAGCGTTCCATCTGATCTAATAGCCATTGTATGGCTCATACCCGCACTAACACTTTGCCAGCATCCAGTAGTTGCAACAGCAGGTGTTGTAAAAGAACCTCCCGAAACCCAATTCGATTGTGTATTACCACAATTAGATTTTACCCAGAAATAATAGGTTGTGTTTGGCGTTAAATTACTTAAAACGGCAAATGTCTCCGTAGTAGTTCCTATGATTGCTCCTCCAGAAAAGGGATCATTAACAGTGCTGTAACAATAAATATAACCATTACTTGGTGCAGACGTTGGAGCTAGCCACGCAATATTATTCGATGTAGAACTCAAACCATCGTAGAATAGTTGTGTTGGAACATTACAACCTGAAGCCGCAGGTGTTGTAAACGAACCTCCAAAAGCCCATTCGCTGTCAGATGTAGTACAGTTCGATGACACCCACCAGTAGTAAGTAGTGTTTGGAGTTAAATTGTTTAATTCTGCATTTGTAGAAAAAGTACTTCCATAAATACCACCAACTCCAATTGTTGGGGTCGTATTATAGGCGTAAAAGTAACCTCCATTTGGTGCCGATGTTGATGGAATCCATCCGATTACGGCTGATGTTGAAGAAATTACTTCATTTCCAAAATTAGTTGGAGGATTACAAGAAGAGGCAGTAACACACTTTACAGAACGAATTCTGGACGTGCTTTGTATTCCACAACTTGAATCAGAGTTGATATGGTATCTTACAACTCCAGTTGTAGAAGCAGAATTCCAAATCAAAGGGGTCAATCCGCTTGCCAAAACCGAAGTTCCGTTAGCATTTGTAATCGTAATATAATCTGTAGCGATGGAACTTGTAAAGGTATATTGTTTATTTGTCAATACGTTTACATTAGAATACTCTCCAGCCCAAGCATTTTGTATAATTTGCTCAAAATTACCCGAACATGATGGCGTAAAAGTATCGACAGGATACAATCCATAATATGCACCATTACAAATTAAATTTGCAACTGTAGTAAAACTTCCTCCTGAAACCCAGGCACTTTTGGTTCCGTTACAGTTAGAGCGCACCCAGTAATAATAAGTTGTAGCTGCCGATAAACCATTTATGTATCCTACAATATTAGCAGTGCTTGTTTGGGTAGCATTAGTTGTAGCCAAAGGCGCAGTACTGCTTGTACTCATATAAATGTCGTATGAATTTGCCGCTGGTGTAGGAGAATTCCAAAACAATCTACAAGAATTAGAAGTAATGTTTGAAACCACTAAATTAGATGGCAAACCGCAACTTGATGTGGCAGTACATTGAATTGATTTAATTCTTCCGCTGTTTTGAATACCACAATTTACATTGGTATTAAGGTGGTATCTTACAACTCCAGCTGTAGCATTCGAATTCCAAACCAATGGCGAAGTTCCACTAGCCAATACCGACGTTCCTGAAGCGTTTGTAATGGTTATATAATCAGTAGCAATTGAGCTTGAAAAGGTATACTGATGATTAGACGTTACATTAACATTTGTATATTCTCCGGCCCAAGAATCTGTAGCAATTTGCTCAACATTTCCTGTACATACTGGTGTAAAAGTCGTCTCCGGATATAATCCGTAAATGGCACCGTTACAATTTAAAGCGGCAATAGTTGTAAAACTTCCTCCAGATACCCAAGCACTTTTGGTTCCATTACAATTAGAGCGTACCCAGTAATAATAAGTAGTAGATGATACTAAATTATTTAATGCTCCTACAATATTGCCATTGCTGGTTTGTGTTGCAGCTGTCGCAGCGAGTGGAGCTGTATTTGTAGTACTAACATAGATATCATAGGAATTAGCCACTGGCGTTGGCGCATTCCATGTCAATCTGCAAGAATTAGAAGTGATATTGGAAACCGCTAAAGCACTTGGCAATCCGCAACTTGCTGTTGCTGATGTACATTGAATGTATCGTGTTCTGTCTATATTTTGAATTCCACAATTAGAATCTGTGTGCAAATAATAGCGTATAACTCCTGAATAAGCTTGAGAAGCCCAACTCAAAGGCGAAGGTCCCGAAGCTAAAACTACATTTGAATCATTGGTTATCGTAATAAAATCTGTTGCAACTGAACTTGAAAAAGTATATTGTCTGTTGGCCAATATATTTACGTTGTTGTATTCACCAGCCCAAGCATTTATATTAATCTGTTCGATACTTCCAGAACATGACGGTGTATAGGCTGATGTAGGCCATTGACCATAATAGGCTTGATTACAACCTGCTAAAGCATTTGTAACAAAGTTTGTTACTAGTGACCAGGCGCTTTTCGCACCGCCACAATTTGACCGAACCCAACAGTAATAGGATGTTGCAGGCGATAAACCATTAGGAATGTTTACACTTGTAGTAGTACTTGTATAGGTGGCTGTCGTATTTGCACCCGGCGCAACACTACTTGTTGCCAAATAAACTTCATACCCTGAACTAGGTGCTGGTGTTGGTGCTGTCCAACCAATCAAACATGAAGTAGATCCTAAATTATAAATCATTGTATTTGTTGGAGCATTACAAGTAGTTACTACTTGTGGCGTATGAAACAAACCACCATATACCCAGCTGGATTGCTGTTCTCCACAAACTGAGGCAATCCACCAATGATAATCGGTGTTTGGTGTTAAATTACTTAAGGACAAAGATGTAGAAGCTGTAGCATTCTGAACACCGCCAAGTACGTTTGTGGTGTTATATCTAATTACATAACTACTTGGAGCTGGAACTGCCGCAGCCCAATTAAGAGAAGCAGTGGTTGAGGTAACATTTTGACTCCAAAACTGTGAAGGTGCATTACAAGTGGAAGCGATTGGTGTCATCTTTACCAAACCTAATTGCAATGTTCCTGCCCAAACTATCCCAGATGTTCCTGTTCTAACAGTACTTATGTAATTATCTGGCAAGCCTGAATTACCAGTGGTGTAAGAATAGCAATTCGTAAAATTTTGCAAGCCATCTCCTTGAAATGCAACCCAAACTTTATTAGCACTATCCACATCTACATCATTATATTGGTAACCTGCCAAACAAGAATTGCTTTGATATTGCATATTCAAAAAGGTTCCCGCCGTTGAATACGTCAAAAACCCATCACCAGTGGTAGCATAAATCGTATTGTTTTCTATGTGTAGGATCTTATACGTTCCTTGATCAATCAAGTTAAAATCAGTACCATTGAATTTATACATCATGTTGTCATTGGTTACCCAAACACCATTATTGCTATCTGTAGCCAGAGAGTTTATATTGGTTAAAGATGCGTAGGTAGTCCATGTAGTACCATTAAACTTTGTGAGCCCTGAAGAAGTTGCTACCCAAAGGTTATTCAAAGCATCTACTGCAATATCATTGATGGTATTATTAGGTAGTCCGGAATTGGAGGTTGTATAGTTGGTCCAAGTCGTGCCGTTATATCGAATAATTCCGTTACTTTCAGAAGCCATCCATTTTCTATTCAAACCATCAATTTCAATTTTTTTAATGGCGTTGGATGCAATGTTAGAGTTGTTAACTGTATAATTGGTAAAGGTGGTTCCGTTAAAAGTAGAAACGCCGCTGTAGGATGAAATCCATAACGTTCCATTGGCATCCATTTTAATATCGCCTATATAATTGCTTAGAATACCCGAATTGGAGGTATCATAAATCGTGTACTCGTAGTTTTGTGCAAAAGCAGAAAACGTTAAGAGCCATAATAATAAAAAGTAAATTTTTTTCATAAGTTGTTAATGGTGGTTTTTGTTAATGATTGATTGATGGTTTTTAAAAAAGCATACAAACGTAATTAATTATCTGGGATTACAAATAGCAAATCAGTAATGAAAATGTTAATATTTGATTCTCTAGAAATCGCAATACAATACTAAAACAATCAAAAAAGATAATTTTGAGCAATGAACTAACGTAACCAAATGAACAACTAACGTTGTGAAATGCTATACAACCGTATTTCATAAATGCTTAAATATTATCTAGCAGTACCAAGAATTCTTCTTTTTTTCGAACCGACAGTGGAATGGAAGTTTTATTTTTCATCACAATCGTGTTGCCTCCTTCTGATTTTATAAAATGATCAAAAAAAGCCAAGTTGATCAAGTGTGATTTATGGGTTCTAAAAAAATTATGCGGCGTCAACAGTGTTTCATATTCTTTCAAATTGGTAGAAACTACAAGAGACGGAGCATTGATAAAATAAAACGTAGTATAATTTTTATCCGATTCGCAGTTGACGATGTCTTGAATATTGATGGAATAAATTTTATCTGCTGTTTTTAGAATCAGTTTTTGCAGGTTTTTTGGACGCTCCAGATTTGCAAATAAATTGTGGAGTTTCATATCGAAAACTTCTTTGCTCAAGGCATCTTCAGCTTTCTTCACGGCTTCTGCCAATTCTTTTCTGTCTAATGGTTTCAACAAATAATCAATTGCCGAAAAACGAAAGGCTCTGATGGCAAAGTCTTCATAACCCGTAATAAAAATGACTTTAAAAGAAATTGGACCAAGCTTTTGTAATAAATCAAAACCGGTTCCATCAGGCATTTCAACGTCAAGAAAAACCAAATCAGGGTCAAGCTGTCTGATTAATTTTATTCCCGAATCAACAGAATCTGCTTGACCAATAATTGAAACGGTAGGACAAGAAGATTTGATTATAGCTATATTCTCTTTCCTGATTTTTTCGATGTCGTCAATAACAATGGCTCTTAGCATGGCTGGTTAGTTTTCATAAATATAAGGAATTTCAAAAACAACTTTTGCTCCTGCGATAGTACCATCCGGATGGATTAGGTTTTCGGTTTGCACCTCAAAATCTTTGTTTTTCATATAGGTAACCAAGCGTTCTTTGATAATGTTCATTGCCAATGATTTGTGTTGGGATACTTTTTTATCGGTGTCAAATCCCTTTCCGTTATCCATAACCTCAAAAAACAGTTGATCATTTTTTAAGTAAAAATGAACGTTTATTTTCCCATTTTCTAACTTGTTGCTCAAGCCGTGTTTGATACCGTTTTCTATAAAAGGCTGGGCAAGCATTGGAGGCAAGAATATCGATTCTTGGTCAATTCCTTCCTCTACATTAATGTTGTAGCTGAATTTATTATCATATAAAAGCTGTTGAATGGAAAGATAATTTTCAAGCATTTCAACCTCTTCTGCTAAGGAAATATAATTTTCATTTGAGTTTTCGAGAATCTGTCTTGTTAGTCTAGAAAATCGGTCCAAATAATCCACTGCTTCATTGTTTTGATGGTTGTTAATCAATGCCCTGATGTTTTGTATTGAGTTGAATATAAAATGTGGATTCATCTGGCTGATGAGCAGTTTTTGTTTAATTTGGTTTTTCTCCAAAGTATCAATGGCTTGTTTTTGTTTGTTGTTTCGGTAATAAAAATATCCCCCAAACAACACTAGCATCAATGCTCCTGAAAGTCCAATGAGCAAATTATTCTGGGTTGCCTCTTTCTGCTGAGCCTGCAACTTTAAGGCATCAATTTTCTTCTCCTGAAGTAATTTATTGAGTTTTTCCTTATTTTCATAATCATATTGGAGCTGTTTCTTGAGGAGTGTTTCCTTGTTCAAGTCGGCCTTGATACTGTCTTTAATTAACGTGTTTAGCTCCTTCATTTCAAAAGCCTTATCGTATTGTTTTTTGGCCTTGTATAAATCAACCAGATAATCTGTGGCTTCTTTTTGAAATTTTAAATTCTTGATCTTTTTTCCGTTCTCTAAACCTTTTAACAAATGGATTTCAGCCTTATCAAAAGCATTCAACTTGATGTACACTTTTCCAATCGAAATTTGACTTTTGGCCTGTTTCTCCAGCTTTTCAGATGCTGAATAAGAGTTTTGAAGATAGCCTAATGCTTTATTATAGTTTGCATTACACACAATTTCAAACTGTCCCATCTCATAATAAGCCTCAGAAATAGAATCGAAATCATTAATTTCTTTAGCCAGCTTTAAAGCTTTTAACAGATAGGACTCCGACAATTTACAGTCTTTGAGTTCTTGATAACATTTACTTATATTTTTAAAAAGCAATACTTTTTGAATGTTATCCTGAAGCAGTAAATCCTCATTTTTAAAATAAATATCATACGTTTTAAGGTAGAATTTAAGTGCCTCTTTGTATTTTTTTTGATCGTTATATAAATTAGCGATGGTTTGGGTAGCATAAGAAATCCCTGAAGGATGTTTCTCTTCCTCAAAAATGCGCAAGGCTTTGAAATTATTGGCTGTTGCTGTTTCTGCACTGCCTATTTTATTATACAACACACCTAAACTTATCAGCACCGAAGCCTTATAAATTCGATGTTTTTTTGCCTCAAAATAAGGCAAACTCATATTCAAGTACTTTATTGCCGAAATATAATCGTTGTATTGTACCTGAAATCCTTTCTGAACATAATGCTGTCCGATAGCGGAAACAGCATTGAGCCTGGAAGCTTCATCTAGATTTTTTTGCTTTAATAGGTTTTCTGCTATCTCTTTGAATTGATCATTATAAAGGCTGTATTCCTTTGAGGTACTTTCAACGCTATTTACAATATTGGCAAGAACTTGTAATTTAGTTGTATCAGGTATTTTTGTTTGGAGTATGTTCTTTAAAGAATCTAATTTCTTTTCCTGAGAATTGACGTTTAGGGCAAAAAGGAAAACGAATAGTAAAGTGATTTTTTTGATGATGGGGCACATTTCTTTTTTATAATGGGTGCCGTAAAAATAGCAAATAAAATGAAATACTTTTAACGAAAAAAAATCCCAAATTCTAATCGAATTTGGGATTTTCAAATTGTAAAAACTTAAGTTTGCTTATAGTTCCAATGCTTTTTTGGCATCTCCATTCATCAGCAATTCAACTGGGTTTTCCAATGCCTCTTTTACAGCCACAAGGAAACCAACTGATTCACGACCGTCGATGATTCTGTGGTCATAAGAAAGTGCCACATACATCATTGGGTGAATTTCCACTTTACCGTTCACGGCAATCGGACGCTCGATGATGTTGTGCATTCCCAAGATTCCAGACTGTGGAGGGTTGATGATTGGCGTAGAAAGCATGCTTCCGAAAACACCACCGTTTGTAATGGTAAATGTTCCACCTGTCATATCATCAACCGTAATTTGTCCGTCTCTAGCTTTTAGAGCCAAACGTTTGATTTCAGCTTCAACACCTCTAAAAGTAAGGTTCTCAGCGTTTCTCACCACAGGAACCATCAATCCTTTAGGACCTGAAACTGCGATAGAAATATCAGCAAAATCATAAGAGATTTTCTCATTCCCGTCGATCATAGAGTTTACATCTGGGAACAATTCCAACGCTCTTGTTACCGCTTTCGTGAAGAAAGACATATAACCCAAGCTCACACCACCGTGTTTTGCCTTGAATGCATCTTTATATTCATTACGCACGTTGTTGATTGGCGTCATGTTTACTTCATTGAAAGTAGTCAACATTGCCGTTTCGTTTTTAGCCGCTACTAAACGCTCTGCTACTTTTCTACGCAACATTGATAATTTCGTACGGTTTGAACCACGGTTTCCTCCTGTTGGAGTTCCCATAGAAGGCACTGCATTTACAGCATCGTCTTTTGTTACTCTACCGTCTTTTCCAGTTCCTTTTACCTCAGTGGCTGCAATTCCTTTTTCGTCAAGGATTTTTCTAGCCGCCGGAGATGGTGTTCCAGAAGCATAAGAAGTTGGTGCTGGAGCCGCTTTAGGAGCTTCTGCCTTTTTCTCTTCTGCTTTTGGCGCTTCAGCCTTAGGAGCTTCTTCTTTCTTTTCTTCTTTTGCTGGAGCGTCACCTGCTGGCTTGGCAGCATCCGTATCGATATGACACACTACTTGGCCAACTTTTACAGCATCGCCTTCTTCTGCTTTTAGCGTAATGATTCCGCTTGCTTCAGCTGGCAATTCCAAGGTTGCCTTGTCAGAATCAACTTCTGCAATTGCCTGGTCTTTTTCTACATAATCGCCATCTTTTACTAACCAAGTTGCGATTTCAACTTCTGTGATGGACTCTCCTGGTGAAGGAACTTTCATTTCTAAAATCATCTGTATATAATTTTATGGTGTTTTTATTGTATTGTTTATCTGTTCAAAATTACGGTTTTTAGTTTTAAATCTTTAATTAAAAAGATCCTTATCAAAAACCATTGCAATTGCCGCAGCATGACGTTTCTTAGAACGTGCATAACTTCCTGCCGCTGGTGCGCTATAAGCCTTTAATGAAGCAACTCTCAACTTAACCAAGTCGAAATTCATCAACATAAAGCTGTAAGCCCCCATATTTCTTGGTTCTTCCTGAGCCCAAACGAAATCATCTGCATTCGGGTAAGAAGCAATGATTGCTTTCAATTGCTCCACCGGCAATGGGAACAACTGCTCGATTCTTACCAAGGCAACATCCGTTCTACCGTTTGTTTCTCTTTCTGCCAATAAATCATAATAGAACTTACCTGTACAGAACACCAATGTTTTAACCGCTTCTTTATCAACCGTGTTGTCGTCTATTGTCTCTTGGAACGTTCCGTTTGCAAATTCATCTACTGATGAAACCACCAATGGATGACGCAACAAACTCTTCGGTGTAAACACGATAAGAGGCTTTCTGAACGTTGTTTTCATTTGTCTTCTCAACAAGTGGAAGAAGTTGGCTGGTGTAGTACAATCTGCAACATACATGTTTTCGTTGGCACACATTTGCAGGTAACGCTCCATTCTAGCTGAAGAGTGCTCCGCTCCTTGTCCTTCGTAACCGTGTGGCAATAGCATTACCAAACCGTTTTGGTTGTTCCATTTGTCTTCTGCGGCAGAGATGTATTGGTCCAACATAATTTGAGCTCCGTTAGAAAAATCTCCAAATTGTGCTTCCCAGATGGTCAATGTTTTTGGGCTTGCCAAGGCATAACCGTAATCAAACCCTACCACTCCATATTCTGAAAGCAAGGAATTGAATACATTGAATTTACCTTTTTGGTCCTTCAATTGCTGCAATAGGATTACTTCTTCTTCAGAATCTTCTACTTTTACAACAGCGTGACGGTGCGAGAAGGTTCCTCTCTCAACATCCTGACCTGAAATACGAACATCATAACCTTCAACAGTTAAGGAACCGTACGCCAATAATTCGGCCATAGCCCAATCCAATTTATCAGTTTCGAAAAACATTGTCTTCCTGTCGTTGATCAATTTCTGGATCTTGCTGATGAATTTTTTATCCGATGGCAATTCGGTAATTACTTTTGCAATTTCCGTCAAACCTTCTTTTGGGAATGTTGTATCTACTTTTCGGAGCATTTCTGAAGCATCTGCCTGATAAAAACCTTCCCATTCGTTTTGCATAAACGGTGTGATCACCGTCAAGTCTTTCTTGCGGGAAGCTTCCAGATTTTCTTCTAGAACTGCTTTGTATTTTTCTTCCAAGCCTTTTACATAACCTCCGTCAATGATACCGTCTGCCAATAATTTCTCAGCATAAATGTCTCTTGGGTTTTTATGTTTCGCTAGAAGCTTGTATAATTTTGGCTGGGTAAAACGTGGCTCATCACCTTCGTTGTGCCCATATTTTCTGTATCCTAATAAATCGATAAATACATCGCTACCAAATTGCATTCTGTAGTCCAAAGCAAAAAGCATGGCGTGAACAACAGCCTCTGTATCATCAGCATTAACGTGTAAAACTGGCGATAACGTTACTTTTGCGATGTCTGTACAATACGTTGATGAACGAGCGTCAAGGTAGTTCGTCGTAAATCCAACTTGGTTGTTGATTACGATATGGATTGTTCCTCCTGTCTTGTAACCGTCCAACTGCGCCATTTGAACAATCTCGTAAACGATACCTTGTCCAGCAACAGCAGCATCTCCGTGCAATGCGATTGGCAATACTTTTGAAGCATCTTCTGGGTAGTAACGATCCTGTTTAGCACGTGTGATTCCCTCGATAACCGCTCCAACTGTTTCCAAGTGGGAAGGGTTTGGTGCAAGGTTAATGTTGATGCTTTTTCCTGATTTGGTTTTTCTGTCAGATGTTAATCCCAAGTGGTATTTTACGTCACCATCAAAAAGGGCATCGTCGTCGTAGTCTTTTCCGTCAAATTCAGAGAAGATGTCCTGGGTATTTTTTCCAAAGATGTTTGCCAAAACGTTCAAACGACCACGGTGTGCCATACCCATCACGAATTGCTCCACTCCTTTTTCGGCAGCGGCATCAATCAAGGCGTCAAGACCAGGAATCAATGACTCTCCACCTTCTAATGAGAAACGTTTCTGACCTACGTATTTGGTATGCAAGAAGTTCTCGAAAGAAACGGCTTCGTTGAGTTTTCCAAGAATGTTCTTTTTTTCTTCTGCAGAAAATTTTGGGATGTTATCGTTGTACCCGATTTTGTCCTGGATCCATTGGATTACTTCAGGTTTACGGATGTACATATATTCAACACCGATGGATTGGCAGTAGATCTTATCCAAGTGGCCTAGGATTTCCTGCAACGTACAAGGTGCGATTTTTATAGCTTTTGCGGCATCGAAAACCACGTTCAAATCAGCTTGCGAAAGACCGAAGTTTTCTAAATCTAAATTTGGACTGTAAGTTCTTCTGTCGCGAACAGGATTTGTCTTGGTAAACAAGTGCCCACGGGTTCTGTATGCGTCGATCAATTTTAAAACATTGAACTCTTTTTGAAGTTTGTCCGAAACGATTGAACAATCCTGACCTTCAGCGACAGCCGTCGCGATTTGCACTGCGGGACTTTCATCGTTATAGGTTGCGGTACCAAAATCGAATCCTTGAAAGAAACTTCTCCAGCTTGGCTCTACGCTGTCAGGATTCTCTAGATATTGGTCGTATAATTCGGCGAAAAACTCTGTGTGAGCTGCGTTTAAAAAGGAAAACCTATCCATAATATTTGTTGAATGTCCTAATTTGTTAAAAATATTTTTGCAAAAGTACGATAATTGGAACAATGTAGTAATTATTTTATACATTTATGACTTAAACTTATCATAAAATTGAGCCATGAAATCATATCATCTGAACAAATTGACAAAAATTGGAGGTATTGTTATTTTTACCTTGTTTTCATCATTTGCTTATGCTCAAAACAATCCTTTGGACCAAGGCGATTTTTGGAGCAGGGTTCGTTTTGGAGGCGGATTAGGACTGGGAATTGGTTCTGGATACACCGATATTATGGTTGCTCCAAGTGCGGTATACGATTTCAATGAATATTTCTCAGCTGGATTGGGATTACAGGGAAGTTATGTAAAATCTAGGAATTTTTTTGAATCGTATATTTATGGTGCCAGCGTGATTGGCTTATTCAATCCAATAAATGAGATTCAGCTTTCGGCAGAATTGGAGCAGGTTCGCGTGAACCTTACTTATGATAATGAATTCAAGGAAAATTTTTGGAATACTGCTTTGTTTTTAGGAGCGGGTTATCGGGCAGAAAATATAACAATTGGCGTTCGTTATAATGTCTTGCATGATGAGGACAGGAATGTTTATAATGATGCGTTTATGCCGTTTGTTAGAATCTATTTCTAAACCAGACTTTCATCCATTCCCTTTTTAAAATCAAAAAAGAAACCTGTTCGGATAAATCCACCAAATCCGAGCCATCCAATTGTTTTATCTGGTCTTCGGGAACGTCAATGATGTAAAGAAGATTAAGATATTCGGCAAATTTGTATTGAATCAAACGATAGATTTTCTCGTGCAACTGAATCTTCAATTCATTTGGAGAGGTACTTGCAGGAAAATCGATGGCTTCGTTTGCCAAATTGAAATCCTTGTTGATTTGTTCAATCAGTTTCGGATACAGGTTTTCGCTTTCGGCTTCGGAAAGTAGCAAATCGGTTGATTTTGGCGCAATGAAACTCATCTTACAAAGGTATTTGATTTGCTTTTCTTTTTTCCCAAAGTTGCACTATTTTAGCCAGCAATACATCGCCACCGGCATAAAAAAATACGGCTCCCATTGGCGGATTGGCGGTTGGAATCGTGTTGAAGGTTTTCGGAACCCAGATCCAACATTGAAAATAAGTACCGAGCAATTCGATATAAATCACGCAGAGTGCAATGAAATAATACAGGTTCTGCCATCTTTTTCGCTTTAGAAGTAAAAAGAAGAAAACACCAAATACTACTGAAAACATATCATTCCTAAAAAACCCTACTCCCAAGAATAGTAGTGCAAATCCAATTGCAAAAAACTTTTTAAGCATATTATCCTTTGCAACAGCCCAATTTGTATGTGCAAAAATATAGCCCGAGGCATATACAATGGCATGTCCAAAAGGAACATAGAGCGGAATGGCTTCTGTACGATAAGCATAAAAATCCAAACCTTTGCAGAAAATAATTTCGCCCAGATACGAAAGCGGTACCATTACGAACATCAATTTCCGCAGGTGTGCATCGGCACAATAGAAGAATGACAAAAAATAGGTGATGCCCATGAAATTGGTTAGCAATCTTCCGTCAAAGTAATGCTGATGAAAGACAACCGAATCGATCCACAAAGCCAAAATGGTAAACGGCAAAAAGCCCCAAGCAAAAAACTGTTGGTTTCTGATGCTCGGATTGTCGTTCTTGAATATTTTATCTGCTAATGAAATCGTCTTCAATATTAAACTTTTCTTCCCATTAAGTTCTCTCCAAACGATTTAAGAATTTCCTTTTTCTCGTTGTCGATGTTTATTTTTTGGAGTGTTTCAAAGGCTTTAAGTGTAAATTCCTGTATGGCTTTTTGGGTAACTTCAGAAGCATCAGTGGCATTGAAAATTTGTTTTACCGAATTGATTTTCTCTGTATTGTCCGCTGGATGGATGGAAAACAAATGCATCAATTCTTCTTTTTGTTCTGCATTGGCAAATTCCTGCGCTTTGAGGTAGAGATAGGTTTTTTTGTTTTCGATGATATCACCGCCTACCTGTTTTCCGAAGGTTTCCGGATCTCCAAAGGCATCTAAATAATCGTCCTGTAATTGAAAGGCCAGACCTAAATTGAGTCCGAAATCATATATCAGCTTACAGTTTTCTTCAGAAGTTTCGGCAATTATGGCACCCATTTTCATGGCTGCAGCGACTAAAACAGCGGTCTTGTATTCAATCATTTTCAAATATTCGGGAATGGTTACGTCCTCACGATTCTCAAAATCGACATCCCATTGCTGTCCTTCGCAAACTTCGATGGCAGTTTTGCTAAAGAGTTTTGCCAAATCCCGGAAAACTTCCGGCTCATAGCGTTCAAAATATTGGTAGGCCAGTATCAGCATTGCATCACCAGAAAGGATTCCCGTATTGAGGTTCCATTTTTCGTGAACAGTTTCTTTCCCTCTTCTTAAAGGGGCATCGTCCATAATATCGTCGTGTACCAGTGAAAAATTATGAAAAACTTCTACAGCCAAAGCAGCCGGCAAAGCTTCCTTATAATTTGTTCCAAAAATTTCTGCAGTCATCAAGGTCAAAACCGGACGGATACGTTTTCCTCCTAGCGAAAGAATGTATTCTATAGGCTCGTAAAGATTTCTAGGTTCTCTCTTTTGGGCTTGATCCTCTAAATAGGTAGAAATAAAATCCTGGTATTGATAAATGGAATGCATAAGATAATTTTTGGCTAAATTAAGCTATTTACGTGGGTCTTCCAATGTCTTTGCTATTGGAAATTCTGAATAGTCCTTATTTTAAGATAATGAATTCGCACCTACGGTTGATGGAGTGTTCTGTCTCGGTACAGTCGTCACCGCACTTTATGAGTTGTACTCTTTCGCCATAACCTTTGGATTTGACCCTTGATCGTTGTATGCCATTTTCTACAAGAAATTCCAAAGCTGCACTGGCTCTATTATGAGACAATCTTAAATTATAAACATCTGAAGCACGGGAATCTGTATGCGCGCCCAGTTCAATTTCCATACGTGGATATTTTTTCATAATATCAACCAAAACCGTCAAGGTACTGGCGGCTTCAGGCTTTATATCCCATTTATTAAAATCAAAATAAATGTTTTCTAGTTCTATATAAACCAATCCATCATCCTTTTTGACAATAATTTCTTCGGAATCTTCGTAGGACTCTATTTCCAGTTCGATATTGAAACGAATCTGACCATCGTCTTTTGTTTCGAAATTTATTGTTTTTGAAGCATAGAAATCTCTTTCGGCCACAATCTTATATTTCTTGTTAGGCTCAGAATTAAACACATAATCGGCATCTTTCCCTACTACTATTTGAACAATGAGCTTGTCTTCTTCATCATACAGTTTCACAACAGTTCCAGGAAGTAATTCCTTGGTGTTCTTGTCGCGCACATCACCTTCAATTGTAAAACGCCTTGGATTTACACTTCGTTCAAAAGCAAACAAATCATCTCCTCCATCTCGATTGGATGAAAAATAACCTAAGCTGTCTGCATCTTTTAGAACATACGAAAAATCATCTCTTCCCGTATTTATTGTTTCGCCAAGATTTACAGGCTTTGCATATACATCGTCATAAGCACGCGCCATGAATATATCCAAACCTCCCATACCTTGGTGGCCATCAGAGGCAAAATACAAAGTATTGTCATCAGCAATAAAAGGAAACTGCTCACGATGCTCGGTGTTGACATTGTTGCCTATGTTTACAGGCTCTCCATAAGTTCCATCGTCTTTTATATCTACATAATAAATATCAAAAGAACCTAGGGAATCGGGCTTGTCACTCGAAAAATATATTCTTTTTTCATCCGGGCTCAAAGCTGGGTGCTGTGTCGAATATTGATCACTCGAAAAAGGCATTTCGATGACATTTGTCCACACATCATTCACTAATTCTGCCCTAAAAATTTTCACTGATGCAAAGACCTCACCGCCTACCTCAACACGCTTATCGCTGGTTCTGTTAAAGTACATTGTTTTTTTATCTTTGGTGAAAACAGCTGAGCTTTCGTGTGTTGCAGTATTGATTTCTTTTGGTAAAGGTTTGATATTTTCAAGCATACCATCTTTTGAAATGGTCGCTTCAAAAAGGTCCAGATAAGGTTTTCCGTTCCAATGGTATTTAGGACTGGTAGCGCTTCGCAGAGAGGCAAAAATGATCTTATCCTCATAGATAGAAATACCAAAATCGCCATCGGAGTTTTTGGATAATTTTTTAACCGAATAATTGTAAGGTACGATACTGTTGAGATGTTCCTTGAATTTTTTTGTATCTACTGTAAATCCACGGTATTTAGACATCATCAGATCTGCCCTTTCGCTATTGTTAATTCCGTTCAAGACGTGTGCATATCGGAAATAATACTCTGGTTTTACACTATCTTTATAGGTAGAGATTAAATTTGCATAAGGCTTCTCGGCAAAATTCATTTCGTTATTAAAATAGTAGCAATCTCCCAAATTCTGTAGTACATGCTGTCCCAAACCTAATTTTTCATATATTTTGGCTGCTTCTACATAGGCTTTGTCTGCAAAAAGCTTGTCTGCTTTTTTGATATTATTTTTCTGAGCCAAAAGCATTTGACTGATAAGAACAAGTAATAATAGATAGGTATTTCTTTTCATTATCAATGTTTTAGAAGAATCGAGGAGATTTGTCGTAGCCTTTATTATCGTCTTTTTTGTCCTTGTTTTTACTGATATCAAATAATACCATAATTTCATGTGATCCAGAACTGAATCGACCAAGGTTTGACAAAATGTGATCATAGGCATAGCCAACCCTCAGTACTGGAGAAATTCTAAAATTAATCAATCCACTTACAGCGTCATCCACTCGGTATCCAACTCCAAGTTCTAACTTATTGTTGATTAAGAAATTTGAAGTGATATCAAATGCCATTGGAACTCCTCCCGAAACTGCCCTTGCCATAAATGCAGGCTTGTATTTTAGATTCTCATTCAAATTAAATACATATCCTCCGGTAATAAAATAATGAACAGCTTCAACACCTGTCCTTACGATGCCCTGCTGACGCTCCAAATGTGTAGTTGTTAGCAAATTTGGGCTTGACAATCCTACGTAGTAGTTTTCTCCAAAATAAAAAGTTCCGACTCCAATATTGGGAAAGACCTTGCTTGTATTATTGGCAAAAGCGGGATCTGGCAAGTCATCGGAATAGACAAAACCATTAAAATTAGTGCTGAAAAAAGTGGCCCCTGCTTTGATACCGAATGAAATCTTACTTTTTTCATTTACGTTTAAGACATAAGCAAAATCGGCATATACGCTCGTTTCTTTTACTACATCTCCAATTTGATCATGAACTACCGACAGACCGGCTTCGACTTTTTTTGCTAAAGGTGTATGCGCAAAAAAAGTTCCGGTTGAAGGACCGCCTTCTGAACCGACCCATTGAGCCCTATACAGAGCTCCAAAATTCATATCCCCAGAATCCGTAGCATAACCGGGGTTAATGATACTCATATTATACATGTATTGTGTAAATTGAGGATCTTGTTGTGCATTTCCTTTAAAAGAAAACAGCAACAATGCCATTACAGTACAATATCTTATTATTATTTTTATCATATCATCAATTACTTGCTCAAGTAAAGTCTTCCCTGAACGGCTTTCCTTGTTCCGTCATTAAAATTTAAAATGTAGAAATAT
The DNA here is from genome assembly GCF_049060005.1 of Flavobacterium sp. PLA-1-15. Taxonomy (NCBI): domain Bacteria; kingdom Pseudomonadati; phylum Bacteroidota; class Flavobacteriia; order Flavobacteriales; family Flavobacteriaceae; genus Flavobacterium; species Flavobacterium sp. PLA-1-15. The sequence continues at coordinate 45,827 of NZ_JBMGQS010000010.1, read as the reverse complement.
ACCCCAGTAGGAAGCTTGCTTCCACTTACTCCTTTTTCACTGTTTCCATCCCAATCTGGTTTAGACGCATTACCTTCGTATAAAATATTCCCCCAGCGGTTGTATATGCTTATTGAAAAGTTTGGATATAATGTTCGAATGTTTTTTATCACAAAGGCATCGTTGATTCCGTCTCCATTAGGCGAAAATCCATCGGGAATAATTAGTTTAAGCTCTTCGGTATCGCAATCTTCAACTGTAACGGTAACTTGGAGACGTGTGGTGCTCTCACATCCTAAATCTGAAACAATTGCTGCATAATAGGTTGTTCCATCAATCAAGAGGGTATCATTTGCATAGGCAGTTCCGTTTTGAAGAGCATCGTACCACACAATTGGTTGAGATCCAATAATGGCAGATGACAAGCTAAATACTGTAGCGTTATCCGTTTCACAGTATACACTGCTACCGCTAAATATTGGCGTAGGGACTTCTTCTATTTCAAAAATGAATGCATCAAAAGTATGTCCAGATGTACCGCAAGCATTCGCTGTATTTGACAATATTGGGTCAATGTTTAAAGTGTAGTTTCCAATAGCATTCAAAACCGTTGTAGGAATTATAAAACTTGCAATGCCATTTTCAAAAACCACAGTAACTACCTCATTAAAGACTGTTGCTCCCGAAAGTTGATAACTCAATTGATAGTTTCCATCTGATAGATTTGTTGCATTGGATATTTGAATAGTTGCATCAGAATTTAAACACACCACACCCGTGTTAAGGTCGGCAGGGATATTAGTAGGAAGCCCGTCAACTGTAACTGAAACTGTTGCGGTATCTGGCAAACAGCCTGCTGGCCCATTTACCGTATAAGTATAAGTTCCTGGCAAGTCAATAGAAGGGTCGAAAATTCCGGTACCGCTTGATAAATTTGGGGTCCAAATACCTCCTGATTCTGGAATGCCTCCCAGAAAAGCAAACAAATCTGCTGAAGCATCATCTTCACAGAAGGCTGCAATGCCATTTTCTCCCGCATCTGGAGCAGGGTTTACTGTTACTGTTACCGAAGCTGAAGAAGAAGAACACAAAGATGTCCCTGGAAAACTATAGACATAGGTTCCTGCCAAATCAACAAGTGGATCGAAAAAACCGGTACCGCTTGATAACGATGGAGACCATACTCCACCAAGATCAGGTGTTCCTCCAAGAAAAGAGAATAAATCTGCTGGTGCATTATTGTCACAGAAAACGACAGTACCATTACTACCAGCATCATACAATGGCTCTACGGTTACGGTAACTGTAGCAACATCTGGCGGACATGATAGTGATGTGGTTACTGTATACGTAAACACATAAGGACTTCCTGAAATCGTAAGGTTGGAAACATTCAATGTTCCCAGATTGCCATTTGTTGTTGAAACTGGTCCGGTCCAAACTCCAATGCTTGAAGGCGTTCCTAATAAAGTATCAAATAAATTTATATCTGGGGCGGTAGCAACATCAGCCTCACAGATGTCGAAATTGCCATTTTCTCCTGCCTCTGCAATTTCTGCTACTGTAACGGTAACTATTGAAGATGCTGAAGGACAAAACAAAGTTCCTGGCAAAGTATAAACATAAACACCCGGTGAATCAACTAAGGGATCAAAAGTACCATTTCCGCTTGCCATAGTTGGCGACCAAGTCCCACCAAAATCAGGTGTTCCTCCTAGAAAAGCAATCAAATCTGCCGGGCCATCATCTCCACAAAAAAATGCCGTACCATCATCTCCTGGTTCTACGGCAGGAGCAATTGTAATTGTTACTGTAGCGACATCGGGAGGACAAAGCGGTGATGTTGTGACAGTATATGTAAACACATAAGGACTACCTGATTCTGAAAGATTTGACACATCAAGAGTTCCTAAACTGCCGTTTGTTGTAGTAAATGGCCCTGTCCAAACCCCTATATTCAAAGGAGTTCCCAAGAGGCTGTCAAATAAATTCACATCTGGGGCTGTAGCCAAATCAGACTCACAAAGCGTCAAGCTACCATCCTCACCTGCTTCAGGAATTTGGTTTACCGTGACATTAACGGTTGCTGAAGCAGCTGGACAAAATGCGGTTGCAGGCAAGGTGTAGACATAGTTTCCAGAAAGATCAAGCAAAGGATCAAAAATTCCTGTACCACTCGCCAATGCCGGAGACCATGTACCTCCTAAATCAGGAGTACCTCCAAGAAACGTAAATAAATCTGCTGGAGCATCATTTCCACAGAAAACGGCTACTCCATCTTCACCTGCATTTACAAGTGGCTCTACTGTTATCGTTACTGTTGCTATATCTGGTGGACACTGTGGTGAAGTTGTGACGGTATATGTAAACACATAAGGACTTCCTGATTCTGAAAGATTTGACACATCAAGAGTTCCAAGATTGCCGTTTGCTGTAGCAACTGGTCCAGTCCAAACTCCTAGATTTGAAGGAATACCCGATAAGCTATCGAATAAATTCATATTTGGAGCTGTTGCCAAATCCGATTCACATAAAGTTAGACTACCGTTCTCTCCTGCCTCGGGAATCTCGCTAACCGTTACAATAACAGTTGCTGAATCAGCCGGACAGAACGCTGTTGCGGGTAATGTATAGACATAGCTCCCGGAGAGGTCGAGTAATGGATTAAAAATTCCTGAACCGCTTGCCAATGCTGGAGACCATGTACCTCCTAAATCAGGTGTTCCTCCTAGGAACGTAAATAAATCCGCAGGCGTGTCATCTGGACAAAAAAAAGCTATACCATCTTCTCCTGCATCTACAAGTGGCTCTATGGTTATCGTTACTGTTGCGGTATCCGGAGGACACTCTGGTGATGTGCTAACGGTGTAGGTAAAAATGTATGGACTTCCTGTTGCTGTCAAACTAGAGATTTCAAGAGTTCCTAAATTGCCATTTGTTGTTGCAACTGGTCCTGTCCAAACTCCGAGGCTTGAAGGGATTCCCAATAGACTATCAAATAAATTAATATCTGGAGATGTAGCAATATCTGTTTCGCAAAGGGTAAGACTACCATCATCTCCTGCTTCATTCTCAGGCAAAATACTTACTGTTACTTCTAATCTCTGCGTACTTTCACAAGGTGGTACTATTGTAGTTCCATAGTAGGTTTGGCCATTTATCAATGGGGCAGCAGGATCTAAAACTAAGGCTGAAGTGCTTGTTAGGTACCAATTATTATTTCCAGATGCTATCAGGTTGCTTATTGTTGGCGGATTTTCTGGATCATTACAAAATATTTGAAGTGATTCACCAACAGGCTCATTGACAACATTGACTACCACAAAAACGGGTAATCGAGAGGTTAGACATCCTGTAATTGGATTTGTTTGTCCTGCATAATAGATAGTACCAGAAGTTATTACGCTGTTGTTAGTTAAAGGCGTTCCGCCAAAAGGATTATTGTACCATTGCACATTGTTTCCTGTTGCATTTAATGACGCAATAGTTGCCTCATTTGCATCTGAAACACATATTCCTTGAAAATTTTGCCCTGTAGGTGCACTGTAGAGACTAACGGTAACGGCAATCCTATTTCCACAATTCCCCGCACTGCTATCCAAAAAATAATCTTCACCATTTATCAAACCCAAGCCAGGTGACAAAGCCGTAGTTGAAGTTGCGGTTGCAAACCAAGCAATTCCACTTCCATTATCAGTTGCCTGCAAGTCTGCTACTGTTGGAGCTTGTATATCACAAAATGAAGGATTGAGATCTATAGTTGTCGGACATTGCGCCACGGCATGAAAGATTCCATAAAAAAACAGAATAAATAGGAAAAAACTCTTCTGAGAAGAAAAGTTGTCTTTAGAAAGCCTTGAGTTTTTTTTTGGTGAACGCATAAAATGGATCGTTTTAGAAACCATCAGTTAACAATTTTAGAATCTGAATCTTCATCATATTGTAGAATATAACCTCCTGAATTACTGTAACCTCCTTTTAAATTCTTAACGTATTTAAAATTTATTTTTAGCTGTTCCGTTTTATTTTCTTCCGCCAGCACATTAAAAGCTTTATCCTGAAACAACCTCATCAAAGCATCAAAAGTAACGTCAAAACCTTTTACAGCTTCATTAGTTGCCTCAAAGCCATATTTGTTCAAATAATCTTTTTTAAACCTGATTAGTTCTTTTGTATTTGCTGGTTTGTATAATGATGGATAAATCATCTTCAAGGCTTTAAATCTCATCTCGGAAACTGTTTCGCCTTTGATATTTTCTTTAGGATCCAGCAATGCTATTTCAACATCATACTCTTTTGAATCTTTTAATAACAAGCTAGTTGCTGTTAAAATTAATCCTGCTTTATCAGTATCTAAAATCACATAATTCTTAGACGACTTACTCAATAAGCTTTTCAAAGATTCTGAATCAAAAACGCCGCTTTCGTCAATTTTTACAAATCGTGCTTCCGGATAATTTTGTGCAATAAAATCTTTACTCTCCTTTCTTACAGGATCATTGACGATGATAACATTTTGCTTTTTTGAAGCAATATGATCTAGCACCAGCTTTTTAAGTTGCATGTCAAGAATCAGACTGTTGTAGGTTGTAGGAAAAGTTATATTTGGTTGTTTTGTATCAGAAATAATCATTGGAATATTATTCTTAGACAAATAATCACCTAATTTTTCTGACAGATAAGACTCTCTCGGAAAAAACACCATTTTAGCATTTTGGATAGTATTGGCGGTAAGTGAGGTAAAAATCTGTTCGGTGGCTCCAGAGGATTGAATTTCAAATACTTTGGATGTTATCAAAACATTACTCTTTCGAAGCGAATCCATTGCCATTGTAGCTCCAGCATAGAACTCATAATAAGCTGTCGCTTCGGAAGATTTTGGTGAAGATTTCATAAAATCTAAATATTTTTCCTCCGTGAAAGGCATTAAATATACGATTTCCTTCTCTTCTCCTTTTTTGATGGACCTTAGCAATCCTTCTTGCGAATTGTCAGCAACATTAGCTTTTGCTTCTGCAATCTTTGAAGCATTTTGAGAAGGCACTTTCAGTATCATTCCTATTTTTAAGCCATTGCTCAATTCCGGGTTAAGCTCAATCAATTTTTGTTCGCTCAATCCCATCATCTTAGACAATCCGTATAAGGTTTCTTTTGGCTTCACTTCATACGCAACCAAATCTGTTACCGCAGTATTTGGCTCTGGCTGTATTGTTTCTTCTTTTTTCTGTATTGGCTTCACCTCAACAGGCTTTTCTACAATTGGTTTCTCAACTACAGCTGCCTTTTGCTCAATAACTTTTGGTTCTTCTTTTACCGTTTGTTGTTTTGCAACTGGTTTGGCTACGGCTCTTCCAGGAATACTGATTTGCTGTCCTGTCCTAAGCATTTTCACAATATGCGGGTTCAAATCCTCCAACTCCCCGATAGTCACGCCGTATCTTTTAGAAAGTCCATATTTCGTTTCCCCTGCTTCAACCAGATGCTGCTCAAAGTCCGAATTTGTATTTTGTATTGGGCTTCCCTTTTTTGAAGGAACTCTTATTGTTTGACCGCTTAACAAAACAGCTCCTAGGACAGACCTATTAATATCAATCAATTCTGAAACAGATATTTTATAGCGTCTGGCTATACCCCAGAGGGTTTCTCCACGTTCTACCAAATAGGGTTCATAGTCTCCGTTTTGAGCACTGTTATCGGAGCCCAGATTTGAATTGAGATTATTTTTTATCCCTTCTGACTGAATTTTCAATTCTGCACCTGCCCTCAACATATCAATGATATGCGGATTCTGACGCTCTAATTCTTCAATTGAAATATTGTATTTTCTTGAAAGGCCAATCTTAGTTTCGCGAGGTTGAACCAAATGATAAACCACATGTGAATCAACTTCCTTGCTATTCCAAATCTTGGTTTGTGGTATCAGAATTATGTCATTTTCTTGAAATCCATCAGCCAGCTTAGGATTTAATACATATAATTCATTTGGATTTATATTGTACTTTTTTGCAATGACCTCAATTGTTTCTCCCTTCGATATTCTATGTTTTAAGGTAGTCTCTTGAGCATATATTTCACCCAATCCATTTCGAAAAAGAAACAGAAGCAAAAGATAATATTTTTTCATTTTCGAATTATACACTGAGGGCGTCGTAGGGTAAGGGATTCATATAACTAAAATGGTTGTAAAAGTAGCAATAAAGAAATTACAAAATGAAAGAAATATGTTACTTTTTATCATTTTTTATAAATATTAAATTTTTTCCCTATTCCAAGTGGATAATCAAACTTGTAAAAAACAACGAAAACGCTTTCTGTTAAAAAACCGTTAAATAGAATATTTGACAAAAATGTTAAACAAAAAAGTATATACCTTTGCCCTAACAATTTTGTCAAATAAATTAGTTAAATAAAAATGTCAACAGAAAGAAAAGACGAAGCAACCGAAGTGCACATTAAAAATACCGCCAAGAGATTGTTTTTTGGTGAAGGTAAATTTAATGCTACTACACAGGAAATTGCCGATGCTGCAGGAGTTAACCGAACCCTAATCAATTATTATTTTAGGTCGAGAGACAAATTATTCGACTTGGTTTTTGCAGATGCACAAGCCAGAGAGCAAGAAAGAACGGAATCCATTATTTTCTCAGAACTTCCGTTTAAGGCCAAAATCGCAGAGTTTATTGACGATACATTCGACATGGCAAGAGAATATCCATACATGGAAATGTATCTGGTAACACAATTCAACCAAGGCTGCTATTTTAAAGACGAAGAAGGTATGGACCGTGTACTTAAGAAATTCTATGAGGAATTTGAAGTGGCCATGGAAGAAGGTTTGATAAGAAAAACAGATCCTGTTCAATTTATTCTTAATATGATTTCACTGACTTCTTTTCCTATCGCGATGCGTCCTCTTTTCCAAAAAACAATGCATTTGACCGATCAAGAGTATGATAAAATACTTTCAGACCGAAAAGAAATTATAATGGACACCTTATTTATCAAGTAAAAACAATCAAATCAATCATAAATTTAAACAAATGAAAACCCCAAGCCGCTTTATAAAGCTTAAAACAGTCGCTTTCATTTTTGTTGCATCGCTCCTCTCGGCAGGCGTTTCGGCACAAAGCCAAACGTTGACGCTGAAAGACGCCATCAAGTATGCCCTTGAAAACAAGGCTGATGCCAAGAAAGCAAAACTGGAAATTGAAAACAGCGAATACCAAATTCAGGAAGTTCGCTCGAGAGCATTGCCTCAAATTACGGCAAACGGAAACGTAACTTACAACCCAATCCTTCAATTGAATGCGATTGATATGGGTGCGTTTGCTCCTCCTGGAACGCCAACTACTGGCGGTGTGCAATTGGTTCCTTTTGGACAGAAATGGAATTCTACTGCTGGTGTTTCGTTAACACAAGCCATTTTTGACCAAGCGGTTTTCACCGGATTGAAAGCGGCAAAATCAACAAGGGAATTCTATCAGATCAATGCGCAATTGACCGAAGAACAGGTTATCGAAAGGGTAGCAAATGCCTATTACGAAGTATTTGTTCAGAAAGAAAAACTATCGGTAATTGACAGCAATTATGTAAACACGACCAAAGCCAAGGGCATCATCCAAGGTCAGTTTGACAATGGTTTGGCCAAAAAAATCGATTTGGACAGGATTACTGTGAAGTTGTACAACATCAATACCCAACGCCAACAGTTGATCAATGCGGTGCAATTACAGGAAAACGCTTTGAAATTCTATATGGGAATGCCAATTGAAACTCCGATAACACTTCCTAAAACAGAATTTGAAGTAACGCCACAAGCTTTGGCGGAAGCCCCAAATACAGCCAACAGAACCGAATATTTGTTATTGGACAAGCAAGAGCAATTATTAACCTATCAGAAAAAATCCATCATTGCAGAATACTATCCAACGCTTTCGCTTTCGGCAGGATACAATTATATCGGACAAGGACCTGAATTGCCTTGGTTCAAAAAACCGTCAGATGATGTGTATTGGTCGGATTATTCTAGCATCGGATTGAATTTGAGAATCCCAATCTTCACAGGATTCGGTACAAGAGCAAGAGTCCGTCAAGCGGAAGTTGATTTGAGAAAAATCCAGGCCGATAAGGAAGACACGAAACTTTCATTGGATTTAGCTTTCGAAAATGCACGTACTCAAATTGAAAACAGCTTGATTACCATCAAAAATCAAAAGGAAAATGCACAATTGGCTCAGGAAGTTTTAGACAATACCCGAAACAACTACTACCAAGGTTTGGCTCCATTGACGGATTTATTGGATGCCGAAAACTCTTTGGTAGAAGCACAAAACAATTATACTTCAGCCTTATTGGAATACAAATTGGCCGAAATACAGTTAATCAAATCAAAAGGAGAATTAAGAACACTTACAAACTAATCAATCAAAATAAAAATGAAAAAAGTATTATATATAGGAATCGGACTGGCAGTTTTAGGTCTAATCGGTTTTGTCTTAACCAACAATAAGAAAAAGAACGAAGCAGAAACTGCGGTTGTGGCACAAAAAAACACCACAGTTTCGGTAAATATCGACACTGTAAAAAGTGAAGCTGTTTCTACAGATTTTATTGCAAACGGAAGCTTTGCACCACTTCAAGAACTTAGTTTTTCTGCAGAAAACGCAGGAAGAGTCACTAAAGTTTTAGTAAAAGAAGGAAGCGTTGTGAGAATCGGACAGACTTTGGCCGTCATAAAAGCAGATAAAATTTCGGTTGATGTTCAAAGTGCTAAAGCAAATTACCAAAATGCTTTGGCCGATAACCAACGTTTTGAGAATGCTTTCAAAACAGGTGGTGTAACTAAGCAACAGGTTGACCAATCTAAGCTAGCTTTATCTAATGCAAAAGCGCAATTGGACCAAGCCAACATCAGTTTTGGTGATGCAACGATCAAATCAACCATCAACGGAATTGTAAACAAGAAATACATTGAGCCAGGTTCAGTAGTTGCTCCTGGAACACAATTGTTTGATTTGGTAAATGTTTCTAAACTAAAATTGAAAGTAGCTGTAAGCGAAAACCAAGTGGCTTCCTTAAAAGTAGGATCTGTTGTAAAAGTAAAAGCAAGTGTTTATCCTGATAAGGAATTCTCAGGAAAAATCACTTTCATCGCTCCAATGGCAGACGAATCATTGAATTTTCCTATTGAAATTGAAATTGCAAACAACGCAAACAATGACTTGAAAGCGGGTATGTACGGTACGGCTCATTTTGAAAGCAATTCTACACAGAAAACACCAATCAGAATCGTACCAAGAACTGCTTTCGTAGGAAGTGTGAGCAACAACCAAGTTTTTGTAGTGAAAGACAGTATTGCAAAACTGACCAAAATTGTTTCTGGAAGAATCTTCGGAGAAAAAGTGGAAGTACTTGACGGTTTGAACGATGGAGATGTGGTAGTAGTTGGTGGACAAATCAACTTGACGGACGGTGCAAAAGTGGACGTAAAAAAATAAGAAGGTAAATATGAAATTAGCAGAAATATCCATAAAAAGACCCACCATCATCGCGGTCTTGTTTATCATACTGACCTTGGGAGGTATCTTCAGTTATACCCAGCTGGGTTATGAATTGGTTCCTAAATTTGAAGTGAACGTGGTTACCATTTCTACCGTTTATCCTGGAGCATCGCCTTCGGAAGTAGAAAACACGGTATCCAAAAAAATTGAGGACGCAATTGCTTCCTTGGAAAACGTAAAGAAAGTTGAAACAAAATCCTACGAGAGTTTGTCGCTTGTAATGGTGACGCTTACCGCGGATGCCGATGCCGATTACTCTTTGAACGATGCACAACGTAAGATCAATGCCATCCTGAAAGATCTACCGGACGATGTGGATCCGCCGTCTTTGGTGAAATTCTCGATCAGTGACTTGCCGATCATTACCATTGGTGCAACGGCAAATATGAACCAAATTGAGTTCTATGATCTTCTGGACAAGAAAATCCAACCTGTACTATCACGTGTACAAGGTGTGGCACAGGTAAACCTTGTGGGTGGTGAAGAAAGAGAGATCCAGGTCAGCCTTGATGCCAAAAAACTGCAAGGTTACGGCCTTTCAGTTCCACAAGTGCAACAGTTATTGCTGTCTTCCAATTTGGATTTCCCTACTGGAAACATCAAAACCAGAGAAAACAGTACGTTGATCCGTTTGTCGGGTAAGTATAAAGATGTACAAGAAATGCGTAATCTCGTAGTTTCTTCCAAAAACGGAATACAAGTTCGTTTGGGCGATATTGCCGATGTTCAGGATTCCCAAAAAGAAGTAAAAAAGATTGCACGTATCAACCAGAACAGTGCCATTCTTTTGCAAGTCATCAAACAATCGGATGCGAACGCGGTTGCGGTGAGTGAGGCCGTTCAGAAAGCAGTTGCTCAAATCGAAACCGATTATAAAGTCAACAATGTAAAACTGAACATTGCCGATGACACCACCGGATTTACATTGACCGCAGCAAATGCGGTAATGAAGGATTTGTTCATTGCGATTTTCTTGGTTGCCTTTGTAATGCTGTTCTTCCTGCACAGTTTTAGAAATGCCTTGATTGTAATGGTATCGATTCCAGCTTCGTTGATTGCGACATTTATTGGTATCAGCTTGTTAGGATATACTTTGAACTTGATGAGTTTACTGGGTCTTTCACTCGTGGTTGGTATCCTTGTGGATGATGCGATTGTGGTTTTGGAAAACATTCACCGCCACATGGAGATGGGCAAGAACAAAGCTCGAGCTGCCTATGATGGAGCTTCCGAAATTGGGTTTACCGTAACCGCGATTACCTTGGTAATTGTGGTGGTGTTCCTTCCAATTGCCATGAGTACTGGATTGGTATCGAATATCATCACGCAGTTCTGTATGACGGTTGTTATTGCAACTTTATTATCATTACTAGCATCGTTTACCATCGTGCCTTGGTTGTTCTCCCGTTATGGAAAATTGGAGCACATTACCAATAAAACCTTCTTTGGAAGAATCATACTTTCGTTTGAGCGCGGTTTGGATAAATTCACGCACTGGGTAACGGGAATATTGGAATGGTCGTTGATCAATAAATTCAAGACACTTTTAATCGTAGTTATTTTATTCTTTGCTTCCATTGGATTGCTTATGGGAGGCTTCATTGGTGGGGAGTTCTTCGCCAAGATTGACAAGGGTGAATTTATGGTTCAGGTAGAATTACCAAAAGATGCCTCTATCGAACAATCAAATTTTGCTGTTCAAAAAGCCGAAGCTTTCCTAAAAAGCAAACCCGAAGTAAGAGGATTGATCACTACTGTAGGACAAACGAGTGATGGTTTTGGAGGTTCCCAAACTACGCTTTATAAATCGGAAATCAAGGTAACGCTAAACGACAAATCAGAGCGTGAGGACAATACCTTCGTATATGCCGCAAAAGTAAAACGCGAATTGGAGAAAGAACTGGTGGGTGCAAAAATCAAGACGGTTCCTGTAGGATTGTTCGGTGCCGATCAGGCTCCAATCTTGCTGACTGTTACAGGACCTTCTCAAAAAGACGCGATGGCTTTCGCCGCTAAAGCAGCCGCTGAGCTTCGCAAGATTCCTGGAGCTTCGGAGGTTAAATTGACATCCGAAGATGGAAATCCTGAAATCAATGTTCAGGTGGATCGTGACAAGATGGCGGCACTTGGATTGGATCTGAGTACTGTTGGTATGACCATGCAAACGGCCTTCAACGGAAACACTGATGGTAAATTCCGTGCCGGTGAATACGAATATGACATCAACATCCGCTACGACGAGTTTAATCGTTCCAACTTTAATGATGTAAGTGAATTGATTTTTGTGAACAATGCTGGACAGCAGATAAAATTGTCCCAGTTTGCCAAAATCACGCAAAGTTCAGGTCCGAGTTTGCTGGAAAGACGTGACAAATCGCCTTCTGTAAGTGTCGAAGCACAAACGGTTGGTCGTCCATCAGGAACAGTTGCTGGAGAATGGGAAGCAGTGTTTTCTCAAATGGAACGCCCAACAGGAGTAAACTATGTTTGGGGTGGTGATATGGAAAACCAAACGGAAGGTTTTGGAACACTTGGAGTAGCATTATTGGCCGCTATCATCTTGGTTTATTTGGTAATGGTGGCTTTGTACAACAGTTTTGCTACACCGTTCGTAGTATTGTTCTCGATTCCACTTTCGTTCATCGGAGCTTTATTGGCCTTGGCCTTGACCAACAACTCGCTGAACGTATTTACAATCCTGGGTATCATCATGCTTATCGGTCTGGTGTGTAAAAATGCGATCCTTCTGGTCGATTTTGCCAACCACCGAAAAGAAGCCGGAGAGAATACCAGAACGGCATTGATTCAAGCCAACCATGCACGTCTTCGTCCGATTTTGATGACGACCATTGCGATGGTGTTCGGTATGTTCCCGATTGCATTGGCATCCGGTGCCGCAGCCGAAATGAACAACGGTCTGGCATGGGTAATCATTGGAGGTTTGATTTCTTCTTTATTCCTTACATTGGTTATTGTTCCGGTTGTCTATTCAATTTTTGACAGCATCAAAAACAGATTGCGCAAAGGAAAAGAGCAAACGGATTATGCCGAATTGATGACCGAAGATTATGAGCACAGAGAAGTAGCCGATGACGGTTTCTCAACCAAGCATACCTAAAATAAAGTCCCCCGTTGTGATTTGAAACTGCAACGGGGGATTATACACTAAAACAAAAACAATAATAACATGAAAACCGAAGGAGGAATAGAACATCTTGTGGAGATGTTTCCTAATGAGGGGAAACTTATACAAGCCGGTAGAAATACGATAAAGAAATTAGCCTATAACGACGGATTTATTTCCATAAAATCATTCAAGAAACCCAACTTATTCAATTCGTTTGTTTACAAATACATTCGAAAATCAAAAGCGCAACGTTCTTTTATAAATGCAGGAAAGCTTTTTTCTCTTGGCATCAATACGCCTAAGCCTATAGGTTTTTTGGAGCGTTCAAATGTGTTTGGAATCAAGGATAGCTACTATGCTTGCGAGCATCTCAATGCGATTACGTTGAGGGAAATCCTAGCAAGTGAACACTGCAAGAACCATGATGGTGTTTTGGAACAATATGCTGCCTTTATGTTTGAACTGCATCAAAAAGGAATTGAGTTTATCGACAGTACGCCAGGCAATATTCTTATAGAAGAAATAGCCGATGGTCAATATCGTTTCTACCTGATTGACATCAACAGGATGAAGTTTCACCAAGCGCCATTGTCGTTTTTTGACCGGATGAAAAACCTGTCAAAAATTTCTGAAGAGACACCTCTCCTTCATCAGATTGAAAAGCTCTATTCTAAGTTTTACAAACAGGATACTGCTTATATCTATCAAACGATACTGTATTACAGAAGCAGGTATAACATTAGAATATTTCATAAACAATATTTCAAATACCAGCTTTCGGAGTTTAAGAAGTTGTTTAGCAAGCCACACTTGTGTCAGAAATAATACCAAAGCCCTGCCGATAATTAGGCGGGGTTTTTATTTTACTTCAAGATTTCTGAATGATAATTTTGAATTTCCATCTGAAAAATTCAACAAAACCTAATTATCATTTTTTTTCGTTAAAAAGCTACAAAATTTTCAAATTTTTGAATCGTTTGAATTCCTATTTAGAATAATTCAAAATAACTTGCACCGCATTTTTTTGCAACGTACTTTTGCCATCGAATTATTAAAAACAAATTCAACATGAACAAGAATATATTTGCAATGCTGTTGAGTATCTTCTTTAGCCTAATTGCAATTGCACAGGAAAAAGGAGCTTTGACAGGAAGTGTAGTAAGTTCGGACAACAGTCCGATAGAAAATGTTACCGTTACTGTAAACGGAACACGATTTGGCACCCAAACGGATGCTAATGGAAAATTCGAAATTAAAAATTTAAAGACAGGAGGCTATGTTCTGAAAACTTCTTCTGTTGGTTTTACGACAAAAGAAACGGGCTTTTTCATATCTGAAAATCAAACCACAACATTACCTGCCATTGTTTTGAACAGCAAAAACGAAACTCTTGAAGAGGTGGTGATTACCGGAAACGTAAACCGATATACCAAATCTGAAAGTGAATATGTTTCGAGAATGCCTATTAAAAACCTTGAAAACGCTCAAGTTTACAGTGTGGTTACCAAAGAATTAATGAAAGACCAATTGGTCGTGAACCAAGACGAAGCCTTGAAAAACATTCCTGGATTGTACCAACTTTGGGCTTCAACAGGTCGTGTTGGCGACGGAGGTTCGTATTTTTCTTCTCGTGGCTTCATCACACAAAGCTTGTTGCGAAACGGAATTGCTGGAAAAATCACAAACAATGTCGATGCTTCTAATTTAGAACGAATTGAAAGTATCAAAGGACCATCAGCCACGCTTTTTGGAAGTTTATTGACTTCATATGGTGGTTTGATTAACCGTGTGACGAAAAAACCATTTGACAATTTTGGCGGAGAAATATCTTATCAATCAGGAAGTTACGGTTTAAACCGGATTACTGTTGATGTAAATTCACCAATAAATAACGACAATACCGCTTTGTTGAGGGTAAATGCAGCTTACAACAATGCCAATACGTTTCAAGATTATGGTCATACCAGAAGCTTCTTTTTTGCCCCATCATTCTCGTATCAAGTCAATGAAAAACTATCGATCTCTATTGATGCAGAACTTTCCAACGTAGATGCTTCGTCAATGCCATTGATTTATTTGCCTTTCGGCGAAACACCAAACAGCTTAGGTCTTCATAATGCGAATGACATCAAAATGAATTGGAAACGCTCGTTTGTAGGTGATGAATTCATGATGAATACCAAAACAGCAAACGTTTTTGCTCAAGCCAATTACCAAATGTCAGACAACTGGAAATCGCAATCGGTATTGAGCAGCAGCTCCAATCAATCGGTTGGGCCACAGACTTGGTTTTATTTACTGGGCAATGATGAAATGTCAAGAAATGTTTGGAACATCGACGGAAGAGACAACATCATCCAATTCCAACAAAATTTTAATGGCGAATTTGAACTTTTCGGAATGAAAAACAGATTTTTGGCTGGAGCCGATGTGTATCGTCTTGAGAGCAAAGTGGGTTATGGCTATTTGCCAACTTTCTTCTACTTTGATACTGTAAATTATACTGGAGCAAACCCAAATTATTATGCCTTCACGCCTCAAGCCGCCGAAGCTTTATTTGCACAAGGAACTCATTACAAAGAACAAAAGGCACTGACAACATACAGTGCATATTTTTCTGAAGTATTGAATGTTACCGATAATTTTATGCTATCAGTCGCTTTGCGATTTGATCATTTTAATAACGAAGGAACTTTTGATCCAGCAGGAAATACAACAACCGGAGCTTTTTCTCAAAATGCCCTTTCGCCAAAATTCGGAATCGTATATCAAATCATTAAAGACCAGGTTTCGGTTTTTAGCAATTACCAAAATAGTTTTAAGAACAATGGCTTTCAATTAGCCGATGTTAATGGAGTGGCTGCATTGAAAGCATTTGATCCAGAAAAAGCAAACCAAGTTGAAGTGGGAATCAAAGTAAACGCTTTTCAAAATAAATTGAGTGCCACACTGAGCTACTACAACATTGAGGTAGAAGATATTTTAAGAGCAGGAACATTGGCCAACACAAGCGTTCAGGATGGCAATCAAACCAGCAAAGGTTTTGAAACAGAAGTGACTGCAAACCCAATTCCTGGGTTGAATTTCATCGTAGGTTATGCTTTCAACAACAGCAAATTGAACAATGCAAATGCCGATGTAAACGGACTTCGCCCTGAAACGGCTGGACCAGAAAACATGATTAATTATTGGATCAGTTATAGCCTTCAAAATTCGAAGCTAAAAGGTTTAGGCTTTGGTTTCGGAGGAAATTATGCAGATGAAACGTTTATCTACAACCGAAATCCATTGGCTAACGGAAATAGTGCAGATGTTCAAACCTTCACGCTTCCATCCTATTCCGTTGTAAATGCTGCTTTGTATTATGATCAACCAAAATACCGACTTTCTATAAAAGTAAACAACTTGACCGATGAATTGTATTTCAACGGCTATACAACAATCAACGTTCAGGCTCCAAGAACTTTTATGGGAAGCATTTCGTATAAATTTTAATGGGTTTAAAAAAATCAATACGCTTTATTCACAAATGGCTCGGACTCACCTCCGGGCTTATTGTGTTTATAGTCAGCATTACCGGCTGTATCTTTTGTTTTCACGATGAAATAAAAGACCTGACCAGAAGTTACCGAAAGGTTGAAGTTCAAGACAAGCCATATATACTTGCTTCTACTTTACAACAAAACGCCAAAAAATTATATCCTGAGGCCACAACCGACATGGTTATTTTTTATGGAAAGGATCGACCAGCCATTGTCTATTCAACCATTAAAGAAATACCGCACAATATTTTCTTCAATCCTTATTCGGGAGATTTTTTACATGCAGAAAACTTGGAGGAAGATTTTTTTGTGATTGTCGAAGATTTACACATGCATTTATGGTTGCCACCCGAAATAGGAAAACAAATTGTAGGAATCTCTACCATCATCTTTGTTTTGATGGTTATATCCGGTATCGTTTTATGGTGGCCGAAAAAGAAGAAAGACCTCAAAAACCGAATCAAGATAAAATGGGATGCCAAATGGCGACGCGTCAATTATGATTGGCACAATGTTACGGGTTTTTATATTTCAATCATCGCAATACTCATTGCCATCACGGGTTTGACGTTTTCGTATGAATGGATGCACAAGACGATGTATGTGCTGGGTAATCTGGGGAAGGAATTTCCTAGAGAACAAATGAAACCTTTCATCGATACCACGCTTACAACCATGAGCACCACAAAGCCGGTTGATATTGCTTTAGCAACTGCCTTTAAGGCAAAGCCCATGGATGAAATGTTTTTTGTTTGGGATTTAGGAGAAAAGGAAGCCATTATAACCGGTTCCTACCCGGAAGCTTTAGGATTTCACCATCAATCGAATTTGCTTTTTCATCCAAAAACTGGGACGCTTTTAAAAGAAAATTTCTACGAAAATAAAAGTGCAGGAATGCAACTTCAGGAAATGAATTATGGTTTACACACGGGACAATTCTTCGGCTTGACCGGGAAAATTATTGCTTTTATAGCTAGTCTTTTAGCCGCCGCTTTACCCCTTACTGGCTTCGTTATTTTTTGGGGAAGAAGAAATAAAAAGAAACCAAAGACTAAATCCATTTCCCGATAGATTACTATATTGCAGTAAAATTTGCTGTATGAAAAAAATATTTATTTTAGGATTCTTGTCTGTTTTATTCCTTAATTGCAATTCAAAAACAGAATTCCACACTGTTAAAATTAAGAATCAATATTCCCTTGATCTTCCTGACTATATGGGAGAGGCAAGAGACCTCAATACGGAAGCGTCGCTCCAATATCAAAATACTTTTAGAGAACTTTATGCCATCGTTCTGGATGAGCAAAAGACTGATTTTCCAAATCCAGAAGAAATAAATCTGGAAGATTTTTACAGCATTGTGCGCGGTAATTTGGAAGGAACATTGAAGAACCCAACATTTTCTGTTACGCGCGACACTACAATCAATGGTTTGAAAGCAAAATTGTTTTCACTTTCTGACAATACGGAAGGCGTGGACATCTATTACCAATTTGCGTATCTTGAAAGCGACAAGCACTTTTACCAGATCCTGATTTGGACATTGGAAAACCGAAAAGACCAATACATAAAGGACATGGACAGGATTATTGCTTCCTTTAAAGAAACGGAAAGCAAGAATAGGGGCAAATAAAAAAGCTTCCGTTTCCGAAAGCTTTAATGAATTAATTTCTGTTAACCACTGCGTCTTCTTTCCAGGTTTTCACCGATGCTACTCGGCTGTCTGAATAGTTCACTTCGCTCAGGTTTTTATCGGTCCAGAAAATCCATTTACCGGTTTTGATGCCTTCATTATATTCTGCCATGGCTTTTTTATTTCCATTCGCGTCATAAGAGGTCCATTGTCCGTGTACTTTTCCGTTTTTATAAAAACCTTCCTGACTGATTTGTCCGTTTTCGTGATAGTAAGTTGATTTAACCATATCGCCTACTACTTCGTGTTTTGGTGTATTATGAGCGAAAGTAATTCCTGTAATTAACATTGCTCCTAAAATCATATACTTTTTCATAATGTTAGTATTTTTTAATTATTAAATAAATCATTTTTAGGGTTGGGTAACAATCGTTTGCCTCTGATTGTCTAACAAATATATAAATTAGTTTACATTAAAAAAACTTTCACTTAACAATTTAATAACATTGAATGAAAACTTAACATTGGAAAATTTAATCCATAAAAAAACCAATGCTTTCACATTGGTTTTGGTAATGAAAAATTGAGAGATTTTACTTCAATAATGCTTCTAAAACTTCAATTAATTTTGGAGAGGAAGGCCTATCAGCATTGGCATTCACGATCTTACCTTTAGGATCAATCAAGATAAATCTTGGAATACCTGTAATGCCCATTTGCTTCACAAACGCAGAATTCCAATCATTATCTGCAAAAAGCTGTATGCCTCCTAATTCTTTTTCGTTTACAAACTTCTTCCATTTTTCCTGATCTTTTTGGGTATCGATGGAAATGCTCACAAATTCAATATTCTTATTGTGAAATTTTTCTTCTACTTGCTTCAAATACGGAATTTCAGCACGACAAGGTCCGCACCAAGTCGCCCAAATGTCAATATAAACAAATTTGCCTCTCAAATCCTCCAGTTTAGTTTTTCCTCCTTTATGATTTAGATATTCAAACGAAGGCGCTGGTGTTTCATTCAGGGCTTTTATGGCTTGATTTTCTTTGTAATATTCTTGCAAGCCAGCAACATTCTGATCGATTGATTTTTGGTGCAAAGCGACAAAAGCTGGTTCTAGATCTGCTTTTCGAAGTCTTTCAGCATCGGTCTTCTTTTTAGCATCCAATAATTTTCCGAAAGTCAACTCATCAGAAGCCAACGCCGTATCATAATCAAACTGCTCTTCATAAAGTGCGTTTTGCGCCAAGAAGTTATTCTCCTTTGCTCCTTTTCCTTCATAGACAATTGTCTCATCAAATTCTTTGGCATTGAGCTTCATCTTCAAATCATAACCATTCTTCAAATAAAGCATCGTCGATTCAGCTCCGTCATAAAATTGATACATTCCATCGGCAACCTTCAGGGTGTCTTTAAAAAATCCATCTTTGTTGAGGGCTATTTCCTTCTTGTATTTTTTTGGTCCGATAATCGAAATCTTATCGCTGTTTCTATTTTCAATTTTTGCTTCAAAAGTGGCATATTTCTTTTGGGCAAAACCTACGTTTGACAATGCTACCGCACATAAAACGAACACTATTTTTTTCATAAAAGGGGTGTTTTAATTTTTGATAACCCAAATATACCTATTTATTTAATTTGCTGTAAATAATTCTGTTTAAGTTTAGGCGAATGCCGTAGAATTGTGGTTTTAGTTTTTTACTTTTGCAATCTAAAATTTTGATCATGTATAGAAGTCATAATTGTGGAGAATTGAACGCTTCACATGTAAATACTGAAGTTACTCTTGCGGGTTGGGTTCAAAAATCACGCGATAAAGGATTTATGAATTGGGTGGATTTGCGCGACCGTTATGGCATCACGCAGTTGATTTTCGACGAAATCCGCACCGACAAAGCCGTATTTGAATTGGCAAAAACACTCGGAAGAGAATTTGTGATTCAGGTAAAAGGAACCGTGATTGAGCGTGAGGCCAAGAACAAAAACATCCCAACAGGAGAGATTGAAATTTTAGTTTCTGAATTGAATATCTTGAATGTTGCGCAGACGCCTCCTTTCACAATTGAAGATGAAACGGATGGTGGCGAAGACATTAGAATGAAATACCGCTATTTGGATATCCGAAGAAATCCGGTAAAAAACAGCTTGCTTTTCCGTCACAAAGTGGCGATGGAAGTGCGTAAATATTTATCAGATTTGGATTTTTGCGAAGTGGAAACACCTTATTTGATTAAATCAACTCCGGAAGGTGCAAGGGATTTCGTCGTTCCATCAAGAATGAACGAGGGTCAGTTTTATGCCTTACCGCAATCTCCTCAAACGTTCAAGCAATTGTTGATGGTGGGTGGAATGGACAAATATTTCCAGATTGTGAAATGTTTCCGTGACGAAGATTTAAGAGCTGACAGACAGCCTGAGTTTACACAAATCGATTGTGAAATGGCTTTTGTGGAACAGGAAGACATCTTGAATGTTTTTGAAGGATTGACGCGTCATTTGTTGAAAGAATTAAAAGGTATCGAAGTAGAGAAATTCCCAAGAATTACTTATGATTATGCGATGAAAACTTACGGAAATGACAAGCCGGATATTCGTTTTGACATGAAGTTTGGCGAGTTGAACGAGGTTTCTCAACACAAAGAATTTCCAGTTTTCAACAGCGCAGAATTGGTTGTGGGAATTGCAGCACCAGGTTGTGCAACTTATACCAGAAAAGAAATCGATAATTTAATTGATTGGGTAAAACGTCCTCAAGTGGGAGCTTCAGGAATGGTTTATGCCAAATATGAATTGGACGGAAGCATCAAATCTTCGGTAGATAAATTCTACGATCAAGAAGATTTGAAAAAATGGGCTGCAATTACAGGAGCAAAACCAGGCGATTTGATTTTGGTCCTTTCTGGTCCAGCCAATAAAACAAGAGCACAATTGAGTGCTTTGCGTATGGAATTAGCAACCCGTTTGGGCTTGCGTAATCCAGAAGTTTTCGCACCGCTTTGGGTGGTAGACTTTCCATTATTGGAAAAGGACGAAGAAAGTGAAAGATGGCATGCAATGCACCATCCGTTTACTTCTCCGAAACCAGAAGACATGGCTTTATTGGAAACTGATCCAGGAAAAGTGCGTGCAAATGCGTATGATATGGTATTGAACGGAAACGAAATTGGCGGTGGTTCGATTCGTATCCATGATAAGGAAACACAGCAATTGATGTTTAAATATTTAGGTTTTACCGAAGAAGAAGCAAAAGCACAGTTTGGTTTCTTGATGGATGCTTTCCAATTTGGAGCGCCACCACACGGAGGATTGGCTTTTGGATTGGACAGATTGGTAGCGATTTTAGGTGGCCAAGAAACCATTCGCGATTTTATTGCCTTCCCTAAAAATAATTCGGGTCGTGATGTGATGATTGACGCGCCATCGGTTATTGATGAAAAACAATTGGAGGAATTGCATATCAGATTGAAATAATATGAAGAATTATTTCTTGCTTTTATTAGTAATCTGTACTGCAAGTTTTGCACAGGACAAGCCTCAATTTGGAGTTAATTTGGGTGGAACGTATTCAAATGTGAGAACAAATAATTTCAACGATCAAATTGTATCCTTTAAAGACAGCAAATATGATGTCAACTTTCTTGTCGGTGTTTCTATTGAAATTCCTCTGAATGAAAAATTTTCATTTGTTGGAAACATTAATTACGAAAGGAAATCATACAAAAGGAACGCTGTGTTTTCCCAAAGTAATTTTGAAGATTTTGACCCTATACTTGACAATAGAACATATGTAAGCGAAGAATACAAAACAAGACTGGAATACATCACGGTTCCATTAAACATGAAATACTATATTGATTCTGAAAAAAAATTTTACGTTAATGGCGGGCCTTTTCTAGGTTTTTTCTTCAATAGTAATTATAAAACCGATGGGGAAAATAGTGGTGATGGAAATGATAATTTTAAGACATTGGATTTTGGAGTCAATTTAGGCATTGGAACAAACTTCAAAATCAACGACAAAAGCAGTCTGAATTTGGAAATTCGTCATAATTATGGATTAATTGATATTAATAAGATTGAAAGCACTCCTACTTTTACAGCTTTTGTTTCTTATGTAAAAACAAATTCTTTCAACCTAATCGCAAATTACCAATTTGATTTATAAATTTTCAAACTATAACCTACAAACTTTGGAGAAATCTGAGGCTTTTTTGTTTTCAATAGAATTTAATTTTCGCTGTCAAAATAATTCATCTGCTGATAAAATAGTAGGAATAACTTTCCTTAAAACAATGATCAATCATTGATTTCAATTTCATTAAATTTTGAAAATCAATTGCTTGTCCTCACTCAAAAAAAAGCAATGATGAAGAAAAACGAATATTTTTTTTTCATTTTTTTAACATAAGTTGGTTTTTGTATTGTATTAAAGATTACATTTGTAGCATTATTAATTATTTTTATTATTACAATGCGTACAGGTACAGTTAAATTTTTCAATGAGTCTAAAGGTTACGGATTCATTACAGACGAAGAAACAGGAAAAGACATTTTCGTTCATGCATCAGGAATCAGAGCGGAAGAACTTCGCGAAGGTGACAGAGTATCTTACGAAGAAGAAGAAGGAAGAAAAGGTAAAGTTGCAGCTCAAGTAGTAGTTGTTGACTAATTATATATCTATTTATTGCCTACAATGTCTAAGCGTCCCGAAATTATCGGGACGCTTTTTTTATGCGTAATCTGAGTATCCATTATATAACCTATACGTTAAAGCAGGCGAACTTTGCGAATTCTTTGTGTGCCTTGTGTTTAAATACTTTAAATTTGCATTATGAAGTTTCCCAAAAATCTATCCGAAAAACTAGAAGCCAGAAAGCAAAATAACGCACTGCGTCAACTTTCGCAAAAGCAGGAAAAAATAGATTTTGTTTCGAATGATTATCTTGGGTTTTCAAAATCTGAAAAGCTATTTGAAGAAACCCATCAGTATTTAATTGATCATCACTACACTCAAAATGGCGCCACAGGTTCACGTCTGATTTCTGGAAACCATCCACTTTATACCGAAACCGAAAACTATATTGCAAAATTCCACCAAGCAGAAACTGCCCTGATTTTTAATTCAGGTTATGATGCCAATGTAGGTTTCTTCAGTTCGGTTCCCCAAAAAGGCGATCTTATTCTATACGATGAATTGATCCACGCTTCCATTCGGGATGGGATTCAGTTATCAAATGCCAAATCGTATAAATTCCAGCACAATGATTTTGAAGATTTGGAACGGTTGATTTCAAAGTTCAATGACACTTCTTCATCAATCTATATTGCAACGGAATCTGTTTTTTCAATGGATGGCGACACACCGAATCTTGAAGAATTAATCAGTTTGACGGAAAAACACAATTGTTATTTAGTTATTGACGAAGCACATGCTTTAGGGGTTTTCGGTGAAAAAGGTGAAGGCTCTGTTCAGGAAATGGGATTGCACGACAAGGTATTTGCAAGAATCATGACCTTCGGAAAAGGACTTGGCTGCCATGGTGCGGTTGTTTTAGGTTCAAAAGAATTGAAAGACTATCTGGTGAACTTTTCAAGGAGTTTTATCTATACCACTGGGCTTTCCCCTCATTCTGTTGCCACTATTTTAATCGGCTACCAACATTTGGAACAAGAAAAAAACACCCTTTTGCAATTAAGAGAAAACATCAATTTCTTTAATCAGGAGAAACAGATGATGGGATTGCGACCTCTATTTGTCAGAAGTAAATCGGCGATTCAATGTGCCATCATTCCAGGAAATGAAAAAGTAAAGAATATTGCTTTAAAATTGCAAGAAAATGGATTTGATGTAAAAGCGATACTTTCGCCAACGGTTCCGGAAGGTCAGGAGCGACTGCGGATTTGTTTGCACAGTTATAATTCAAAAGAAGAAATTTCATCGTTGTTGAGATTGTTGGGTACTTTTGTTTTTTAACACTGATTAAACGGATTTATACAGAAAAGAGATAACTGCTGATTCAATTAAAGTCTAAAGAAAACTTAAAACATTGCGAGCCTTGCGAATTCTTCGTGACCTTTGCGGTTAAAGAAATACCATGAAACTATTTATAACAGGAATATCTACAGACGTTGGCAAGACCATTGCCTCCTCCATCATAACAGAAGCACTAGAAGCTGATTATTGGAAACCCATCCAAGCGGGTGATTTGGAATCTTCGGACAGTCATAAAATAAAAGCTTACTTATCGAATGCTAAAACGAAGATTTTCGAGAACAGCTATGCTTTACTGACTCCAGCAAGTCCACATTTGGCAGCAGAAATTGATGGTGTAACGATTGACTTAAAAAAAATCATTGAACCAGAAACTTCCAATCATTTGGTTATTGAAGGTGCAGGGGGAATTTTTGTTCCGCTGAACAATGAGGAAACAATTGTTGATTTGATTCGACCTGATTATAAAGTGATCGTGGTTTCGCGTCATTATTTAGGAAGCATCAATCATACTTTGTTGACGATTGAAGCTTTACAGCATCGGAAAATAAACATTGCAGGAATTATTTTCAATGGAGATGAGAACAAATCTTCGGAAGAAATCATTCTGAATAAAACAGGTGTGAAATTCCTCGGAAGGATTGAGAATGAACTGTATTTCGACAAAAATGTGATTCGGGAATATGCCGATTTGTTTAGAGAGACGCTTTTACAATTATAAGAACCAAGAGCAAAGAAGCAAGAGGAAAGATTGTGATGTCTTTCTTCTTGCTTCTTTCCTCTTTTATCTAAAACGAAATGAATTTAGTAGAAAAAGACAGCCAATACCTTTGGCATCCTTATACACAACACAAAACCGCCACACCTCCTATTGCGATTGCTAGAGGGAAAGACGCCTTGCTTTGGGACGAAAACGGAAAGGAATATATTGATGCGATTGCATCGTGGTGGGTCAATCCATTCGGGCATTCGAATCAATTTATTGCCGATGCGATTTATAAGCAACTGACCACTTTGGAGCACGTTCTGTTTGGAGGTTTTACCCACAGTCCGGCGATTGAAGTGGCGGAAAAATTGATGGAGATACTTCCGAGCAATCAGCAAAAAATATTCTTTTCGGACAATGGTTCGACTTCGGTTGAAGTGGCGATTAAGGTGGCGTTGCAGTATTTCTTCAACAAGGGAGAAAAAAGGACTACGATCATTGCATTTGAAAATGCATTTCATGGGGATACTTTTGCGGCGATGGCGGCGAGTGGAATTTCGTTTTATACACAGGCTTTTCAAGGGATGTTTATTGATGTGGTTCGGATTCCGGTTCCTGTAAAAGGGAAAGAAGAAGCGAGCTATGAAGCTTTGAAAACTGTAATTGCGAATCATAATTGTGCTGGATTTATATTTGAGCCTTTGGTTCAGGGAGCGGCCGGAATGGTGATGTATGCACCTGAGGCATTGGATGTACTGCTTCAAATTTGCAAGGAAAAGAATGTACTGACCATTGCCGATGAAGTAATGACGGGATTTGGCAAAACTGGGAAGAACTTCGCCTGCGATTACATCAAAGGTCAGCCTGATATGATGTGTCTTTCAAAGGCCTTGACAGGTGGCACGATTCCGATGGCGATAACAACTTTTACACAGGAGCTGTTTGATGCTTTTTATGATGATGACATCAACAAGGCGTTGTTTCACGGACATACTTTTACGGCAAATCCGACGGGCTGTGCGGCGGCTTTGGCGAGTTTAGAGTTGTTGCAATCTGATAAAATACAGCAGAGCATTATTCGTGTAAACGAAAGGCATCTGGCTTTTGAAGAGCATATAAAGCAACATCCGAGAGTGAAGACTACAAGAGTGTTGGGAACTATTTTTGCATTGGAAATTACAATTGAAAACGAGGAAAGCTATTATGGTTCGATGCGCACGAAGTTATATAATTTCTTTATTGAGAAAGGCGTGATCCTACGGCCGGTTGGGAATATTGTTTACATTCTTCCGCCTTATATCATTACGGATGAGCAGTTGGAAAAAGTGTATTCTATTGTTGAAGAAGCTTTGGAAATAGTTTAATTTTGCAACAGCTTTTTAAGCCACGAATTCACTAATTTAAAATCTCTTCTTATTTTTAATTTGAATAGACTTGAATTTATATCTAGAGATTAGTGCATTCGTGGTACAATATTCACCTAAATAATTTACGTTGTCTCCAATTATCTCCATAATATCGATTGCTTCTGTTTCGCCTTTAGGGAATGACCCAAAAATGATTTGGGAAAATTACTTGAAGGACGAACACCTTTTTATACAGAAAGCATTTGGCGGGCAGACTGCATTTGCTTCTGTTTTAGACGATGACTCTAAAGAAAAAGTAGCGTTGTTAAAGCAATCGGATATCAAATACAAAGCGTTGGACAACTCGGTTTTGTTCGCGATGGTGGCTTCGCGTGAAGCGGTGAAGAAAGCGAATTGGACGAAGGATGACTTGTTTGGGATCAACATTGGTTCTTCGCGTGGGGCGACGGAATTGTTTGAGAAGCACTTTCAGGAATATCTTGAGAGTGGGAAAGCACAGACGCTGGCCTCTCCTACTACTACTTTGGGGAATATCTCTTCCTGGATTGCACATGATTTACAGAGTGAGGGTCCGGAAGTTTCGCATTCCATTACTTGTTCTACGGCTTTGCATGCCTTGTTGAATGGCGTGGCGTGGCTTCGTGCCGGGATGGTGGATAAGTTCTTGGTAGGTGGCAGTGAAGCGCCGTTGACGCCTTTTACTATTGCGCAGATGAAGGCGATGAAGATTTATGCCAAGGAAGAACAGGAATATCCGTGCAGGGCTTTTGATTTGGAGAAGAAACGCAACTCGATGATTCTGGGTGAAGGTGCTTCGGTGTGTTGTTTGGAGATGGGCGAAAGCGAAAATGCTTTGGCACACATCATCGGGATTGGGTATGCGACGGAAATCTTGGAGCATAACATTTCCATATCTGCGGAAGCGGACTGCTTTCAGAAATCGATGAAGATGGCGTTGAAGGAGGCTTCGGTTGAGGAGGTTGACGTGATTGTGATGCATGCTCCTGGGACGATTAAGGGAGATTCATCGGAGTATAGGGCGATTGAGCGTGTCTTTGGCGAAAGCCTGCCCTTGCTGACTACTAATAAATGGAAGATTGGCCATACCTTTGGCGCTTCGGGGATGCTGAGTATTGAAATGGCACTCCTGATGATGGAACACGACTACTTTATTGATGTTCCTTTTTTATCAAAACAAAATACTACTAAAAGCATCAGGACTGTGCTGATTAATGCGGTTGGTTTTGGTGGTAATGCGGTGAGTATCTTGCTTAGGAAGACTTGAGTTTTGTTTTTTGCGGAAGGCTGAACGCTTTTGGCGGATGCTAGAATGCTTTTGGCGGAAGGCAGAATGCTTTTTGCGGAGGGCAGAATGCTTTTGGCGGAAGGCTGAACGCTTTTGGCGGAAGGCAGAATGCTTTTGGCGGATGTCAGAATGTTTTTTGCGGAAGGCAGAATGCTTTTTACGGAAGCCTTAAATTATTTTATACGCTTGGTTTAATAAAAAAATCCCACTGCTTTTGGCAATGGGATTTTAGGTTAGGGTAATATGGATTACTAATTCATAATTACTTTTTTGACTACTTCGGCTTTCGTATCTGTAATTACTTTTACGATTACTACCTGGTTTGAAGCATTCAATTGTGTTGTTGAGAAGCTTGTAGCGTTGATTTTAGACTTATCGAAGATTATTTTTCCTAACAAATCGTAAACGGTTACTTGCTCTATTGATTGGTCTTTTGATTTGATGTCAATTTGGTTTCCGTTTCCGAATACTATAATTGAATTTTCATCAACTGCTGGGTTGTCGATTCCCAACTCGGCCGCAGGAACGTAACGCAATACGAAACGATCGTTGAAAGTTCCTGGTATTGTTGTGAATGTATAATCACTTTCTTTCAGGTTGTGAACGATGTTGAATGCTTTGTCTTCCAAATATACATTTTGTCCTTCAAATAATCCGTCGAAATGGTCGATGCCAATTTTCAATGTTCCTGTTAGGGTTGTTTTGTATCCTAGAGGCACTTGGTCTTGGTTATTGAAAGGCAAAGCACGTCCTTGGATGGTTAATTTCTTCTCTTCTAAAAGGGAATACATTGATACTGTTCCACCGCTGAAAACATCTGCATCGAAACGAGAGTCTAGGCCATTTGTAGCATTTTCTATATACCCTACCATTAATTGGTTGAAGGCATTGTTAGCTCCGGTCATGTTTAACCAAACTCTGTGTTTTCCTGTTGTTTCCCAGTTTTGATTTGGGTCTGAAGGATTTGGTCTGAAGAATTGGTTGTTTTCTCCTCCTTGTCTAACACGCATTGCGTTATTGAACCTTACTTGAGTTCCTGTTGGGTTTGACACTTTTCCTTTTACAAAGAATGATTGACCTGAAGCGATTTTAAAATCGTCTCCATTATTTACTCCCAATGAGTTGGTTTGTGGTCCTGCTGCTACTAATCCTGCTGCGTTTACTGTTACATAATCACTAGCTGAATAGGTATAAACTTGGCTACCGTTGCTTACTGGCACTATGGCTGAATTGTGCGACCATAGATAGATTGCTCCTTCGATTACATCTGCATTAGTGGCCATAAATGTACTTACCTCTATTGCTGAAGCATACGGATTACCGATTAGATTCCATTTATTATCTGCTCCATTGGCAACGGTAACTTCTTTTACTCCATTGTTTGGTCTTCCTATAAATATTGATTCCCATGTATCTCTGATAGTAGGATTTGTGCTATAGGATTGTGGTGCTCTCACGATGTAGCCTATACCTGGTTCCATTAGAGTGGTAGAACTTGCTGGCTGTGGAAGGGTTGTCCAAGCTTGCGTAGTACTGTTCCAGCTGTAGAATTTATCAAACAATGTAAATGGTGAAACATCTTTTAATCTGAATGATTCTACTGGGGAAGACCAGTATGTAAAATCATAACGGTACATCGGTTGTGCGTTTCTCATTGCGGTAAACGAAGCTGGCAAACCTGTATAAGTAGCATCATCATCTACTTGAACCAATGCTCCGTTGTTTTCGACGATAATCTTACCTCCATCTTCAACCACGATATTTTCTACGACTGTAAGTGTTTGATTTGATTTTACCGTTAATGTTGTTCCTGCTTTTACTGTGCAGGTACATACTTCAAGACTCGTTTCGATGTTGATATTGCTTTGAATTTCTACAGCACGCTCGTTAGGTCCTGTTGTCCATCCTGTACTATTGTAAATTACGTTTATAGGAACCAAATTCATTCTTACTTGAGCTTCTCCTCCATTTTCGATGGTGCGGATCTCAATGGTTGAATTAGGTCCAAGGCAATAAACTCCAACTAGATTATTCATGTCGGTACCATTATACCATCCGCCATAGTTTACTACTTCTACACCATTTACAAAGACCATTGTTGCATCATCCCATGCTACCATTCTTAGCTCGTAGCTTCCTGCTGGAAAGCCTCTTCTTTTTTGGATGAAGGTAAAATTGTCATTCCCAACTGGACAACCTTGATAGGCTGTATTTGTTGGAGTGGTTGTTGCAGTTGAAGGCGAAGCGTTGATTCCCCATGCTGTGGTAGTGTTAACACTAACCGTATTTTGTGTATAAAATCCTTTGTAGTTTGAAAGTGATGGCGTCATGCTTGTTTCGTTGAATGCATATACATTCCACGCATTGCTTCCAAAAACAGTTGGATTACCTGCTACCGACCCCATTGCTACTACAGCAGTTACTCCTGAAGTAGGGCTTTGACATGTACCATCGATTGCTCTTACCCAATAAGTGGTTTGTTGGGTTGGTGAAACTGTTATTGACGCTCCGTTTTGATTTGCTATTGGATTAGTCCCTACAACAGAACCCGTTCCCCATTGATAAGTAACTCCTGTTCCTGTAGCTCCTACTGCCGTAAGGGTAGTTGGACTGCCTGCACATACGGTAAGATTTCCGCTGATTGAGGTTGGTGCAGTTGCAGTTGGCGTACACATTGTATAGTTGAACGATATAGTTGCACCACCTGCGTTTTCATAAAATTCCAAAATCAAATCTGTGCTTCCATTTAGGTAGATGCTTGCTGATGCAGTTGTTGGGCCATGGTCGTTCCAGTCTGCTAACACCTCAGTTCCGTTGACGCTTAGCCTATAACCATCATCCCCAGATACTGTAAAGGTATAGTATCCTGCTGGGAAGTTTTTTCTCATTTTATGTCTTATGGCGAAAGTATCATAATATGTACCGCACATGTAAGGTCCAGAAATAGCTCCTCCACCGTAGTTATGAGTAAATGTTGGGTTAGACTCCAATATATATCCTTTGTATTTGCTTGATTGGAATTGGTTGTTGATGTCGAAACCAACAGAATTATCATACACATATCCTATCCAGCTGTCTATACCGAAAGCTGCTTGATCGCCTGTTGGCGCACAAGTTTCTGCAATCTCATCGGCTCCCATAGTTGGTGCTGGGATGTATCTTTGATGTCCGTCGATATCGTGTGTGATTCCAGTTTGTGAAACGGTAACACCTGTTAGATACTGAACGTTCACGGTGGATGTTGGCACTAGGTGAAGATCGCTGTTTTCATTAACAAAAACTGGTTGAACTGTTGTTGAGTGTACGTCTTTGCCAACACCAGTTGTATTGGATTTCCATTCGGCCATAGTAGCAATGTAAGTAGGGTTTTGTGCACTCACATTACTTATGCTTCCTCTTATTCCTATAATACCTTGTGAATAATAGTTGTTGTAATCCAAATAAGCAAAAGTACTGGCTGCATAATTAACTATTGCAATTGCGGCTTTACCTGGGCCTGAATAAGTAAGGTTGTTGTTAAAGATATTATTTCTAACATCTAGATCAACAGCGCTATCAGTAAGGAAAGCAGCTGATATTCCTGTTGTTTGGGTTTGTTGCTTTAAGTTAACTGTATTGTGATAGATTTTAAATCCAGATCCGCTTTCTGTAACTATACCATATGCTCCTTGTGTCCATGAAGAGCTTCCAGGGGCTTGAACGTCTGTAATAAAGTTATTGCTTACGGTTATATTCACAGGATTAGTTCCTACGTTTGATTTTAACCAGATACCTGATATAGTTTGCTCTGATGAAGCTCTTTTTATATCATATATAGTATTGTTATAAACCCTACCATTGCTACCATATACATAAATTGCTCTATAATGGTCTGCGGTAAAAGTAGAATTTACACTCTTTATTTCGTTTTTATATACTTGAAAGTTAGTTACTCCATTCAAGTAAATAGGATTATGAGTTTTAGAATCAATACCTGGATTAAAAACTTTTCCGAATGTATTATCATGAATCATCACACCAGTAGAAGATATGCTACTATTGTTTAAATAGATACCTTGAATCACCCTACTGCTAAAATTATTACCTTCAATTATAAGATTGGTATTTGTATTGTTGGCTGCGCCTCCAATAATACTGTCTGACCCAGAATAGATACCAGCAGAAAAAGTAGAGTTAGCATTATCATTTCCTTGGGCGATGTCAAGATTTCTGATTACGATATTATCTGTATTGTTTGCAAGCCAGATTACTGTTCTGTGATTACCACCAGAATTATTTGGGTCATTATTGACTAAAGTAAGATTACTGCTTCCATTTTGACCTTCAAAAATGATATTATCTGCTCCATTCAATTTAAACAATGCTTTAGGATGGATTAGATTGTAGCTCACTGTAACATTGTTAACTCTTACAGTAACATCAAGATTAGCAGCTGGCTTAAACGTTACCGTATTGGTGGTTGTAGTATTGATGGTGGCTCCGTTTATTTCCAATGGAAATACCTCTCCGTTTGCATTTCCATCCACGTTTTGATACAGAGTATTTGTTAACAAGAATGTAACTGCACAATTAACTCCATTTGCATTCAAATAATTAACTGCCTGTGTAAGCGTTGTGAAATGCCCGCCTGTTCCAACATAGTAATCACCACACAAAGGTCCTGAAGTTGGTGTTTGTGGCTGAACTGTTAGACTTACTTGCACATAGGAAGAAGCTCCGTAAACAGTTTGGATTCGGTAAGTAAAACTGTCAGTACCGACATAACCAGCTGTTGGCGTATACCGAATTGTATTATTAGCATTAACTGTAACTGTTCCGTGCGTTGGGTTTGTTGTATTGATTGCAGTTACAGATGTTGCTGAACCTAGATTGTCATTAGATAAAACGTTTAAATCAGCCAAACCATTCATTGGAGCGGTTAAGTTATCCGCTACGGCCGTTGGCAGTATTGGAGCTGTTACATTAACCGTTACCGTAGCTTCATTCGAAACACTATTGGTTCCGTACTTAATCCTGTATTTAAATGTATTTGTTCCTGTAAAAGCAGAAGCTGGAGTATACGTTATTTGATTGGTGGTATTATTCACTGCGACATTACCATTTGCCGGTCCTTGTCCTGTAACAATTTCAACACCTGTAGCTAAATTATTGTTGGTGTCGTTACTCAACACATTTATGGTCACTGCTTGGTTTTGCAATGTGGTTGCATTATCGTTAACTGCTGTTGGAACTGGAGGTGTTGCCGATGTAACAGTTCCGGTAATCATTGGACCTGTAGCTCCACCCCAGCTATGACGTATTTGAAAAGTATTCCATGTACGATATGCATACACTCTTATATAAACTGTTTCGTTAGCCAAAACAGGATTAACAGATGAAAAGCTATTAGCAGGTATATTAGTGGATGTCCAGTTTCCATTAGTTGATGTTTCTCCTAGCAATGTATAAACATTAGTAGAAAAAGATGGATCTTTAGAATAGCGTATTTGAAAAACACCATTACCTTTATGTTCAAAATTAAATGCTGATAAATTAATTTGATGACCCGTTGATGGTTTTACAATGAACTCAATGTATCTCGCTGTATCAATTAAGCCATTACTAGCTTGTGTAGGCCATTGAGGATTAGGCCATCCTCCAGTTTCAAAAAATTGATTCCATTGCCCATTATTAGACATACTTATTGAATTAGGCTTATTGATGTTAGCTGATACAACATTAGCAACAGTGGTAGCTGAAAATCCATCTAAGCCTCCATTCCATCTAACTAATTCCTGTGCAAATCCAAAAATTGGCAAGAAAGCCACAACCAATAACAATAAATTTTTTTTCATAATAGAATTACTTTTGGGGGTAAAAAAGTAGGTTCAAGACAGGGATATTTGCCTTAGAACACGTCAAAAGTAATTCCACGTACGGGGTGAATCATAGCTTTGGATGCAGTAAATTCAATGTTTTCGATGAGTTGTAGAATAAAGTCGGCGAAATGCACTTTTTACGAAAACGATTTCGTAAAAAAAGCTACAAAAAGATCAAAATCTTAATGATTTCTTTAAAAAAGGGAGATTCTTTTTTGTAAGCAAAAACCGAATAGAAAATTATAATTCGTTGCAAAATAGAAGAATAAAAGCACGTAAGCTAGACGACGAATTATTGAAAGAATTAATATTTACTTATCGTTTATTTGAATCAGAATAAGTAAAAGTTGTGACGATATTATTCTATTTGAATGAAATAAATATATTTTGGAGGATGCATTATTTATGCTAAAGCATGTATTGGGATACCCATAAGGAAAAGTTGGGTTTGGCATGAATTACATTGCAAGTTGATACGCTATGGGTACGGTATGGCTATGCCTGTAAATAACATTAAATTGGTTTTGGAAGGAAGAGTCTTAAAAGAACGAGTGCTCTTTTTTCAGATGTTGTAAAGTTATGTTTTCTGAAAAAAGTGGTTCTAGAAATTATCCAAAAATAAAAAATTAGTGACTAAACACTATACATTGCTTTTATATTTTAAATAAATTTTATTGGCTAATTAAATAACATCTTTACAGGTTCGCTTCTAAATCTTTTACTTTCTCATAAATCATATTGCTCTCATACCCTTTTCGAAGGAGGAAATCACAAAATTTTTTGCGCTTTTTTAAAGAATCACGCTCATGCATATTCTGCCAATGATTATCCGCCAATTTATGGAAAGTAGAAAAATATTCTTCTGCTTCAATTTCCTTTAAGGCTATATCAATATTGTACTTCGAAATACTTCTAAACTTTAACTCGTTGACAATTCTAATCTTACCCCAAGATTTTATTCGGTGTTTCCCTCTAGCAAAACTGCATGCAAAGCGTTCCTCGTTCAAGAAATTGTTGTCCAAGAGATGTACGATTATCAAGTCAATAGCCTCGGGAATCATTCTCATTAATCGTAGTTTTTCTACAACCTCATAATGGCAACGCTCCTGGTAAGCACAATAATATTCTAATTTTTGTTTGGCTTCGTCAACAGTGTATGTTTTTACTGAATTCATTTGAACTTTTTGTGGAATGACAATGCTTCAAATGTACCATTTACTCACTGGATGCAATAGTTTTTTCATGAAATTTTTTTATTTAAGTGAATTTCAATAAGTACAGTGATTTTTAAGAAGAACAATTACTTTAAATCTGTTCTTAAAAAAGGAATTGTGGTCTTGGCATTGTTTTTATTATTTTAAGAATAAAAATACCTACAAATAGGTATTTTTAAAAGCTATAAATTTTGTTTCTTTACCAAAATAATGTCAAGGAATTGTTTTAAGAAATAAAATTGTGATTATTGAATTGCTATTTACAGAATTAATGGATTTTTAAATCATTTAATTGCAAGAACACTGTTTTTTAACAAAAAAATCAAATCGTGCATTTCAACAATTTTTTTTAACCTTTCATCGATTTTTTATATATTTATACCCGATTTACAGATTCCCCAAATCTGCTTTTGAACACAATCTGCTTTCTGATTTTTCAGGAAATAATTTGTTGTGGTTTTAATTTAACCCCTATAAATTATGAATTGGAAAATTACATTAGCATTAGTATTAACTTCCTTAATTAGTTATGCACAGGAAATAAATGTGCGCGTTGGTACTACCAGTTATGCTACAGGAACTGGAACCTACACTTTTGCCACGGCTGTACCATCCGGAAACAACTCAACTGCGGTTACTTTCAACATTCAGAACACTCAAGCATCTACAACGTTAAACCTAACAGCCAATCCAAAAATTGCAGTAGGTGGAGTAGACGAATCGATGTTTACAGTGAATGAAAGTGCTACCTCTTCAAGTATTGCAGGGGGAACAAATACCACTTTTACAGTGACTTTTTCTCCTACATCCGTTGGAGCAAAAGAAGCCTTTTTGACCATAGAGAATGATGATGC
This sequence comes from Flavobacterium sp. PLA-1-15, assembly GCF_049060005.1. NCBI lineage: Bacteria > Pseudomonadati > Bacteroidota > Flavobacteriia > Flavobacteriales > Flavobacteriaceae > Flavobacterium > Flavobacterium sp. PLA-1-15. The sequence goes on along the minus strand of NZ_JBMGQS010000010.1, from coordinate 10,688 downwards.
CGATGAATCTACCTACATAGTCATTTTAAAGGGAACTGGTTTGCCAAGCAAAGCCTCAAGCATAATAACGACACCTTCCTATGTTTACCCAACCAACATCCCTTACATAAACTATCAAGCTGATGATGTTACTATTGACAATTCTGTTGAAGTAGGGAGCTTTACCATCAGCGACGGTAACGGTACAAATGATACAGACAATCTGCCAACTACGCTTACCAATATAACATTTGCATTATCCAATTCAGCAAATATTAGGTCTGTTGCCCTTTATGACGGAGTTACAGAAGTTGGTGAAGATATGGACGGCGCGGCAAGCATTACTTTCAGCGATTTATCCTTGGCTGCTCCAGATAACGGAACCAAGACATTTACAATTAGGGTAACCTATAATGAATTGGTAACCGATGGTATAATTCCCGTGTTTACAGTAACAGCTGCAGGAGCATTATCAACAGGATCTACTTTTGCATTTACCCATGCAGGAACAACTTCTGCTAATGGTTCAAGAGCTGTAACATCATCTACGTCTCCTAATAACAGAATTGATGTTGTAGCCACAAAACTAGAATTTGTTCAAGAACCTAGCGACACCGATACTTTTGTTGCCATGGCTCCAGCTGTCACTATGCAAGCAGTTGATGCTCTCGGTAATCGTGATACCGGTTATCATACTATTCCCGTGATTCTTACTACGACAGGAAGCTTTAATACAGTAGGAACACCTGTTAATGTTGCCAATAGAAATACCGCCTCTGGACTGGCAACTTTTGCATCTATCGTACATAATACAGCAGGAACAGGATTTACCTTGACCGCAACTTCAACCACCTTGGCACCCGCTGTGTCTACAGAATTTGACATAGGTCTAGCGTCAGGGGCAAGTAATTATTTCCGTAGTAGGGTCGTTTCAGGAGACTGGGGAACCGCAAGTAGCTGGGAAACTTCGCACAACAATGTAGACAGTTGGATAGTTTCCACCTTGGTTCCAAACCAATTTTCAAGAGGGATCTTGATTCAGCCAGGACACACGATAACTTGTACTACTACCATAGTTGCCGATCAGATAATAGTAGAAACTGGCGCCACTCTTACTTTAGAAACGGGTGCCAACTTTACTTTAAACAATGGTGCAACCGATCTTACAGTTCGTGGTACTTTTAATTACAATAATGGAACATTTACTCAAGCTACGGGAGCAAGAGCAAGTTTTGGAGCAACTGGGGTTTACAATCACAACATAGCTTCTGCAACCCTAACTTTCCCTAATGCGGCATGGAATGCGGCTTCTATCTGTAACATAATAGGACTTAACAACGTTACGCCAATTACCGCAAGTAATGCAAACCAGTCCTTTGGTATTTTAAATTGGAACAATCCAAACCAAGGAGCTCCAGTTGTCATGAATAATAGTGCTTTTAAAGTACTTGGCAAACTTAACATAGGAACTACTACTTCTAACGCAAACAACATCATCTGCATCAATGACTCTGGTACGCACACCAATACAATCACAGGACTAAATCTTGCTAACGGTAAATTAATCGTTTCTAATGGAACAGGAAGCAACACTCTTGCACTTTCTGGTATCACCACAATTACAGGTGGAGAATTTATCGCTTCAAAAGGATCTGGAACTGTCACCATAAATGCAACAAATGTTTTTAATATTAGCGCAGGGAAATTCATATTAATCGATAACGCTAACAGTGGTAATGTAAATTTCAACCTATCAATAAATAGAAATTTCAACTTGTCTGGAACAGGAGCGGTGCTTTTGGAAAATGTTTCTTCTTCAACCGGAGTTGCCAATCTAACATTAAACAACAGCTTTGTTTCTACATCTCTTGCCTCGCCTGCTATTGATTTCGGAACAGGAGATGTTACAGGAAACGTCATCAACGTTAGAAGAAATTTTTCTAAAACTGAAAACGGTACTTTTACAACTTCGTCTGCAACTCCTGCAAAGGGATTTGTATTTTTCTATGCAGGAACGCAAACCTTTAATTATACCGGAACAAATTCGTCTTCTGTTTCCTATACTGTAAATTCTGGGACCACATTATCAATGTCGTCTAATCTTACTTTTGGATCAGCCGCTGGGGCAGAATCTGTTTTTACGGTTCTAAATGGTGGAAGAATTAACTTGGGCGCTAGAGTAATTACAGGAAACGCAACACATTCACGTGTAGCTTTCGAATCAGGCTCTACCCTTTCTACAACTAACACAGGTGGTATTGGTGGCGTAGGATCAGTAGGTTCCTTTCAAGGGTTTGCAAGTGTGAACACCACTCCTGCAACGGGAAGGCTTTCACTTCCTGCAAACGTGAATTATATTTTAGCAGGTTCAACCACTACCCCATTCCCGGTTGGTGCAGGAATCGTTTTTGGTAATCCGGCAACAGTAACTACTTCTGCTAATATTACTTCTAACATGACTACTCCTCTGACGATAAATACAGCCTTCAACGTCCTGAGCTATACTTTCAAGCTGGCATCTGGATCAAGCAATAATTTAATCCTAAACAATGCCGCATTAAATGTTACTGGGGCTTTTGACAATAATGGTGAAAATCAAGTTCTAAATGGCGGAGGTTCTCCATCTGTAAACATCAATGGAAGATTTATTACCCGCGATGAACAAGGATTTGTGGGTGCTAATGCCGCTATCCCAACAATTTCTCCTGTTTTAGGTCCAATAAGTACTATTGAATATGGCCGTGCAGGAGCTCAACCAGTTCAAGCATCTCCGTCATACGCTAATCTGACTCTTACAGGAAGTGGCACCAAGACATTGCTTGGAAACACTGCGATTTCCACAAAACTTACCATAGCCAGTCCCGTTATATTGGAGGCTCAAACATTTGCTGCCGGTGGAGCTTCTACAGCTTTAACCATGACAGGAACATCGCAATATAAAATATCTGGAACAGGCGTTAAGCCAGATGCTGCAGGCACATACACTTTAGCAAGTACTTCTAAAATTGAATTTTATGGTGCTGGAAATGCCATCGAAATCCGATTGGGTTCTCCTACTATCAATTATGGAAGAATCGATATCAATGGAACAAACATCTCTAATAATAGTGCAACCCAAGGAATACAGTTTGTAGCTGCATCTGCTATTTTCACGGTTAAGAATGGTGCTACATTCAAATTCAAAAACACGGATGGTTTTACAGGAAGCACAAGTACAGCAATTAGCAATGCGATCTTGGTAAATCCAATATTAGAAGCTGGTTCAACAGTAGAATATGCGGGAGCAGATCAAACGATAACGCCTTACAACATCAGCACAAACAACTCTTATAAAAAAGTGGCTGTATCTGGAACAGGAACTAAAACACTTGCCACAGACCCAATCCTTGTAAGGGATAATTTGACCGTTACTTCTAGCTTGCTTAAAATTGAAGGCAATAAATCGCTAACCGTTACTAATGGAATTACAACTGTAGATAACACTGCCACTGAAGGAATTCTAGTGGAAGACGACGGAAGCCTTGTTCAGGTTACAGTCGTTGATAATGAGCTTACCAATAACAATACTGGAAAAATAAAAGTCATGAGAACCACCACTCCTATGTATCGTTATGACTTTACTTATTGGGGTTCTCCTGTAAAGGGACATACTGTGAAGGATCTTTCTCCGATGACCCTTTTCGATAAGTTTATGTCATGGAATGCTGCTACTAGTGCATGGGTCATTATCCCTGTTGGCGCTGAGGCTATGGTTCCTGGCAAAGGATACGCCGTTAGAGCACCACAATCATTCTCTACAAATCCTGCAGTGAAAGTTCCCTATACTGGAAGCTTTACTGGAGTTCCAAACAACGGTAACGTTACTTATGCGACTTTTGGAAACGGAGCTTCTACACCAGAAAGATTCAATCTTCTAGGAAATCCATATCCATCAGCAATTGATATTGAGAAATTCTTATTGGCCAACAATACAAAACTGGAAGGAACAATTTATTTGTGGACGCACAATACTGCCTTGGACGGATATTCGTATAACAACAGTGATTATGCCGTTTATAACTTTTCAGGACCAACAACTACTTATCCATTAGGAAGCACGGGTGGTGCTACTAAATATTTAGCGGCAGGGCAAGGTTTCTATGTAAAAGGTATTTCGGCGGGTGCGTCAACAGTAACTTTTACAAATGCTATGAGAGAAGTGAGCAACAACAACAACTTCTTTAGACCAGCAGGAGAAAATAGCGCTTTCAATCAAGTAGAAACTACGCCTGAAAAACACAGAGTTTGGCTGAACCTTCGTAATAACGAAGAGGCTTTCAACCAAACACTAGTTGGTTATATCGAAAATGCTACAAATGGCATTGATTGGGGATATGATGGACCACAATTTGGAGGAACACAACTGAAACTTTATTCTATAGTGGAGGACAAAAACTTCACTATACAAGGAAAAGCGCTGCCGTTCACAACTGAAGATGAAGTGCCATTAGGCTACCAAAGTACGATAGCCGGTCCTTTAAACATAAGCATCGACCATTATGACGGATTATTTGAGTATCAGAATGTGTACTTGGAAGACAAATTATTAAACATTGTACACAACTTGAAAGAGTCTGAATATGCATTCACTTCAGAGATAGGAACTTTTGATGAGCGTTTTGTATTGCGTTATGCCCCATTTTCTGAACTAAGCAATCCAGATCATGAGCATATTGCAAATGGTGTATCGGTTTATAAAAACAACAATCAGATTACCGTTAAGTCGCAAATCGAAAACATACAGAACATTACAGTTTATGACCTTTTAGGAAGACAGGTTTTTAATGCTAAAAACGTGGGCACTAATTCATACAACATTACTGATGTGGTGCTTAATGAGCAACCACTTATCGTGAGAGCAACACTTGTTAACGGACAAGTTGTAAACAAAAAAATCGTTTACTAAAGCACAAATCAGAATTTCAGGAATCCCGTCTCAATCAAAAGAGACGGGATTTTTTTGCTTTATATCGAACCGATCACCTAAGAATTGCAAAAACTCTTGCGTTATCATCACTAACAATCAATTAACATCCCTAACGCTATAGTAAACAATTAATAACCAAAGTGTAATCCTTAGTTATCATTATTTCAGGACGCCGACCTTAATTTTGTTCGGTAAGTCAATCGATAAATTGAAGTAAAATAAAAGAACTTGATATGGGACAAAAAAATTACACATCCATCTTAAAACGAATGCTTGTAATGCTGAGCTTGATCGTATTTACGAATAGCTTTGGACAATATGCAGGAACAGGTACCTTCACAAAAATTACATCTTTAGCCCAATTGACCGATGGATACTATGTCATTACAAATGAAAGCGATGCCTTTCTGATGACAAATGGTCGATCTGGAACCGCTACAACTGGTTACTATCTAAGTGCATCAGTATCGCTAACCTCTGGAAACATTGTTAATCCTTCCGCAAATAATGTTTGGAAAATTGAAACTAACGGTTCAGGAAGAACAATATTTAATGAAGCGATTTCAAAATATGTAGGTTGGAGTTCGGGCAATGCCGCTTCCGCTGAAGACAATCCTGCCAACTCAAACAGATGGACATTTTCATATTCCAGCAGCAAGTTTACCGTAAACAATGTAAACACAAGTACAAGACAACTCTCCTATAACAATGGAGCACCAAGGTTTGCCGCTTATGACAATGCCAATCAGCATGAATTGCAACTGTATAAACTTGTAGAAACTTCTCCAACCATTACAGTTGGTTCTGCCATTTCAGGACTGGACTACGCACAAGGTTCCGGCCCATCAGTTGGAAAACCATTCACCTTGAGTGGCAGCAATCTTACCGCCAATATTACCCTTCAAGCGCCTACGAACTTTGAACTTTCTACGGCTATAAATGGGGTTTATTCTGATGTGTTGACGGTGAACCATTCCAGTGGAAGCGTTGCCGCCAATACAACACGCTATGTAAGGCTCAAAGCAGGTTTGACAGCTACAACATATTCAGGAAATATTACTGCCAACAGCACTGGAGCCACTCAAAAAACAATTGCCGTTAGCGGTACTGTTACTGCTCCTGCAATGACCATTGTAGCCAACCCAGATGTGGTGAATTTTGGAACAGTTCCAACGGGAACTACATCAGCGCCGCAAACAATTGCTATCACAGCACAAGCCCTTACTGGAAATATTGCCCTAAACTCAGAACATTCCGGTTTTCAAATCAGCTTGGACGGCACTACATGGAGCAGCCAACTGACACTAGTGAGGACGGCACAAAATGATTATTCCGGCACTATCCAAATACGTTACAACGCCACTACAACCGGGGCACAAAGCGGAAAGGTAACCCTAAATGTAGGAGGCATTACCTATGAAGAAATCAATTTCTCGGGAACTGGCCAATGTGCTGTCCTCCCGGCTACACCAGCCAACAGCTTCTCCACAAGCAACAACCCTTCTTGTGGTCCTGCTACCTTAGCCTATACGGGAACGGCACCTGCTGGAGAAACCTATTACTGGCAAACTACCGCCAATGATGTTTCAATAGCAACACCTATTACCTCCAACCAAATCATCAGTACAACTGGAAGCCGTTTTGTACGAGCAAGAAACAATACTACTCAGTGCTGGAGCGATGCGATAGAAAGTCCGCTAGTTACCATCAACACTGCGGTTTCAATAACAACACAACCTGTCAACAGGAGCATCCTAGTGGGTACCACTACCACATTTTCGGTTGTTGCAAGTGGTTCAGCAACGATAACCTATCAATGGCAACTTAACAACGGAAGCGAATGGACAGATATTCCAACTGCAACCGCAAACAGCTACACTACACCTGCAACCACAATGGACATGTCGGGCTATCAATACCGTGTAAACGTAACGAACAGTTGCGGCACTTTGACCTCAAATACTGCAACCCTTACCGTTTTCGAACCTACAATAGTGCTTACAAGTAATTTTTCTATATTTACTTATGCCTTAGGACAAGGACCTTCAACAAATCAAGTGTTTACAGTTTCAGGAACCAACCTGGCACAAAACATTACGATCAATGCTCCAACAGATTGGGAACTATCTACAAATGCTACCTTTACTACTCCTTTGGCAACCATCACATTGGTAAGAAATGCTTCTAATGCGGTATCCAACACCAGTATCTATGCCCGATTGAAGGCAGGGCTTCCACAAGCGATTTATTTAGGAACGGTGGAAGCAGTATCAACTAATGCCACTACTAAAACAGCCGTACTTAATGGTGAGGTCACCACTGCTGTTGCCTTTATTAACGTAGAAGCAAATCTGGGTTCATATCCGGATATAACCAATGGAACCAATGTTCCTGTTGGCACACAGAACACTCTTTTTGCAGCGCGAACAATTGGCACTTCAGAAGCGAAGTCCTACCGCATTCAAAACCTGGGTGGGGCTGTATTGAATCTTTCTGGCTTGACTATCACAGGTGCAAATGCAACTGACTTTTCCGTTACCACTCCCCCTCCATCAACGGTAGCTCCAGGAGCGACAGTTACTTTTGAAGTTACTTTTTCTCCAACTGCAATCGGTGAAAGAAATGCCATTGTCAACATCCCAAACAACAGTTCAAACATAAATTTGTTTGCCTTCAACATCAGGGGTACTGGAAATAATGCCATAATCGGCGTAAGCGGAAACGCTATAGCAATCAATAATGGCAGTACAACCATAAGCACAACCAATAATACATTGATTGGAAATGCCAACGCTAATACAACACAGCCTACCACAGAGAGCAAGCCTTTTACCATCAGCAACACTGGAAATGTAGCGCTATCGGTAACTAACATTACTGTCAGTGATGCGGTCAATTTCTCAGTGTCACCAACCACGGCAACTGTTGCGGCAGGTGCTTCGGCCACCTTCACCGTAACGTTCAACCCTGCTTCCATGGGAATAAAAAATGCTACTGTAAGCATCACAAACAATGACGTTACGGCAAATGCAAACCCTTTTACTTTTGCTGTTCAAGGTAATGCAACCCACTATATTCCTTGTGCTGCTGGAGAAGAAATAATATACGAAACCGGTTTTGAAGAAGCTGAGTTTACAACTCAAACCAACTATCAGCAAACCGTATTTGACGGACCGTCTGACAAACAATGGAAAACTTTTTACGGAACGCCAACTACTACTACTCCAGCACTATCAGGTTCTAAATGGATCCAAATGCGATTGTACAGCAATGGTAACATCGGTTATACCCAAACAGAATTTGACCTGAGCAATGTTACAAAAGTGGAATTCAGGGGAAAGTCAGCAAATGCCGAACTGGATCTTATGGTTTCCTATTCCATTGATGGAGGAAATACTTTTATCAATCCGGAAATCTTTGATATTACCCCAAATACTGCAACCTATAACAATCCTCCCGTGCTGACCTATGTGGTGAGTCCAACAGGAGAACATCCCAACGTACGCATACGTTTTACGGTATCAGGAACAGCACCAAACTCAGGAAACAAAGCAATCAGCTTAGATGATATCGTGATTTACGGTGGCATCAGCAATACAAAAACCTGGAATGGAACCGCATGGTCCGGTGATGGAGCACCGCCAACTGCTTCCCAAAAAGCCATCTTTGCGGGAGATTACGACACCGCTGTAAACGGAAATGTTACCGCCTGCGAATGTGAAGTACAGGCTGGCGTGACGCTTACCGTAGCACCAAAAACGACACCTATACTGGAAGAACGCTACCTGTCGGTAGAGAGCGAGATTGTAAACAACGGTACCATCGAAGTGCTTAACAATAATTCGCTTTATCAAACGAACGACTTTGCAAACAATACCGGAACCGGAAACATGATCATGCACCGCATCAGCCAACCCATGTACCGCTACGACCTTACTTATTGGAGCTCGCCGCTAACGGAAGCTTCGGGATATAAATTAGGAGGACATCCTACCATGAGTCTTTCCCCAATGACCATGTTTGATAAATTCTACAAGTGGGACCATGCCGCCGATCCGCAAGCTTGGGCTACCATCAACGTGGGTAATGAGGTTATGGTTCCCGGACGCGGATATGCCGTGCGTGCACCACAAAACTATTCTACAGACCCAAGCACAGTACAAAATTATACCGCCACCTTTATCGGAATCCCAAATAATGGATTGGTAGAACATGCCGTTACAGGAGGAACAGACAAGTGGAATCTTATCGGAAATCCATATCCTTCAGCACTAGATATCGAAAAGTTTTTATTGGAAAACAGAAACCTCTTGGAAGGAACTGTCTATCTATGGACGCACAACTCCCCCCTGTCACAATACCAATATACCGCACACGACTATGCCACCTTTAATTTCACAGGGCCGGTATCTACAAAACCTTCTGCTTCTCCGGGAAGCAACACCAATACCCCAACCCAGTATGTAGCTTCGGGTCAATCCTTCTTTGTAAAAGGAATCGCTTCCGGCAATGTTGTTTACCATAACGGAATGCGTGAAAAGGCACACAACCACACTTTCTTTAGGCCTGCCAACACTACTCCTGTCCAAAACTGGGACATGACTGGAAAACACCGCATCTGGCTGAACATCTTCAATACACAAGGCGCCTTTAACCAAACGTTGGTGGGCTATATGGAAAATGCCACAAACGGACTCGATTGGGGGTACGACGGAGAGCGCTTTAGCGGTAATCACGTAGCCTTGTATTCATTGCTGGACCAAAAGGAGCTTACCATCCAAGGAAGGGCATTGCCGTTCAACAATCAGGATGTCATCCCGATGGGCTACAACAATACCTTGACCGGAACACTGCAAATTGGCATTGACCATGTAGACGGAATTTTCGAAGGACAGGACATTTTCCTTGAAGATTTGACTTTGAATGTAACACACAACCTGAAAGATTCGGCCTATAGTTTCAATGCCGTTCCGGGGACTTTTAACGACCGTTTTGTGTTGAAATTCGTCAATACCAATTTGGGTACCGAAACTCCTGAGGCTGTCGCAAATGGCGTACTCGTATACAACAACAAGGGTGAAATCAACATCAAATCCACTTTCGAAAACATACAGGACGTTACCGTTTACGACCTCCTGGGGAGAGCGGTTTTTGAAAGCAAGAACAACAGCCAAAAGCAATTTTCTGCCTCCAACATCGTGATGAACGAGCAGGTGCTCATCGTAAAAGTAACCCTCGAAAACGGAGCAGTGGTAAGCAAGAAGATTGTGTATTGATAGCCTATTACATTAGGTTGATGGTTTGGAGAAATGCTTTGAGGTTTCCCATACTCCACATCCATACAGTTTTCATCACAATGCAGGAGAGATTACATAATATTTTAGATGCTACTTGGAAGTGACTTTTGGGGTTTATCCATACTCCACATCCGAAAAGTTGTCCTCTCGACGAAGGAGAGATCACATAATACATTTCAGATGTAGTTTGAGAAGATTCTTTGCGGAATACTTTATGAGGTTTCTTATAGAATTGCTTTACGGAGCTTCTTTATGCGATCTCTCCTGCGTCGAGATGACAAGATTGGGGTGAGAAGATTGGGGAGACAAGATTGGAGTCATTACATAATATTTAAAGATGCTACTTGGAAATGACTTTGAGGTTTTTCCATACTCCACATCCGCAAAGTTGTCCTCTCGACGAAGGAGAGATCACATAATATATTACAGATGTAGTTTGAGAAGAT
>NZ_JBMGQS010000009.1:0-108595 GCF_049060005.1 Flavobacterium sp. PLA-1-15 | reverse complement strand
ATTCCTTATCGTCAAGTAATTACAATGCAATCAAATAATAAAAAGCCCTTCCAATACGGAAGGGCTTTTTTATGATATTACGTTTACAACACTAAGCCAACTATTAGACAATGATATATAAACGAAATAAAAGCTTAAAACATTAGTTATTAGTTTGTATCAAATATTTGTAAATTTGTTGATTAAAACACCGTAAAAAGACTTTGGCAGATAAATTCATTACCCACAGAGGTACACAAGTTTTCTTTTCTGAAAGCGGCAAGGGAACAGCTATCGTATTATTGCATGGTTTTTTGGAAAATCAAACTATGTGGGACGCTTATATAGCTGATTTTTCTAAGAAATATCGTGTTGTTACAATTGATTTGTTAGGTCACGGCAAAACACAACCCCTGGGATACGTGCATTCTATGGAAGACAATGCCGATGTGGTGCACGCCGTTTTATCAGAACTAAAAATCAGGAAAGCAGTTCTTGTGGGGCACTCGATGGGCGGTTATGTGGCTTTGGCTTTCGCCGAATTATACGCAGACAATGTGAAAGGGATTGTGCTTTTGAACTCTACTTCTCGCGCCGATAGCGACGAGCGAAAGGCCAATCGCGACCGTGCAATCAAGGCGGTAAAACAAAGTTACAGTAACTTCGTTAGGCTTTCTATCGCAAATTTATTCAGCGAAAACAATAGGGAAAGACTAGAAGAAGAAATTGAAAATGTAAAAATAGAAGCCCTAAAAACGCCTTTACAGGGAATTGTAGCTTCTCTCGAAGGGATGAAGATCCGCAAGGACAGAGAGGTGATTTTGCATTTTGCTCCCTATCCTATAGTATTGATTTTAGGCAAAAATGATCCCGTCTTGAACTACGAAGAAAGCCTCGAACAGCTGGACGGAACGGCTGTGAAGCTCCTCACTTTTCCAGACGGACACATGAGCCATATTGAAAATCGAGATGATTTAAAGAAAAATCTGCTGGATTTTTTTAAGCAAGTCTAACTTATATTTTTTCTTCAAAAGGAATCGTCACGTCTAGTATTTCCTTCAAAAGCAAGACCAATTGCTCGGTATAATTTTCGGAAATTTCATCGTTTATGATAGACATCGCTTGCTTTTCTTCTACAAAATTAAACGGAAGAAATCCCGATTTTAAATTCTTAAAAGAGATAATACCCACTTCCATTTCATGTCCTTCCAAATGCGGAGCATACATAAAAGCGTATGCCAAAACCTGGATACTCTTGTCGGATTTTATGTCTTCCGTAAGCTTGTGCCAATGTTTTAGGGTAACATCCCGGCCTTCTACTTTTCCAGTTTTATAATCGATGATACGAATTTTGCCGTTTCGGTATTCAATTCGGTCTACATTTCCTTTGATGAGCACCGGATAGGGCAAGGCAGGATGCTCCAACGTTCTTTCATAGGTTTTCTCCAGTGCAATAATCTTTACAGCATCGCCTTCTTCAAGATTTTGAAGTTCAAGCTTTAGGAAATTATAGACATTCCGTTTGGCCACTTCAAAGGCAAGAAGGTTTCTTCCTTTCTTGATTTCGCCCTCTTTATAGATTTCTTTAAACTGTTTTAAAACTTCAGCGTCAATCTCCCTGATGCAGTTTTTGATGTCTTCAATCGTCAGGAATTTATCGATTAGAGGCGTGTACAATGCTTCCAAAGTACCGTGAATGATGGTTCCAAGAGTATTGAGGGCGATGTTTTCCTCCACTTCTTCCACTTCGCTTATGCGTAATATTTTCTGGAAATAGAACTGAATCGGATTTCGGATATAACTCGTCAATGCCGACGGCGAGAAGCCTTTTTCGGCAATTTCTTTCAATCGTTCCATTACCTTATCGGATTTCGGAATTACGATTGGTTCATAGGCAATCAGAGGGACATCACTGCTACGGATTTCGTGTGTAAGAGTATGATTAGGTTGTTTTTCGACCTCGAGTTGGGTAATAAAACGGCTTTTTTCTCCACCGTCGAGACCTTCGCTCTCGGTATTGTAGAGCAGATAAATGTTCTTAGCTCGTTGCAAAAGGTGGTAAAAGTGATAGGTATAGATGGCATCCTTTTCTTTAAAAGTAGGCAATCCCAACTCCCGTTTTACATCATACGGAATAAACGAATTCATCGATTTTCCTGCCGGAAATTTCCCTTCATTCATCGATGTTACAATCACCGTTTCAAAATCCAACACACGGCTTTCAAGCACACCCATAATCTGCAAACCATTCAACGGTTCGCCTTCAAAAGAAACCTCAGCCAGGTCGATTATCTGCTTATAAATGGCATACAACGTTTCGATTTTATCAATATGATGATGCTGTGAATAATAATTAATAAGCTTATTGATGATTTTAAAGACCGAATATACAAAGGCTTTTGCAATTTTTTCTTCCTGATTGTCGTTGCTTAAATTTGACTTTATAATAAGTAACAACTTTGATAACGTTTCGAGAACCGCTACAGAACCATTTTCCCATTTCTGAAACAGTAAAAGAAATAGTTCCGATGGATTTTCGTTCAGCTCGTGTACACGCTTGTGTGTGATAAAAGTATAATTGTTTTGATTGATTAGGTTGACAAGTTTGGAAGTATTGGCATAGGGTTCCACCAACGGATGCGTCAGAATATCCAAAACATCTTTGTAATACAACACATAGCTTTCTCCTTTTCTGGAAACAGCATTGGTGTGCATTTTGAACAATTTGGCAATTAAAATCTGTGCAGGATTGTTCTTTCCTGAGTAGCCCATAGTAATATTCAATGCACCAACGGATGAAGGCAAGGCATATAAAAGTGGAATAAGCAAGCTTTCCTCGCCCAAAACAATGGCCGTTTTATTGAGCGAAACGGTATCGTTTTGAATATGTTTTTCAATAATACTACCCGCAATTTTGGCTTGCCCAATTGTTTTGGGTGTCCCAATGATCTGAATGTTTTTGGATTGCGAAAAGTCGTTTACAATCCATTCAAATGGATTTGACTTGTAGTATTTCCAATTTTCCTTGAATCGTCTGACAAACAAACCTGCATCGTGAAAAGGATCGTTGAGGAAAACTGTATCAACATCCCAATATATCTTAGCAGAGTCGGAAGCGATTAAATGCTGTACTATCTTTTCTTCGGAAGCATTCAGAGCATTAAATCCGGCAAAAAGAAACTGATTCTCTCCAATTGAATTTGAAAAATGATTCAGATTTTCGACTGCCTGTCTGTAAATTAACCCTTGATAACCGAGTCCTTTATTCAACAAATGGCTATAAAGTGATTCGTAATAGTTGGGTAGAAGTTTCCAAAAGTCGATATAATTTTCGAGTAAAGTGGTTTTATTTTCAATCTCAATTCCCCATTTTTTTATGTCTTCAATATCTTTTAAATACGATAAAACATGTTTTGGATCGAGAAGATATCGGTCGATTTCATTAAAGTCCTGAAGCAACGTTTTCGCCCAATTCGCAAAAAGCTCGAAAGTTTGCTGCTGTTGTTTATCTGTGACTGATAAATATACCTCATAAAATTCAAATAAAAGCTCTACACTGTCGATCGAACGTATGCCTGCTATTTCCTGTATAAAATCTTCTATACTTATAATTTGAGGCGAAAAAATGGTGTTTTCTACTTTGCTTTTAAGTGCTTCGATCAAGAACACTTTTGCCCTTTTATTTGGAAGAACTACAACTAAATCAGATAGATTTTCTTTGTAAGAATCTAGTATCGTTTGGGCAATCTTTTCTAAAAAAGTATCATTTGTCATTTTATAAAAATAAAAAAACGCCCCGATAAATCGAGGCGTTTCTTAGATTATTTAAAGGAAGAAATTATTTAACCAATTTCACTTCAACTCTTCTGTTGTTAGCTTTTCCTTTAGCTGTTTTATTAGTATCGATTGGTTTGCTTTCTCCAAAACCTGAAGAAGTCAATCTGTCAGAAGCAATACCATTTTCGATTAGGTAGTTCTTAACTGCACCAGCTCTGTCTTCAGATAATTTTTGGTTCATTGCATCTTTACCATCGCTATCAGTGTGTCCTTCAATACTGAATTTAGAAGAAGGATATTCTTTCAAGATTGCAGTGATTGATTGAAGTACTGCGAAAGTTTCTTGTTTGAAAGTAGATTTACCACTGTTGAACAAGATTGTTTTAGCGTAAGCATTCAATTTTGTGATTTGCTCCTGAGTAATTTCTGGACATCCGTTGTTAGCAACAGTACCTTTTACAGAAGGACATTTGTCATCTTTGTCAAGTACTCCGTCTCCGTCAGTATCTGGCCATGGGCAACCACCGTTTTCTTTAGGACCTGCAACAGTAGGACATTTATCGTTTTTATCTTGAACACCGTCTCCGTCAGTATCAGGACAACCTTGGAATTCTTTCAATCCAGCAACTTCTGGACAAGCATCAGCGCTATCTTGAATACCATCTCCGTCAGTATCAGGACAACCTTGGAATTCAACTAGACCAGCTACGTCAACACAAGCGTCATCTTTGTCAAGTACTCCGTCACCGTCAGTATCAGGACAACCGTTTAATTCTTTAGGACCAGCAACTTCTGGACAAGCGTCGTCTTTATCGTATACACCATCTCCGTCAGTATCTTTTCCTCCAAATTTGAAAGTAAGACCTGCAAAATGTTGAACATGTGAACGAACTCCAGTATTGTTCTTGTCTTCATCAAATGTTTTCTTGTAAGTAGATTGTAGAGACAAACCAACGTTTTCAGTAAACCATAATGTTAAACCTATACCTCCGTTAACGCTACCTGCGCTAGCATCTCCCCACCAAGTGTAACCTCCACCAATATGTGCAGATGGATCAATTACTTTAGAACCTAACATTTCCATGAAGCTATATTTGATGATAGCATCAGCTCCATAATAAGTCAAATCTCCAGGGTTTCTAACTTCATATTCACCACCTTCAGAAAATTGCTGAACTACTTTAGTGATTTTGTTCACAGATCCTGTAATTCCTACAGAGAATCCACTACCAACGCTTCTACTTACCGTTAAGTAAGAAACAGAAGGAAGGATGTTCCAGTTTTCTTTGATTTTAAATGGTTTGTTAAAACGGTCAGCGAAGTCACCGTCAAATGTAGCACTGGCTTGGGTATCAACCGCGTTAGCACCAAAGGTAATAGCCCAAGGATTGTCAGTATCTTGCGCTTGCGAAGTTAGTCCGAAAACCATCAATGCCGCAACAAAAATTTTGTTAAGATGTTTCATACTTGATTTTTTTAGTTACAAAAGTTATTAGGACAAAAGTAATGCCTTAAATCCTAACCACAAAAGAAAATGTTAAAAAAATAACATAATTTTTAGATAAATTATTAGTTGCTTAAAATATTTAACGCTATACCGACCTCGGTAAATGCCCTTATTGCCTTGTCCAGATGCTCTTTTGTATGGGCTGTAGAGAGTTGTACTCTTATTCTTGCTTTTTCCTTAGGTACAACCGGAAAGAAAAATCCTATGACATAAATTCCTTTTTTCAGCAACTCATTGGCCATAGTTTGCGATAATTTTGCATCATAAAGCATCACTGGAACGATAGCAGAGTCGCCATCGATAATATCAAAACCTGCTTTTTTCATTCCTTCTTTGAAATAATTGGTGTTCCATTCTAGTTTATCTCTCAATGAAGTATCTTTTTTCAACAACTCGAAAACTTTGATGGAAGCGCCGACAATTGCCGGTGCCAAAGAATTTGAAAACAGATAAGGCCTTGAACGTTGACGCAGCAACTCTATAATTTCTTTTTTACCAGTCGTATAGCCTCCCATTGCTCCTCCTAGTGCTTTTCCTAATGTACCTGTGATGATGTCAACTCTTCCCATTACACCTTTTGCTTCAAGTGTTCCTTTTCCGGTTGCACCGATGAATCCAGCGGCATGGCATTCATCAACCATTACCATTGCATCGTATTTATCTGCCAAATCACAAATTTTATCCAATGGCGCCACTACTCCATCCATAGAGAAAACACCATCGGTAACAATAATTTTAAAACGAGCTCCGGCTTCATTGGCTTTGATCAATTGCTGCTCCAAATCTTCCATATTGCTGTTTTCGTAGCGATATCGTGCCGCTTTACACAAACGAACACCATCAATAATCGAAGCATGGTTCAAACTATCGGAAATAATAGCATCTTCTTCTCCAAACAATGGTTCAAAAACACCTCCGTTTGCATCAAAAGCGGCGGCATACAAAATTGTATCTTCGGTTCCGTAGAATTCTGCAATTTTCTCTTCTAAAGTTTTATGAATATCCTGTGTGCCACAAATGAAACGAACAGACGACATTCCAAAACCATGTGTATCCAAAGCATCTTTTGCGGCCTGGACCACTTCCGGATGCGAAGACAATCCCAAATAGTTATTGGCACAAAAATTCAAAACCGTTTCTCCTGTCGAAATGGTAATTTCAGCTCCTTGTGGTGAAGTGATGATTCTTTCTTTCTTGAAAATTCCATTGTCTTCAATGGTTTTCAGTTCGTTTTGCAAGTGTTGTTGTATTTTTCCGTACATTTTAAAGGTATAAGATTTTAGGTTTATGGTTCAGGGTTGACTCTTGCCTTTTGGCTTTTCCCTAGTTACTATTTTACAAATTTACTATATTGATTGTTTCTCCTATATAAATCAGTGCTTTTTTTGAAACGCGGAAGCCCATTTTTTCAATAGCATTTTGATAACCCTCCAACTGCGATTGGTATTTCTGATTGTGGATTCCAGTTTTATAATCCAACAAAAGAACTTCATTATTTTTGGTCAAAACCATTCTGTCCGGCTTTACGATTTGTCCTTCTTTCTGGATAATGGTCTGTTCGTTCAAGATTCTATTTCCTTCAGAAAAATAAATCTCAAGCTCTCGATGATTAACAATTTCGTCGATCGTTTGCCGTACAATTTCTTCCTGATTAATAGTAATCAATCCATTTTCGATGGCTTTTTGAATCGCAAGCGGAACATCATTTTTAGTTTTTACAAACGACAAAATCTCATGCAAAACATTTCCATATTCAATCGCTTCCTGCTGGTGCGTTCCCCACATCAAGGCTTCTCGTTGGGCAATTTTTATATTTTTTGGATTTAATGTTTCAGCAACCAATTCGATATTTACAGGTTTTTCAACGATTTCGCTTTCTGGCGACAGCTTGTTTGGATCCCCAAATTCATATTCAAATTTATCTACATTAAAATCCGAAAAATTGTCAAGATAATTAATGAAGAATGTCGCCATATTGTTCTTAGGAATTTCTCCCTTTTTGGAAAGATTCATATTCGAAATAATATACAATTGTTCTTCGGCTCGCGTCAAGGCAACATAAAGCACGTTCACGTTATCGAGCAATTCTTCCTGTTTTTTCTGATTGTAAACAACAGAAGCATCTTCGCCATACCCTTCAACCGCACTGCTGTTATCAATCAAAGCTTTTGGAAGT
The DNA here is from genome assembly GCF_049060005.1 of Flavobacterium sp. PLA-1-15. NCBI lineage: Bacteria > Pseudomonadati > Bacteroidota > Flavobacteriia > Flavobacteriales > Flavobacteriaceae > Flavobacterium > Flavobacterium sp. PLA-1-15. The sequence continues at coordinate 101,156 of NZ_JBMGQS010000009.1, read as the reverse complement.
CCTAGCTCTTCTTCATTGGCATCCAGCCAGAGTTTGCTTCTAGGACTTCGGCTGTAATCTTCCTCAGCAAACGGAAAGATTACCACGGGAAATTCCAATCCCTTTGATTTATGGATGGTCATAATTCGCACCGCATCATCACCTTCCGGAGATGGAATGCTGAATTTTTCTGAGTTCTTATCCCAATAATTCAAAAAGTCGGAAATTCCGGCCTGGTTTCGCATATCGCGTTCCAAGACAATATCCAAGAAATACTGAATGTAGGCGTTGTTTTTTTTAGGATTTATGAATTTCGAAATGATGATTTCAACTGCTTCGTACAATGATTTTTTTCGGATGTTTTGAAACGAAAGCGGACTCAAAACATCAGTTGAAAACTCCAACAGCCATTGTTCAAATTCCGATTCGATTTTGAGTTCCATTCCTTTTGCGATAAAATCGTGAACAGGGAGTTCCTCTTGGATATTTCGGGCGATATATTGCAGGAAATTTGCCTTCGATTCTAAATCACTACTGTTTTTTAAATAACGCAAAAAACTGATGATCAAGCGTACTTCTGTGGCATTGGCAATCATCAACGTTTCGGACGAAAGCAACGGAATATTTTGTTCTGTAAGATAATTGGCAATCGCAATTCCTTGGCCTCTTTTTCGGGTCAGAATTACCATGTCGCGGTATTCAAAACCTTTATTTTTTGCTTTTAAGATGGTATTTAAAGTTGCCAAGACAAATAATTCGGTCTTATCAAGCGCATCTTCTCCCGAAACTTCGGGATCAGAATTTTCTACTCTTGGAATAAAGGAAATATTAACGTAGCCTCCTATTTTGTCGTTGCTTTTTTGATGGCTGTGATTTTCATACAAATCCTTGTAATCTGCATTTTCAAATTCGCCCGAAAGCATCTTGAAAAAACCATTATTAAAGTTGATTATTTGCGAATAACTTCGGTAATTTTTGTCCAGATGTTCCAAATGCTTATCGGGATTATTGAACGGATTCAAGTCCTTGCTCAACTCAATAAACTGTTCGGCCTTACCGCCACGCCAACGATAGATGGATTGTTTTGGATCGCCCACAATCATCAGCGAACCTCTTTCTCCTTGCAAATCTTCGCTTGAAAGTGCATTATCAATAAGTGGAATTAAGTTCTGCCATTGCATTTCGGACGTGTCCTGAAATTCATCGATAAAGAAATGCTTGTAGCGTTCGCCCAATCGTTCGTAAATAAACGGAGCCGGCTGGTTCTGGATTTGTTCGTGAATGATGGCATTAAATTCGGCAATCGAAAGGATGTTTTGTTCCTCTTGAATTTTGGCCAGTTCAGTACTTACAGTATTCAGCAACGACAAAGGCGTGATGTTTTTTAAGAACGCCGTATAAAAATTCTTCTTTTCATAATTCTTGTAAACACACGAAAGAATCGACAACATTTCGGGCAAAATGGTTTCAATTACCGCCCTGTCTTTTGCCGTTTTATTGATTTTGATGTCTTCCTCGGTATGGTATTTTTTATGCGAACTTTTTAATTCATTGTTTAAGATATAATTCAGATGGTTCGGAAAATGTCCGGCCGAAAAAGACTTCGAATCAATCCCGTTTGAGTCAATTAAATTCAAAGCGTTTTTTGCACAATCAACACATTCGTTTTCCAGATTTTTACACGTTTCTTGGATTTTATTCTTGATTTCGAGAAATTCCGAAATGGATTTGTTGTGGAAGTGCGTGATTTCTTCGCGATTGTTTTCGTTCAGGATCAATCTTCCTGTTTCCAGAATTTCGCGTGAGATGTCCCAACTTTTGTCGTCGTCGGTTTTTTCCATCGTAAAATCTACGAGAAGTTTTGTAAGCGTTTCATCTTCACCGGCTTTCGCAATCAAGGCATCGACGGCTTCAATCAAGAGATTTTCCGTATCGAGTGTGACCTCGAAAGTCATTGGAAGTTTCAAATCATGGGCAAAAGCGCGGATAACTTTATGCGTAAATTTATCAATCGTGGAAATATCAAAAGCGGCATAGTTGTGAATGATGTGCTTGATGATACTTTTCGATTTCTGTTTGATTTCGGATAGTGAAAGATTGATATCTGTAGCAATATCCTGCATCAAATCTTGTGCTTTTTTCGAAGGATTTTCCTTTGCAAACTCCGAAAGATTCGTCACGATTCGGGATTTCATTTCGTGGACGGCCTTATTCGTAAAAGTGATGGCGAGGATATTTCTGTAAGCATCATTCTGCTTGGCCGAAAGGATGATTTTGAGGTACTCTTTTACAAGTGCATAGGTTTTTCCGGAACCTGCCGAAGCGTCGTATATTGCGAAAGAGTGTCGTTTCATTTGTTTTATTTTTAGACCTAACAGGTTTTGAAAACCTGTTAGGTCTTGTAACTGTACCTGATGTCAAATTTTAGCACTACTGCCCTAGCCCTGATTGAAGTGGAAAGCCCGGAATGAAAAAACTTTATGTTTCTTTTTTTGAAAAAGCGACCAACGGAAGCTCTTTTCAAAAATTAGAAACATTGGTTTTTTCATGAGGACTTGTAACGGAAAGCAGGATGAGCTTCTAAAAATTACAGTATTATTATTTTTGTTAATACAATTATAACAAAATAGTATTTCCTTTTCCAAAGTTAAATGTTTAATTTTGATTTCAATTATTTTATAAATCATTTAAAACACTATATTATGGCTTTTGAATTACCAAAATTACCGTATGCTTATGATGCATTGGAACCACATATTGATGCTAGAACGATGGAAATTCACCATACAAAACATCATAATGCTTACACAACCAACCTAAATGCTGCAATCGCCGGAACAGAATTGGAGGGTTTGACGATTGAAAATATCCTTATTAATCTTGACAAAAAGAACGCCGCCGTGAGAAATAACGGTGGTGGTTTTTACAATCATAACTTGTTTTGGACGGTAATGTCACCTAACGGTGGCGGACTTCCAACGGGTGAATTGCTTGATGCTATTGAAAAATCTTTCGGGACTTTTGAAGAGTTTAAGGCAAAATTCGCTAAAGCTGGGGCAACTCAATTTGGTTCTGGATGGGCTTGGCTTTGTGTGCATCCTGGTGGAAAATTGGATGTTTGCGGAACGCCAAACCAAGACAATCCTTTGATGCCGGAAGTAGGCTGTGGCGGAACTCCAATCCTAGGAATGGATGTTTGGGAACACGCTTACTACTTGAACTACCAAAACAGAAGACCGGATTATATTGAAGCTTTTTTCAGTGTAATCAACTGGACAGAAGTAGCTAGAAGATTCGCTAACGAGAAATAATCTCTTTTTAGAAGATAGAGAAAAGAGGCAAGAAGAAAGATGTTTGTTCTTTCTCTTGCCTCTTTCTTATTTAAATTCTACAATCTTAATGAACCTTAACTCCTTCATGGTTCAAAAAATCTTTTCTCTTGCTTCTTTCTTCTTTTATCTTCTTACTCCATCAATTTCTTGCTCACCCTGCTTGAAGCAATCAACGACGCAACAAAACCTAAGACAACAACTGTTGCAAGAACGATAAAGATATTTGCTATGGTAATTTTTACTGGATAAGCCAAGGTATCACTGATCATGATCAATTGGAATTGCTGTTGCACAAACACAATAATCAGTCCTAAAACTACACCGATAATTCCGCCTACTACGCAAAGCAATGTACCTTGCAGTAAGAATATTTTACGCAGCTCTTTAATTTCAGTTCCGAGATTGTAAAGGGTTTTGAGGTTTCCTTTTTTCTCCAGAATCATCATGATCAAGGCGCCAATCAAGTTGAAAAGCACAACGATGATCACGAGTGTAAATATCAAATAGACCGCGATATTTTCTGTATTCAGCATTTTGTAAAGCGAATCATTCAGCTGAACTCTATTCTTGATGACGATATTATCGCCTAATATTTCCTGAAGTGAAGTGATGACATTTCCTTCATTCGCTCCCGGTTTCAATTTGAATTCCAATGCCGTGACTTGATTTGGTTTAAAATCCAACAATTCCTGAAGCAGGGCCAGATCACAAAAGACATATTTGGCATCCAGTTCCTCGTTTACAGAATAAATTCCCACAGGAACCAAGACATCTTTCCTAAAAGCATCATCTTGACTGTTGATATCGCCTTTTCCTGCTTTTGGCACAAACACTTCAAGCGGATTATTCACATCCATCAATCCCAACGATAATTTCTGGGCAATTATGCCACCTACAACAACCTGAAGCGTGCCAGGTTCGATCCATTGTCCGCTGAAAGAACCTTCCTGTATCGTGCTGACTTTCGTAAAAACACTGTCAACACCTTTCAAATTGGCGACCTGCTGTTTTTCATCAAACATAAAAAGCAGTTGCTCCTCAGCTACTTTGCTATAAAATGCAACGTCCTTGAGGGCCTTGATTTTGCTTTCCTGATCTGGTGAAATAAGATATGATTTTCCCGTCAACGGCATTGCTTTCAAATCCGGATCAACCGAATTCGAAAACGAAAGACTAAAATCAACCAGCCCACTAAAAACCGACATGATGACAAACATCGCCATACTTCCCACAATAATTCCAATTGTGGCTATCCAGTTGATAATGTTGATCGCATTATTTTTACTGGCGCTTCTGAGGTAGCGTTTGGCTATGTAAAGGGAAAAATTCAAATTACGATTTTCTTCTTCGTTCTAAAAGATCACGGTTTTCAATAGGATTTTCCTTTGCTGAAAGCGCATTGTCAATCTTTTCGATATAATCCAAAGAATCATCTATGTAAAAGCTCAAATTAGGCACTTTACGCAATTGCAAGCGCACTCTCTGTGACAAATCATGCTTGATCAAAGGCGTATTGGTCTTGATGGCCGCCAAAGTTTCGGCCGCTTTTTCTTGTGGAAAAATACTCAGATATACAGTCGCAATCGACAAATCCGTCGTAACGCTCACCTTCGAAACCGAAATCACCAGATTCGAAATTCCGTTTTTTCGCACTTCACCTTGCAGGATATCCACCAAATCTTTTTGGATCACCCCACCTATTTTTTTCTGTCTGTTTGTTTCCATCCTGCAAAAATACGATTTTTCGAGGCAAAGTCAATAAACCCCAAAGTTTTATCTTTTTTTGATGATAATCAGGAGCAAAACGCTCGGGCATTTGTTTAATCCATGTTCCCGCCATCCTTCCAAATCTTTTTTCAATTGCCTCGGGTTGAAACCCAAGGCAATTGAAAAAGGATTTTCCCTCCTGTCGGGGCTAGAATAAAAACTTCAGACATTCTTTAAACTTCGAGACCTTTGCGTGCAAACTTTGTGTGCTTAGTGTTTAATCCCAAAAAACTTTCCGAACTTTGTCACCAAACCACCCGCAATGAGAAAAATAGAACACATCGGTATTGCCGTAAAGGACCTTGAAGTTTCCAACGCACTTTTCGAAAAACTTTTCGGAGCACCACCCTATAAATCAGAAGAAGTAGAAAGCGAAGGCGTAAAGACTTCCTTCTTCATGAACGGTCCCAACAAAATTGAACTTCTAGAAGCTACAACTCCCGAAAGCCCAATAGCAAAATTCTTGGAAAAGAAAGGCGAAGGCATCCATCATATTGCCTTTGATGTAGAAGATATTGTTTCCGAAATCGAACGATTAAAATCAGAAGGATTTACCGTTTTAAACGAAACACCTAAAAAAGGTGCTGATAACAAACTAGTAGCGTTCCTACATCCAAAAGGAACAAACGGCGTCCTGATTGAACTTTGCCAGGAAATAAAATAAAGCTGATTTTTAGAATATTAGAATTATTTCAATTCTGATAGAAGTTCAAAAACCAAAAAAACAGCAAATCAATAGGCTAAATAGTTGCAACGAAACGAAAATAGTAGTAATATTGCATCCTCATAATTGGTCCTATAGCTCATTCGGTTAGAGCAACTGACTCATAATCAGTAGGTGCTTGGTTCGATTCCAAGTGGGACCACCTTCAAAAGGCTTTACATATGTAGAGCCTTTTTTTGTTTTAAAACTTTTATGATTGCTTCTCCGTCAAATACTTCCAATACCTTTTCGGAACATGCTGGATATGCAATTTCATATTCTTTCTAGCAGGGATATTGGTGCTTTTGAAATAATCATTCCAAAGCAAAGCATATAATTCTTCCTTGTCGTTCAAAACATCAGAAGGCAAATGGACACTGCTTTTCTTCACTTCAGGAACATAATCGAATATAATTTCTTCCACTTTCTCCAAATCATAGAACAAGCCGTATTTTCGTTTCAAATCATAGATAATCCATTTCTGGTCGGCATATCGGTTTTTGAAAAAAGAAGCAATCAACGGAAGTACATTATAATCGGGTTCAATTGGAGCATAAAAAATACCATCGCCAGTTTCTTGAAATCTTATAAAGGCCTTCATTCGGTGCTTTTCGCGGTTCACACTTTTGTCCATTTTTGAAAGCGCAATTACTGATGGATGTCCGAAATTGTCTTCGGCACCTTTCGGATTATCAAAAATATAGCAGGCAAAATCAAACAGATGCTGGAAGATTTCAGGTGTTTCGGAGAGATAGCATTTGTAGAAACGGCTTCGCCAATCGGGACTGATTTTTTTACATAAACCCGTCCAAACTCTTTTCGCTTTGGCCTCATCATTTATCACCTCCAAGGTTTCCTCTAAAAAAACGGGTTCAAAATGAGCCTGACTGACCAATTTTACTTTCCCTGGTTTTCGCTCATAAAACTCAAAAACTGCAGTCAGCAAACCTTCCAGACTTCCATCGAAAATATAAATGACCATCAGAAAAGGCTTAATTGGTTTTGGGGAACCTTCAAGTATTTGCTGTTACTTTCGGATAAGATCAGGTTCTTAACGGTGAAAGCTTCAGGTGTGTTCAATTGGAAAATGCTGTCAGCACATCTTATAAAATACTTCGCCCGATTATAGGCAATTCCAATCTTCTTCAATTGGTCGGAACGAAGTTTCCCAAACTTTCGAGCCTGAACAATCTTATTCGCCGAACCTACTCCAATTCCGGGAACACGTAAAATCATCTTATAATCGGCCGTATTGATATCAATCGGGAATTGCTCCATATTTCGGAGTGCCCAACTCAATTTCGGGTCGATATCTACATCCAAATGAGGATTTTTGACATTTAAAATTTCGTGCACATCAAAACCATAAAAACGCATCAGCCAATCGGTTTGATACAGTCGATTTTCACGCAAAAGTGGCGGTTGGCTTCCAATCATTGGCATACGATTATCATAACTGATTGGAATATAACCCGAATAATAGACCCGCTTCAAATCGTAATTCTTGTAGTATTCGTTGGCACTGTACATGATTTCCATATCGGTTTCGGGAGTGGCTCCAATCACCATTTGGGTACTCTGCCCTGCCGGAACAAATTTTGGCGTACTCTTTATTATTTTCTTCTCGTCCTTGAATTGGATGATGCTGTCCTTGATAAACGACAACGGCATTTTCACATCATCATGCGATTTATCGGGAGCTAGCAATTTCAGTCCGGCTTCGGTTGGCATTTCCAGATTGATGCTCATCCTGTCGGCATACAACCCTGCTTCAGTGAGCAATTCCTGGCTTGCTCCCGGAATGGTTTTCAAATGGATATAGCCGTTGAAATTATTTTCAAGACGTAATTTTTTAGCAATCCTTACAAGGCGTTCCATCGTATAATCGGCATTCTTGAAAATTCCTGAACTCAGGAACAGGCCTTCGATGTAATTTCTTCGGTAGAAACTCATGGTCAATTCCACCACTTCCTCAACAGTAAAGGCGGCCCTTTTCACATCATTGCTTTTTCGGGAAACACAAAACGCACAATCAAAAATACAATGGTTGGTCAGCAGTATTTTCAGAAGCGAAACACAACGTCCGTCTTCGGTATAGGTATGGCAGATTCCCGAAGAACTCGCATCTCCCAAACCCTTGGTATCATTTTTTCTGTTGCTTCCGCTGGACGAGCAGGAAACATCATACTTGGCGGCATCTGCCAAAATGGTCAATTTTTCACGTATTCTATCGGACATAATCGTTTCTTTTTGTGTAAAATAATAGAGGATAAAGCGCTTCTGGAAAGATGCTTTTGAAGTTGCTTGTGGAGACAAATCTAGTCATTTAGAATGTGCAACATTTGTTAATTAACATTGTTGAAATAGTCAATTTCCTTATTTTTATGGAATGAAAATGCCCCCTAATTTCATAAGATGAAAACAAAAAATACCCCACTCCTCATAAAAAACATGGTTTGCCCGAGATGCATCCTTTCGGTAGAGAATATTTTCAACAATTTGGAAATTCCAATTCAAAAAATAGAATTGGGAGAAGCACATCTTTCCGAAGAATTACAGCCTGAAAAGAGAAATCTTTTGGAAACCGAATTAAAAAAAGTAGGATTCGAACTGATTGAAACCCGTATCAACAAGATTGTGGAAGACATCAAGAAAAGAATCCTTGCCTACTTGGACGATCCTGAAAGGCAAAAAAAGAATCTTTCAACCTATATCACTTCAAAAATTCATTATGACTACAGTTACCTAAGTGATTTGTTTTCCTCTATTGAAGGTAAATCCATCGAGCAATTCTTCATCATTCAAAGAATTGAAAAAGTAAAGGAGTTTTTGGTCTATGATCAGCTTTCTTTAACCGAAATTGCTTTCAAGATGGGTTTCAGCAGCGTACATCATCTGTCGGCGCAATTCAAAAAAACAACCGGACTCACACCTTCCCTTTTTAAAAAAATAGGAAAGGAAAAACGGAAATCAATTGACAACCTTTAAAATCCAAAAATTATATACATCCTTCCCTCTTTTGCATAAGGCAGGACATTACCTGTTAGTTAACTTTGTAGTAGTAATAATTTAAATACTAGAAATCATGAAATCATCAGGAAATAATGGATGCGACAATCCAAACTGCAAATGTGAAAACTGTAACTGCGGAAGCAACTGTACCTGCGGAACAGAAGTATAATCGAAAATTAAGGGCTGAGAAATCAGCCTCTTTTTTTTGCTCGCTGTTTTTAACGTACTATTTTATGTTAATGTATATCGATAAGTAGTTTAATGTTTTATATTTGGGTTTCGTTAATTAAAAACATCCCTTATGAATAGAAAAATAATTTTGAGTTTGGCATTTGTGGCCACGCTTTTCATTACTTCTTGCAAGAAAGAATTGGAGCCACAGCCAAGTTCTGAAACTCCATTAGAAACTGTTGTAGCACCTGAAAATGTTACTGAAGTAACACCTCAAGCGGCACCAACTTCAACTGCGGCACCAGCACAGCCAGTACAGCAAAACAATTCTGCAGCACCTACGGCCGCTGGAATGAATCCGCCACACGGACAGCCGGGTCACCGTTGTGACATTGCCGTTGGAGCGCCTCTAAATTCCCCAAAAGCACCTTCAGTGGCTCCTCACAATGCCCCTAATCCAAATACTTTGGAAAAAGTGGCACCAAAAACAGTTCCTTCACAGCCTGTTGCAACCCAGCCAACACCTCCAGGAATGAATCCGCCACACGGACAACCAGGTCACAAATGCGAAATTGCCGTTGGAGCTCCTTTGCCAACAGAATAATACTTACTTTTTTATAAATAAAAAACCGTCTCGTTTAAAAACGAGACGGTTTTTTTGTGGAGAATACCGGATTCGAACCGGTCACCTCTTGCCTGCCAGGCAAGCGCTCTAGCCAAATGAGCTAATCCCCCATTCGGGGGCAAATATAAGATTTTTAATTTCCAAAAAACAAGCGTTCAGTAAAAAAAGATAGGCTTAGGCACAAATACGATATAGAAAGAAAAATCCCGGCTGTTCACCGGGATTCAACTTGCCTACATTATTTTTTTTTTGCCTCGTAAGTAATAAAGATACTTTAAGAACGAAGAAACAGCTAGGCTTACCATTGCTCCAACTGCGGCCAGGATAGCCGTCCGTAAAAGATCCTCAGAAGCAATGTTGGGAATGATGCTCGCAAAAGTACCACCCGCCACTGCGGTCAGATGCTGATTACTGTGCATCATCGACGTCTTTCGAGATTCCCTTTTCAACAGCAACATCGTCAACCGTAATCTGACTGACGGCGGAAAGCACACCACCGGCAACAACCAGATAGCCTCCTGCACTCACTAAGAATACAGGTAATGAGAGCGGAGCGGTCAACAATACACCGCCAGTAGAAGCCAGCACCAGTCCTATAGCGCGTAATATTCTAAAAAATTTCGGTGTGGGTGCCTGCACCCTTTTGGATAAATTCATAAGCATGGTTTTTAAGAATGAATATAAACAGAAACCTCCTCGCCTGCCGACAATGCGGTATAAACCAACCGCTTCAGCTTTTCAAAGGCCTTTACCGATTCCATCCCGATGCCTGCACCGGAAAGTTTCGTGACGGGGGCAATACAGCCCCTGAGCTCCTTATTGGCATGGTTGGCAGGATGGAACAAGATAAGCTGTCGGGTTCCTGTTCCCATCAAAAGGATATGCCATCCATGTCTTCGACTGTAGCGTTTCGCTAGCAGATACTTACCTTCGGGAATACACGATACGCCACGCTGATTTTGCTTCCACGGAAGCTCTATGCTATGGCAGATGATCCTGCCCTGATGGTAGAGCGTACCATTGGTCCCGTTCGAAAAATAGGACCGTGTAAGAAAAAGCACCATTATACGCCTCCATCAATCCGCACCAGTGAAAGCGGGTTATGGGCTCCGTTCTTAAGCGGATACATCTGCCCGTTTACTTCTTGGTAAAATTCCACACCCACAGCCCCAAACAAGGGCTTGGTACTTCCCGCTGTGACATTGTTGTTGTGCGCAATGGCAACCGTCTCCTCACTATTCCACGGCAGTAAAGCAGTCTCCGTCTGGCGGGTTACGAAAGTTTCCGCCTCAAAATCAACTTCAACTGCACCAGAGAGGATTTTATAGTGTGTAGTGCCCGCAGGTGCCGCCAGCATCGTGGTCGGCACAAACGGCGGTACGCTCATCGAGATCATACCTCCTGCTCGGTCAATTTCCACAGTAAACGGAGCAAAGAGCGTAGTACTCAATTTGCCCCTGATGTTGAACTCAAAGCCAAGTAATAACTCCGTCTCTCCGTCAATAACGTTTCGAAGTCCTCTGATACTGGTTTTGTCCGCTTGAATCACCTTCATCATCCACTGCGTCATGCGGCTACACATTCGTGCATCTGCCGACTGCAGATAGAGGGTGCGCAGCGAATTGCGCAATAGCTTTCCAGCCTTTCCGGCTCTTCCAAATTCTGAATTATTCTCCCTTGTACGCTGAAACGCTGGGTCGGTTGCAATCCTGCTCGCTTCGACGCCTCCTTTTTCCCTTGCCATATAGCCATCCTTAGTCTTATAGAAGGTGATGTCTCCTAGTGTACCGTTAATCTTGATAATGCCTTTTTGTCTTGCCATGTCTTGAAAATTTAAAAAGTTAAAACTTGAGTGAAGTCTTTCTGGTTTCGTTGCAACTGTTCCGAATCGACACTGCAAATTTTCAGTCAATTAAAATTCATTTCAAAACGGCCATGTCGCTAATGACCTAAAACAGCCCAACAAGGTCCTTTTTTACCACATTCTTTAGAAACTTACCAACGAAAATGCTACTAAAAAACAACACGTCACTTAGGTTGATACACAAAAAATCGACAGCTTTTTTTGTGTATCGTATCGAGAAGCACATTACACAAACGAGCACATTTTTTCACTCACAACTTGGGAATACCTTGTGAAGGACTTAAAAAACGCCAAAGCATATTTGTGCTCTAAAAAATAAATAAGATGGTAAAAAACGATTTGATGAAGGCCTGCATCTATCCGAAGGATATACAACGTATATTGGGAAAAACCTACAGGCAGGCAAGACTCTATTTGGCAAAAATACGCAAACATTTGGGCAAGGAGTCCCATCAATTGGTATCCATAGAAGAGTTCTGCGAGTACTCGGGACTGCAGATGGAGCACATAATGAGATGCATTCAGGAGTAACTGTCTTGGCTGATTGTTTAAGTAAACTAATAACCACTTAAACAGCCTGCAATTAAAATGGAGCCAAATCAACCGATGGCACTACTCAACTGGAACATAGGCAAATACATAGCAACGAGTAAAATGGCAACGATACCTCCAATTACAAGTATTATGAAGGGTTCAAGTACGGTTGACATCACTTTTGATTGTTGAAGTACCTCTTGGCTGTATTGAATATTCAATTGCTTGAACACATATTCTGTCTGATTAGTCTCCTCAGCAACTTTTACTAATGCAATAATCCTGCTGTCAAAAATTTTGTTTCCTTTGAGGCCTTCGCTCAGGCTTTTTCCCTTAAGGATACTATTTTCAATTTCTTCCAGTGCCTCCTGGAGGGGTACAAATCCAATCATCTTTTTTACCATCTGGATACTGCTCAGCATTGGTACCTTTGCGGTCGTGAGCAATGCTACCGCTTGGGTAAATTGTGCCAAATAAACTTTGGTAATAAACGGGCCGAAAATCGGTACTCTTAGCATCACTGAATGAAGTATGCGCTTGTACTGTACATTATCTTTAAAGATCCTTGCCATAATGAAAATACATAGGATACCCAATATACAATAAATCCAATATGTTTTTGTAAGGTTTGAGAGTTGTATGATGCCTCTTGTAATCAAAGGAAGTTCAATATTGTTCTGCTTAAAAATATCTTGAAACATGGGTACTACATACGCTAACATAAATACAACTACAAAAAATGCAGTGGACAGCACTATGGCAGGATAGGTTAATGCGGCTATAACGATTCTCTTCTGTTCATTCTTCCTTTCATAAAAAAGACCCAATTCACTACTGACCTGCCCAATTGTTCCAGTTTCTTCCCCTATCTTTAAGGAATAATATTCATATTCAGAAAAAGATCCCGTAGCAAAGACAGCGTCGGAAAAGGATTTTCCATTAACCACGTCGTTTAGAACTTTCTGTATCAATTCTTTATCCGGCACTTTCTTTAACGATTCTACAATAAGGGTGAGGCCTTCCTTGATGGTGATACCTGCCTTAAGTAAAACCGAAAGTTCAGTATAAAAAGCCTGTTTCTTTTTGTTATTGAAGCTCTTACCGAATAATACGATTTCTTTTTTTAGAAGATCCTCTAAACTATTACGACCGCCTGTTGAAAGAGATTCTTTCTTACTGGGATTGTCTAATTTAAATGCCATCTGTATTCATCAATAAAGTTGCGTCATTTTTTTTTGAAACGAAGAGCTTATAACCCGGAAATTCTTTTTCTCCAGAAATAGAAACAGCATCAATTTCTCCTTCAACAGTTTCAAGACCTTCATAAAAGACAGTTTCAAGTGCTATCTTTAATTTAATAGTATCCGTATTTCTCATTACATATTCCTCATTAAAATTGTAGAGTACAGAATCCATTTCCGATTTCATTACCAAAATATTGTCTTTCCTATTGAATTCTATATGATGAAATTCATTAAAATCTTGCCATAATTTTTGCTCAAAAAGGGATAAGTCAGCACTCTTATCTAGATTCTTATGGATAAGACGAACCTGTTTCTGAATCATATGCAGTACGGAGAATGCCATTCCTACTACAATAGCAGTGATGATCATTACAACCAACAGCTCCGCAAGTGTAAACGATTTTACCTTATTCTGCATAAATTCTTTTTCTTAAAATTTTTCTTTCTTCCTGATCGAAAGCTAAAATAATTACAGTCTTGACAGTGTTATTTTTCTCAATGGAAATGTCCCAACCTTCAAACTGCTCGACATAGGGCAGATCTAGCTTATGGTTTTGAATTGCGTATTCCAATTCATTCATCCTGTAGCTAATCTTATGCGTATTCTTTACAAAAGTATTGAGCAAAATCGTATTCAATACTAAACTCGCAATTACAAAAACGATGACAATCAAAACAGTTGCTATCAAAGCTTCCATCAATGTGGCCGATCTAATCTTTCTTAATAAAGCCATTTTATAAGCGTTTTATCCTGTTTTTCAAGCAATATACCTCCATAGTGATCAGGTATGTTTTCATTTTCAATTATTCCACCATAGATATGGTTCATATAAATAGACCCTGACTGGTTTGCAATAAATTGCTTGGAAATAACAGTCCCTGATACCTTCCCTCTCAACTCAAAGTTACCCATGCAATATACCTGCCCCTTGATCCATGCCGTCTTCTCAACAACTATTTGTGGAAAAAAATCATCCGACCTTCCCTTCCTTAAATAGCAGATGCTCCCTTTAATAGCTGTTCCTTCATCAATAAAGATTTTATTGTCAAACCTATTTTTTGTTTGCAAAACTAGAAGATCTTCCTGAGCCAGAACAATTGCTGAAGGATAATTCAATCTGCAATTTTTTCCAATAGTAATCCTTTGTGATGCAACTACCTGAAAAACACCTACAACTCCGTCTTCAATCTCTACCACAGGGGCAATCAAAATCAAATCCTTTATTGTTGCCGATTTTTTCACTACAATCAAACTGTCCGATTTAATAATAATATTGCCGGTCATCCAAACATCTTCCAGTACAACCTCTCTTTTAGAATAAATGCTTTTTGTGTGCTCTTTAAAGGAATGTACCATTTTTTTACTGCTTGAAATAGCAAAATCGGTATCCACTCTTTTGAATTCTTTGCTATAAAGATACAATTGATCCACACAGAGTTTATCCAAATCAGGCAATTTATCGCTACTTGGTCTGCTGCTGCCATATATCAAACTACTGCCATAATAACTCTCACCAGCAATGTAGCCTGACCTGACTCCCTGTAAAGGCACCAAAACATTTCCTCTGATCTTAGTATTACCAACCAACGTCAAGGGATTGTTTGTCTCCTGAAGGTAGAGTGTTGGGGACTCTGAGTCTATTATCGAACCTATTATCGCAGTTTTCACAAAACGCTTCTTTCGGTGACGGGTTTCAACAAACGCTTTTTGAAATATCCCCCACTGCGAAATATGCCCCTTTATGATTTGACTGTCGCCGTTGTTCAGGTCCAATAACAGTGTGTCGGAAATTACTTCCTTACTTTGGATCATATGAGCAATTCCAGAATCGGAAAGACAGATGTTTTCAATCGTTGCTTTTGATTGCTCCTTGACAAAGACAAAACTATAGGCATATAGAACTAGCCCTGACAATAGCAACGCAACCAAGACTGCAATAAAAACAACAAACTGCAATGCTCCCGATCTTAGTTTGTATCTGAATCCTAATTTCATCCGTTGAGTAAGATAATATTGAGATGGCCTTTGTATTTTACATAGATGGACTCCCTATTGCCTTCCTTCAAAAAAACATCATTTTCAACATCCCCTCTTTTCATCAAAAAAGTCCGACCATTTATGATCAGCATAAATACTTTTGTCTTGTCCTTACTGTCTGAAACAATCCCTTTATAAACAATCGATGGCCACACAATCGATTCTTCTTTCTTGATCTGTCTTTTACCAGTGCTCTTCTTATTAATTTTGTTGGACGTTGAGGGGTAGATTTTTCCTAGAAACGGATCTCTATAGTCAACATCAATAGAAAAGGTGTCACGCGGCTTTATGGATAATGGTTTTGGATTAAAAGTACCGGAAGAAACAGAGACCATTTCTCCATTATCGGAATACGAAAAAAACTGATACAGGACGGCACCCCATATAAACAATACTACAGGTAATAAAACATATAGGTTCTTCTTGTTCTTCATTCTTCTAATTGTCTACAATAAGACTATAAACAGTACTTTGATTGCTGACATTTCCTGCTAGGTCAAACGCTCTCACGTACCAATAATAAGTACCCGATTCAAGTGTTGTAAGAAATGGAGAGGTCGACTCTTCTTTAAGATGAAGGAGAGACAATGCACTATTTGTATAAATGTAGATACTGTCTGTTTCTGCACTGCCTTGTTGCGTTTGCCTTGTCCATTGAAAACTCAAATCGCTTTCCAAACTCGTACTTCCGTTTACAGGAGCAGTCAAAATTGGGGTGTTCGGCACCGTTGTATCTATTAAAAGACTTCTGGAAGTATATAACGTATACATGCTTCCGTTCGATGCCCTTACCCGCCAGCTGAAATTACCTTCCTGAAAGGTATAAGATAAATTTGCAACTGTAATAACCTCTTCATGAACCACCGTTCCATTCACATCAAGAACTTGAAACTCGTAACTTGTTGCCCCAATAACCGACTGCCACATGATGTTCAAGGAAGCATTCTTGGTAATCAAATTACTTGCCGGAGAAATTAAAACAACGGTATTGTTCTCAAATTCTTCATTATTAACAATCGTAAAGAACCTGTTTTCATAGTCGGTTTCATAGGTACTATTAACGCCACTCACCCTCCATTCATACGCACCTACATTCAGCTGGAAAGAAAAGGAATTAGAAGCGACCACAGTATCCAGAACAATCTGAAGAGGATTTTCGAAATTAGGACGGGCAATCTGAAGATGATAGTAGTCTGCATCTTTCAATTCTTCCCAAGCAAAGGATACCCCAGTTGAAAAAAATTGCGCATTATTGGCAGGTGCAACCAATACTATCTTTTCTTCTGAAATATCTTCTTCCAAAAGAATCTCTTCGCAGGAGCTGCATAAAGCCGCAATAAAAAAAAAGAAACCGATATATTTTTTCATAAATTTTAAAATGGACTACTTTTTCATGCTACAAATTGTTCAAATATATAATAACTAAGGCTATCAATTAAAAAAATCACCACATTGTTGGTGATTTTTTTAATTATCTAGTTCTTATAATGATACTTTTTGTGCTGTATGATATGATTAGACTTGTCCGTTACATATTTGAGTCTATAGAATTCATCATAGATATAATTTACTTCATTCTTTCTTTCATCTATCGAAGTAACAATATTTCCATTCGCATCATAAATATCAATCTTAATCATAGCCTTCTTTGATAGGTTAACATGATTATATAATTTAAGTAATTCAAGCTTTAAATTTGCAACACTCAGACCTTGAAGGGCTGCATAACTGATATCCAATGCGGCGATTGCGTCTGCTTGGGTCACATTTGTTATCGTGGCAACAGGATACTTGTAATTATAGCCCATCAATATCGATTTATGCAAACCTTTGCCGTTTGAAGTCTGGACAATATTTCCATAATTATCTACAACTTCAATTTTGTCGTTAGTACGCAACAAATTATCGTTGATACCTGATAAATTTTCATTTATATAAACTTTATCTCCATTCTGTGTCCATTTTATTTGCTCAGCAGACACTACAGTATTCCCCACCCTATTGATCTTCATATACGGAAATCCAATAAAATTTTTATTGGCCACAAACGAAAAATAATTCTCAGCATACATAATCTCTGTAGTTTGCAATTTACCTTCACTGTTCAACTTGGAAGTAAAAAACAGATTTCCATTAGGATCAAACCTTGATTCTACATTGGTAACAATTGTGCCACTCCCTATAAAATTAGCCCGTTCCTCTACATTAGTTTTCTGCCAAACAGTCACATAATGAGTTACACCGTTTGAAGCATTTGATGACCAGACAGGAAAATCAAATTTAGTGTAAGTATTGATAATCTCTTTTGCTTTGAAGTTGGAAGCGTCCCAATATTCCTCACGGTCAAGAAGCCCCGCTTTAGTCCAATCCAATACGCCGTTGTTATAATATTTTTTTATGGCTCCATTATTGCCTGTTCCGTTACCTATTTCCTTTATCGTTACTGTACCATATACTACCGTGGCATCGTCTGGTGAGGAGTTTGAATTTTCATACGTATAGCTCGTATTTACAACTAGTCCATTTCCATTATCTGCAGCTATCTGACTAATTACTATATCAGTGATTACATTTCCATACTTATTATCGATTATCCTGCGTCCTTCAAAATTTCTTCTTGCATAAAACGGAAATTTCCCTCCAAATTGCTCGGCAAACATGTTTCGATTTAGATTGTCATTTACATAGGAACTATGTACAATCTGGTTTTTCAGCAATCCGTCCTTTTTATCAATATAAAAATATTTAGTCTCACCAGTGGGATTACCTCCATTAAATACAGGATCCTTTGTCCAAAAAGCCGCATAAATATAATCTCCACCACTGTTTGCAAAACTAGTATAATCATGAGATGTAACTTGTCCCAAATTTGAAAAAGTATTGTTATTTTCTTTATACATATTCAAACCTGCTATAAAAATATCATTCCCGAAGGCATACGAATGGGAATAATGATTATTGTGCTCCTTGGGAGGAAAAGTTAAATTGTAGGTTTCCCAAACATTCGTATTTGGGTTAAACTTTCTCAAATCATGACTGTAATCATTAACTACACCATTCCATCTTGATCCCAAAAGCTTATTATTTCCAAAACCTTGGAAAGTCTGCATATTTACCTCAGGAGTTGCAAACTCACTAAACCCACTAATCGCTGCTGCCTTGAAAATATAAGGCTTTCCTATGTCGCCACACCTCCAACCTGCAAATATATTATTCCCTACGCTAAGAAATGGATAATTATCGTTATGAGCCCCTAGAATATCGTCAGCGACACTTATTAGATCGTAATTAGGACTCCATCTTATAAGAAGTTCGGGATTGTCAGCCGCAACAAAGGAAGACATTGAATTGTTTGGATAAAAATAGGACTTTCCTGAAATATTGCCAATGTTTGTCGTTGCGAAACTTGACCATGATTTGGTCATCCACTTTTTTTCTGAATCCAAATAATGTATATAATAGCGATCATAATATTGTTGGGTGGTAGTATTCCCCATAATTGGCATATCTACACCGGTTTTCAAATTCATAGCAAGTACAAAATTGTTTTTTGCTGCATAGTAGTATTCACCATCTCCTTGATCTATCGTTTTTCTTTTCCATATTAAATTATTCCAGACATACGTAAACAACTTGCCTCTTATGGTTCCAATCGAAACAAAACCGTCACTGGAGAGCAGAACCGGATCTGCATCTGCATTATTCTTATTACCGCTTCCGTCTGTATCAATATTTGCAATCTGTTCATAGCGCCATGTACCGTCTTCCTTTAAATGAAACAGATGCAATTCTCCCTTTCTAGTTACCCGATCAAAGCAAAGGGCAGCAAAAAAATTATCTTCGAAGACAAACTTAATATTATCTACCCGATAGGAACCATTCCAATCTGTAAGAACACGTACCTTTTGGGGCATAAATGTTCTGGACATACTCCAATTACGTCCATTCCAAACACTATAGTCAATATACATACCTACATTACCCTCCCCTACAGTAAAGGCTGGCAGGAGATTGTCCTCATGGGTACATAGAGCAAGACTATAGTTGTTTCCATAATAACGGGCAAATTGTCTTGAATTAGGAAGACCAGTCAACCCATTATAATTTGTATTATTGGTAGCGTTAGTAAACAGGGTCTTTTCTTCATAGGTATAAGTTACGGAACCACCTTGAGGGTTAGTCTTCTTTTTCAAAGCCCCAGCAAAAACACCTGTTGTGAAATACTCATATCGCTGGGGTGGAAGGCTTTGCCCGATAGTATTGGTCTTGGTTACCTGTGTCATATACCTTTTCCTGTTATCATTGCCCGAAGCACTTGCGATTGTATACCCAAAAGAGGTGGTGAGCACAACCGTATTGGCACTATTGTACACCTTAATGTTATTCAGATAATATTTTTCATATCTTTCTTGATAGGCATCGGGTTCTGGAGCCTCAGTATGGGGTTCATAATATTCATAGCTGTTCTTCAAAGAATAGGAAAGAACTATCTTCTCACCCGTTCCAGAGGTAACCTGGCTCAGATAGGAAGCTTCGGTATGAAATAGGCCTGTTGTATTCACACGCTGCTCTGTCTTTAAATAAGAAAAGTTAAGCTGGTTGTTCCATTGATCTTTTATCTGCGAAAGGTTCCACGCTACCGTATGTTTGGACTCCAGACCCGTAATAAGCTTTGAATCTCCAATCCAGTTGCCCCAGGCGATAACATTCTCCCTAGTATTATCTGTATTTCCATAAACGTAAATGCGGCCTTTTTCGTCAATAACTTCCCAATAATCCAAAACCTGTTCCTGATAGGTCCCTCCAACGATTCCTCCTGAATATTCAAAATATCGTATACGGTAAGGCATTTGTTTCTTGGGCTTAAACTCCCATATCTGCACACCGTTGGCATAGAAAGTACGTAAAGGTCTTTTGACACATACCAACTCCACCCCGTTCAGATAAAAAGTATCATCATCCCGGGCGGCCGTTTCCTTGATGTCGGCAACAATCTTGGGAACTCCCATGCTCCATCCCACTCCCATTATCCCGGTTGGAAAATACCGGTTTTGGTATTGTGCCTGCTTAAAAATGTTCGTTCCATCATAACTTACAGCAAACGGATAGGACAAAGTTCTGCACTTGATTTCTGCCACAGGCAATGACTCACTCAATTTCCCTGTAGATTCATTTATATTGGCCCCAATTCCTACCGAAGAACCTCCATTACCTTTTGATGTGTTTACATCTTCCTTTTGAAGAACATCACTCTGCGAGAAAACAGATATGGAGAATAACAGAAACAGGTAAAAGATTTTTTTCATTTTATACACGCTTATTTTATTATAATTTATTTCAGGATTAAAAAACAATAGCTACTATTCAATTAAACAATTAATACACAGCCAGCTAAATTTATTCTCTTAATTTCATTGTAAACGAACTTAAAATATAGCTTAAATTCAAAAAAACTTATCAATTTGATAAATCTAAACCATATTTTAAGTTCTTTTCCAAGGAACTTATAAGATGTAGTAATGCTTCCTCTTCAGTTTTAAATACTCTCTCATTAATTCTTTCACCCCTTTCAAGATAAAAAAGGGCATACTCACCATTAAACATTCTCTCAATGTTATAAGCATTTTCTTTAATGTCAAAGCCAATTGAATAAAATTTAGGATGGATATTAAGCCTAATAAGTTTTTTTAATAGATCCTCTATCTTTACCATCTAAACTACTTTTTAATTATAATTATTCCTCTTTTTAATAATACCTCTATCGGAACCGGAGTTCTAAATTGTATTCCTCCTCCATATTGTCCCTTCAAAAACCCATGGGTTGATGTTGATTGCTCCACTTGGAAAGGCTTAACAACTGTAAATTCAGTTTTTGGTGTTAAACCAGGAGGTATTGACCTAGCACTATAAGGAACTCCTGGAAAAGAAAGCCATTTTCCATCAATAGGTCCATATCTATCCACAGTCTGCCCTGGCATTAAGTACTCTAAACTTTTAGACCCCTTTACTTCAGCAGTAGTTGGATATGAAGGTACCAGATCGGTTCCTTTTTGGGCCTCCTGCGGTGCAATTGACAATCCTTTATTCTTACTTTCAAGTGCAAAGAATTCCTCCTGCTCAGCATTCTGTTTAACTTTTTGTTGCTCTGTTTTGGGTTTATAGGCACCTTTTAGGTAATCTCCAGAAAAACTAATTGAGGTAGTCACAACACTCACCCTAGCCGCATCCAAACCAACATTCAACGATTGTTCAAAGCTGTTTCCTTGCATCAAACTTGCACCAGTACCCAATGTAAAACCGGTTGCCGAAGAAGTTGTAACCTGGGTAAGGTATTGTTTTGCTAGCTCATTAGGAACCTTAGAATACAAGTTGCTGATGGGGCCCGTTAATTTTGCGCCAAGAGCTCCTCCCACATAAGAAGTCACCCCAGAAATAGCAGTAGCCTGCAAAGCTTCGCCAGGATTGAAGTTGTCAAAACTGTATCCGCCTGCCTTGTACTGCCCGTATATATTATTTCCTGCCCCCAGCATCATGGAGCCACCCACAACATCTCCTGTCCCAGCAATATAAGCGCCAGAAACTGCTCCTGTACCAAAATATGCCAAACCATCACCGAAATCACCAATATTATCCCAATTAGTGGCTACATTTATTACTCCTCCTACCACTGCACCTACTACTATATGTACCCACTCTCCATCGGGGTCCACGTGAAAAACAGGATTATTCCCCATCGCTACATAAGGGCTGGCAAACTGGTTTTGAGGATCAGTAGAAAACCACCTTCCCACGGCAGGATCATACATACGGGATCCAAAATCGTACATGTTCAAGCTATTCTCGGCATTGTATTCCTTCCCTTGAAATTTATACAGATAATTGGTGGCCAAACTGTTTGTAATGCTTCCAGAATGCATGCCTCCTAGAGCATAGTAGTCGTTTATTGACTGGATCTCTGATGTCGAGATATACCCATTGTTATCGGCATCCGAATAACTTAGACGGTTATTCCCTAAATGGTCACTGTAGATGTATACATACTTAAACTCTGTTCCTACCTTTGCTGCATATCCTTCAGATGTTGAGAAGTGCTGCATTCCATTTTCGCCATACTGGAATCTTCCCATATACATTGTTGAAGAAGAGTTAACACCATCGTATACACTTTTAGATATTTTCCTGCCTGTGGCATCATAGGTAAATACTATGTTCCTGCCATCTGTAAAGTGTATCTCTTCGATTAGGTCGAGGTGATTATACGTAATGATATCTATTCCTTTATTGCGATCCCTTATGAGGTTTCCATTCGCATCATATTCATAAATATTGCCCACACTTCCCGTCAGGTAGCTCTTATAGCCTTCGTAATCATGTCCCGTCTCAGTCATTCCAACCAACTGGTTTCCATCATATTTATAGGACAGAACATCTAACCATTCCATAAGTGGATCTGCAATTACATTCCCTGTTCGGTACAAAGAAGTAATATTCCCATTCTTATCATAGGCAAGCCTCTCAAGAAAACTCTTGGTATGAGTGCTATTATTGGAGTTTCTAAAATTGGCTTCAGTAAGCCTGTTTAGTTTGTCGTAAGAATAATTATACGTCTTGAGTCCAGATGCCGGAATTGCTGTTTTCCATTGTACCTGGCTGATATTGCCCGTATACAAAGGAGTAGATAAAGCTGTTGGGTTATTATATTTGATTTCATAAGCAAAAAGGCTTGTACCCATCAGTGTCGGGTTGTTCAATTTTGTAAGCCATCCCCTTATATTATAGGCATATTTGACAGTCTGTAAAGGAGTTGTAGCAGTTGCAATTCCTCCCACCTTCTTCTCAACCATTGTTCCAACATCATCATAAACGTACCTAACTATCGCATGTTCTGGCTGGCTGTTTATTTTCTGATATTCTCCAAGCAATCTTTCGGCGTGGTCGTATTCAAACCTTTCTTCTATAGTGGTAATCCTATTTGGCCTACCTCTTTCTGTATGGGTCGTGAGCGTCTTTAGTACATTTCCTCTAAAATCGTACTGATGCTGTACATCAGTGCGCAAGCTCTGGATAATATCAGTGGCACATACGACCCTCGCTTTTTCATTATAATATAAATAATTACCATTAAAATGAGAGCTAGCA
Organism: Flavobacterium sp. PLA-1-15; assembly: GCF_049060005.1. Lineage (NCBI taxonomy): Bacteria > Pseudomonadati > Bacteroidota > Flavobacteriia > Flavobacteriales > Flavobacteriaceae > Flavobacterium > Flavobacterium sp. PLA-1-15. Next base: position 77,748 of record NZ_JBMGQS010000009.1, on the reverse strand, counting down.
GCATAGCTTGCTGTCAATAGTCCTCTAGTGTTAGTGCTTATTATTTCTCCTCCGTACTGTTGAGGAGTTTCGGGAAGAACTCCATAAAAACCAATGTCTTCAAAATTATAATCATCATAATAATTGACCGTCAAGACATCCAACTCTGTTGTCGGAAAAGCATTATTTGAATAATTTAATCCTGTCGAATAACCAATCATTACCTGTGAAGAAACCCTTTCTTCTACATTACTTTGATTAGATGTATTCGCTGCGATATAGGCATCTGCCGCAACCTGTAATTCTGCCCTCGAAAAAGTGCTTCGATGTTTTCCTGTATAGACAACCCTCCCAAAAGCATCATATTTTGTGTAGAGCCAGTAATTATTAGCCTTTAAATTCTGATCCTGGGTAAGGATAGGCCTGTCCAGCTGGTCAAACACATTGTACTCCCAGCCTTTTCCAGGTGTTTTTTGCTCAATCTTTCTATTGTAGTCATCATATTTATATTGAAACGCATATTTATCAAGCAATTGCTGATTCGAGAGAAAGGTTATATCTCCAACCGTTGCGGTGTAGGTTCCGGAAAAACCAGTCGTGGAAATCGGGTAGGTGTTTATTGCAATACAAAGGAAACCATTTTCAACATACAGCCTGTAATTTCCACTGCAGGAAGTACAGGATAGATTTCCCAAGCTTACATTTGGTATCCTTTCATCTAAATAAACAATTGGTCCGGTTTTTAATACCGAACTATTGAATCCCCCACTAAAAGTAACTGACAAAACCCCGTTGGTTATTCCTGCACTTACACTTCCTCCCCCAGAAGGGTTTTCACTTGAAATGAATCTAGTAAAATTCCAACTTAATCTTCCTGTGGCAACGCTGAAAGATTGGAAATCGTGATTCATTGCCCTGGGAGGCAATACATATCTCAAAAGACCACGCTCATCATATACATATTGTGTAATAAGCTTCTCTACGGCTGTACCTTGTTGTCCATAACTTACTTCTGCAATTTTCTTACCATCTACATCGGTATATACTTCAACAGAATTCAAGTTTCCATCAGCTGTAACCCAATTTTCATTCTTTACTATACTCTTGAATAATTTGCGAATGGGATAATAAGAAGAATTATTGATCAAACCGTTGGCATCAACCGTGTAAATTTTTATTTCATTGGCTTGGTTTAACCCATAAGAATATTTTTCAGTCTTATCGGCATCACTTGTAGGCAGCATCTTCCAAACATCTCCCACATTAGACTTTTCAACTACCCTGTTCAATGGAGAATTGTCAAGCCTTACTTCCGTAAAAGGTGTCAGATCATTGAATTTAGTCTGATAATAGGCTTTTTGAATATTCTTTGCATCTGTTAGATACAATGGAAGGGTTTGGTCTGAAAAAAACGGAAGGTACTGTTTGCTTTGACGCCCAAAGTCATCGTATTCTGAAAAGCTGACTAGATCTTTCTGATTAGGATTGGCTTTAACGGATACGGATTGCAATACCCTATTAAACCCATCCACATACTCAAATGAACGGAGCACATAGGTACTGGGGTCATAAATGCCGGCTTCGTAATCAGCCACAGTAACGGGCATCTTTGGCTCCGAAGTACCATAATAGTTTTGGTCGGTAGATTGGGAATGAACTAAAGAAGAAAGACATACGGCAACAATAGAAAATAAATACCTCATAAGTCAATTATTTAAAGTGCAATATTAAGAAAAAAATGTAGGAAAAATATAAGTGAACATTATCGTTACAACTTAAAAATATTTTTTTCCTTTTTTGAAGAAGGACGGGACGTAGTATTTCCATTACAACTGTCGTTTTTATCAACAATATCTTCTATACGCCATTTTCTTTTTATTTCGGACCAACAAAATTTACCAAGACCATACCCCAAAACCTCAGCAGAAGCTATATTTAAAACTTCTATTTTTTTCCCTTGCTTATATAGGGAGAGGGTATAAAATTTTTGCTGTGCATTATTTAAGTAATAAGAATCTGCCTGCCTAATTTTAACTAGATCTTCATTTGACAATGCAATTGCAATACTGGATACAACCTGTAAATTTCGGGTATTGAATAATAACTCTCTTATATCTTTATTATAAACTGCATTTAATTCGCTTACAAATCCTGTGATGTCCAAAATCCTCAATATTGCTAATTCAGGCTTCACCGAAAGGCTATCCACATAGTTGATATCCGGTTGGCTCTGATTGAATTCTAATTTTGAATTATACATCTTAGCTAGCCTTTTATTAAATGGAATAATATCAATTGATAACCTTATTTCATTTTCTAGTTTTGGCAAGGCCTTTGTCTTGAAATCATTCTGCAAACTTAATAATGAAGTTGATTCTCCTATACTCCCCAATTCAACGGCTGTTGTTGAAATCTTAAAATTATGGTTTTTTATTTTTGTGGTTTGACAAGCAGAAAAAACCAGTAGTAACATTAGGAAAAGACTATTCTTCATTTCTTTAAATTTTTGGTTAAAAATAGGCAATTCGTTTTAGATAACATTCATTACACAAATCTTTTGAAATTATTAATTTAAACAGATATGTTTGAACTCAAGAATTATTTTCGTTATTTAATGCCTAGAACAATCCTTATATATAATAACACCACTAAACAAAAAATATTCGATTTATTGTATCTAAAATTATCGTTAAACTCAAATGTCAAAAATATTAAATCTCTTAAAAAAACATCAATGCTAACAGTTTTGGATTACTTGTTTTAAATATTTATCGCTTCAACGAAAAATGCCCCCTGAATTCCTTTCCATCTTCCCTTTTCGCAACAAACCAATAATCATCTGAAAGCAACAGCTGACCATTATAGGTTCCATCCCAACCATCACTCCCTCCATTTAACGAAATGATAAATTTTCCATATCGATCAAATACGTTTACTTTTAAAGTAGGTTCATACGACGAGAAATCTATTTGCCACTTGTCATTGTATCCATCTCCATTTGGGGTAAAGAATTTCGGATACATCAACAAGTACACTTGTTCCTTTGCAATTCCACATTCGTTCTTATCCCTCACATAGACAGTATAGACTCCATTGTTCAGGCCATTAAATTGAGGACTGTCCTGATAATGTTCACCATCAATGGAATACTCGTAGTCTCCATCACCTTCTACCAGGACAAGAATTGCATTCTGGCTCGAAGTCCAATCAGAAGTTTCAACACTTACTATTGTGGCCACATTCGAATTCACTACGGTAATATTCTTTACAGTCTCACAAATTATATCGCCATAATCTTTGGTCACCCTTACCCAATAATTGCCTGCTGTTGGCACCATAATAGACGGTGATGTTGCTCCTGTTGACCATTCATAGCGGTCAAAACCGGCATCTGCTGTCAGCTTCTTTGGAACCCCTTCACAAATACTGTAAGTATCCTGCAGGGTCAAATCTGGCTTTTCCCTAACCCATAGATCAAACGAGGTTATGTCATAACATGCGCTATTATCCCTATTGCTGACCCTCGCATATAGGGTCTGAGGATTGGTGGTATTCATAAAATCATCCTGCAACGGGGCTGCATTGTTTTGGGCATTTGCCCATGTAGTATGATAGGAAACGGCAAATAGGGCAGCAGATTGCCCGTTCAGGACAGAAGGATTGTTAACTGTAAGGTCAAAAGATTCTTTCCCATCGTTTTCTGTTCCATCACAAGTGATCATATCCGGCACCGGATAGGCTTTTGGAAGACGATCAGCCCTTATTTCAAAGGATGTTGTAGAAAAGCATTGCGAATTTTCAGCATTTTCCACCCTCACATAAATAACCTGAGGATTTGTAGCGTTCTCATAATTAAAAGATAGCGGTAAAATTCTCCCATCTGCATTAATCTGGCTTTCATGATACGTCAACCTGATTTCCGATGTGAGCTGATTTCCCAGAATTGAATTGTAATTGTCCTGGAGGTTGAAAACAAACTTCCCGTCATTGCTGTCATCGTCGCAAACAGCAAGGCGATTAGCTGAGTTTGCAATTGGAAGACGATCTACTTTCAGATTGAAACTGCCTATAGCCTTGCAGTTGCTGTTTCCTATTGCAGTGATGCTATAATATATGGTTTGGTTATTGGAAGAATTGGTAATAGGAACCATTATCGCATCAGTGCCGTCAACAGCTTGGGGATAGGACAAGAAATATTTCACTTCAAATACGGAAGGAGATTGCCCATCCAATAGTTCTGCTGTCTTATCAGTAAGATCGAAGATTGCAGTACCGTCGTTAGTGGCATCATCACACATCCTGAAAGCAGTTACAGGGACAATAATGGGTTGCTGGACTACCTTTAATGGAAAAGTTACGATATCAAAACAATCCGGATTCAAATTGTTCTCAATCCTTGCATATACAGGTTCTATGGCATTGGTGTTCGTGTAAAGCAAGGGAAGATCATCAATTCCAGCATCGGCATCAGCTTGCGAATCATGGTAGCTTATGGTAAACTCCAAGGCATTTTGCCCATTCAAAATCTCATTATTCTTGCTCAATAGGTCAAATTGCTCCTTGTTGTCATAAGGTTGGCTCTCACAAATCACATAATCTGATGGTTGATTTGCTTGAGGCTGTTTAAAAAGATGAATCGTGAAGCTCGTAATCGAATAGCATGATGTATTAGCCATATTCTGCACCCTCGCATAAATGGTCGTAATCCCTAGAGGAAGATTGTAACTGCCCGTCAATGGGCTCATATTGTCATCTGCATCACTTGGGCTTAAAAAATAGGAAACACCAAACACTGTCGAAGACTGACCACCAAGAATAGTATTAGTGTGTTGCGAAAGGCTGTATGCCATTCCCTCGGTTCCACAAACGACTTGATTGGCTACCGTATTGGCAATGGGCATTGCATAGATCGTGACTTGCCTGCTCTTGCTTATAGCTCCATTGGTACCTATGGCGTCCAAAGTAACCGTATAAGTTCCAGGAGAAGTATAAGTGTGGATGGGATGGATGTCCGTCGAAGCATTGCCATCTCCAAAATCCCACAAAGCAGAGGTGATACTCTGGTTCGCCATTAGCGAAAAAGTCGTTGCTTGTCCCTGGCAATTATTTTCAAATGCAATACCTAGATTGAAATACGATTGCATGAATTGCGGCAGACCATTTTGAGACAACGCCCCGCCAAGGAAAAGGCTTTCCATTTGCAGATTGCAACCCGTTCCAAGGACATCCGGATTTTGAATAACACTAAGAGCCGGTTTTTTATTCCTTGCCACATAGATTTTACCATCTGCCGCCAGTTGCAACGCACCAAAAATATAATCTACATCCTCTATGCCCATTTCATATAACAACAAGGCACTATTTGGTATATCAGAGGCTGTAAGATCAAACTGATAGAGCTGCAAGCTTGTGGTGTAGTCCGTACCCGTACTAATGTAAGCCAATTCACCAGATGGTGAAAACTCAACGCCATAACTTCCTATTTTTGGCGTTATAAGCTTTGGATTACTTACCACACCCGTAGCTGTACTGAAGTTAAACAATTCTACATTCACGTTCCTATTGCAGCTGATAAGTTTTGAACCATCCAATGAGAACTTCAAGTAGCCTAGTGTCTTATAGATGTTATTGTCAATACTGATCCCTACACTGCTGATAACTGGTGTCATATTGACCCCTGTGGCAGTAATAGAATAGCTCCTAAAATTATTGGTACCATATTCATGGCCCACCATCCAATAGCCATCCTCAGCCGCATTCTTGACTGCGGCAAGTTTTTCACAGGCAGGAGCAAACAGCAGTATGTTTTTATGAGCAGTCACATCCCCCAAACCACCATTCAAGGTCATATCGACTTCCGAATATCGAACACCATCGGGATTTGCTATATCCGTACAGGTAAAGATGTAATAGATTGCTGGGGAACCAGGTTTTGGAACAATTATGGCCGATTGGCTACTCGAAAAATGCCCCTTCAAATTGGTGCCGTTTGGCATTATTTGATGGTTCTTGTTGTAAACCGTTACACCGTCCGTATAAAAGAGCAATTGTCCATTGGAGTCGGATATAGTGGCACAGCCTTCTACGGTATTCAATTGACCATTAGTGAGTACAACTGGAACACCACTGTTAAAATCGAGTCCTGCATTGTTACCGAAATACCAAATATTACCCTCGCCTTGGGCGAAATTTTGAGAAAAAAACAACAGAAAGAAAAAAATTATTATACTTTTCATAAAAACAAAACTTTTACTCTCTAATATAGAAGTTATTATGAATTATTATTCAATAAAATTCAAGTAGTCAATTTTTTACTATTCTAAAAATTGATGTTTAAATATTTGCACTAATTCATTCATCAGTTGTATTACAAGTATTAAAAAGAATACCTTTTGAATTGAAATATTTTAGGCTTTGAAACAAATAAGATACATAGTCCTCGCCAAAATCATCAAAGATAGATATACATCTATGGGAATTTTCTAAATTCATAAAAATCTCTCCCAATGCCTGTATCTGAGCTTCAACATATGTATTCTTACTTAATAATTCCTGAAATATATCTGTAATTACCTTTCTTTCACAATTATTTATTAGTATAAATTCTTGTATCAATAATAATAAGTTCAATTCTCCCAATATTGAGGCATAATTAGTATTATCTATATTACTTATTACCGCTATCAATTTCGACTTAAATTCCTCAGGGCACATTTTAAAGTATTAGGTTATTGTATTTAACTTCATATTTACTTCCGAATATCGAACACCATCGGGTTTTGATATATCCGTACAGGTAAAGATGTAATAAATTGCCGTGGAGCCGGGTTTTGGAACAATTATGGCCGATTGGCTACTCAAAAAATGCCTCTTCAAATTGGTGCCGTTTGGCATTATTTGATGGTTCTTGTTGTAAACTGTTACATCATCCTTATAAAAGAGCAGTTGCTCATTGGAATCGGAGATGGTGGCACAGCCTTCTAAAGCATTCAATTGACCGTTTATAAGCACAAGTGGAATACCACTATTAAAATCTAGGCCTGCATTGTTTCCGAAATACCAAATATTTCCTTGACTTAGGAAAAAAACTAAGATAGTAATGAGATAAAAAATAATAAATTTTTCATTTTCTTTTAAATTATCTTCCAAAATAATCGAACTATATCAACACTTATTTTGATCTAATTGCAGACATATGCCTTTCATTTAATAATTTAATTTTTTCACAAAAAAAATAATTGAAATATAAATTCCCTTGGTGCCCCATTTCATCATAGACTATTTTTTTCTCATCTATCCTTAAAATTTTGTTTAAAGGAATCTTCTGTTCTTCATAATATACAAATTCATCATCAAAATAAAGATTTTTAAACCTTATAGTATTCCTGAAAAATTTAATAAAATGCATAACAGCAAAAAATGTGCATAATATCAAGGCCACCCAATTTAATGTTAATAAACTATATAGTAAAAAACCCATAATACCTATTCCCATTACATTACTTGTTAAAACAAAAAACTGTCCTAATTCTGAAGTCAATGAATATTTTTTCATATTTATTATTTTTTTGGAGGTAAACCGTGATGCATTTTTGTTAAGCAAAAGAATTCAATCTCAACAATGATTCCTCCCGATACTTTAACCCCATGCTGAGTATAAAATCCATTTCTTTCGGGTTCCTTATTTCCCCAATCATATCCAGCTTGTGCGAATTCGGTATATCCTCCTTGAATATGTCCTGAAAAATTTTGATGAGCTAATCCTTGATTCTTAGGACCCGACACATTAAATCCAAATTCTCCACTAAATCCACCAATTGCAATTCCCGCACTTAGAAAATCCATACTTGACTCGTTTTCATTTGCTATGTTATACCATCCCTTATAAGCATCCCATTCAATCATTTTTACTGCAAATAACTTTAAATCAATCGAAATTGTTTTACTGAGATTAAATCCACCTTGAGCCCCGGCTGTCACTCTAAATCCAATCGCATCATCAAAAGCTAGATCATCTACATTCCTAAATCTATGAAAATAAACCTCGTCACCTTTGCTGTAAGAAACAGTGTGAAAACCTTTGGAATCTGTTGGAGTTTTTGAAAACAATGAAATATAATCTGTTATTCCTTGTGATTTTAAAAAATCCCTCCCTTCATTACTTATATAACCGTTTCCTCTAACATAATTAAATATCTCTTCCCAAAACCCGCCATCACGATCGATTCCTCCAATTGGGTTATTTCCCATCCCAAGATAAGGAGAACTATATTGCCTGTAAGGATCAGGACTCAACCATCTACCAATCCTACCATCCCAAAGCCGCAATTGAAAAGCTTCCATTCCTGTCTCGGTATCCAATTCCTGCCCTTGGAAGGCGTAGCGATAATTCCCGAAAAGATTTCGAACAGGAAGTTTTTCTCCAAAAGGATAATAGTCGGCAAAGGAGGGCATGCTCAAATTAGAACCTGTCTTTCTGATAACGGCCCGTACATTCCCCAGATGATCCGTAATTTCATAATTACTGGCACCATCAGCTTTAAAGAAAACACCCAGTCTCTTCAGTCCATAAATAGGCAGTTCTTTCTGCTTCAAGGCATCATTATACGGCTTGGTATAGATCGACATCACATTGCCCGAAACATCCAACACATAATAATCAGTGCTCTGAAGTTGGAAATCTGTAGTATTGAAAGTTCTTTTCCTAATACGCTGGCCCCTTTCATTGTAATCAAATGCAACCAAGGGCTTGCCTGCGCTGTTGAGGACTGCCGTAACCAGATTTTGTGTATTATACTCATACTTTAGGCCTTCCAGGATATTGTCTCTAAGGCGCCCTATTGCATCATATCGATAATTATCAAGCGATTGGTTTTCTATATCTGTAAGATCCGCAGTAACGGCAGCATTTTCTGTTATGTAATTTAGCCTATTACTCCCCATATAGTTATAGCTCAGTCGGTCCACCAGGGTGCCCTGATGATTGGTTCTGCTCAAGCTTTGGATATTTCCATTGGGATCATAGCCAATGCCTCCTTCGCCATATCTGGGAGAAGGGGCTATAAGGGATCCATTGACATCACCGAAATTTGCATCCGACAGCCAATTGTTGCGGTTGTAGTTGTAGAGGTAGGCCTTCTGTTTAATGCCTCCCAACTCAAGGTCAATTTGCTTGTTCGCCCATCTAACGGCCTTTATGTTTCCGTTGTATTGATCCTTATTGTAGCCACTTACCGTTGCATAGGAGGTAACATTGGTTCCGGCGCGCGTATAATCCCCCGCATAATAATCCAGGGTCATCCCAAATAAATCATTTGCATCGCCTCCAGGATCCTTGGACTGTTCCAGGCTAGGGTGATTAATACTCTTCAGCATCCCTCCTAGCGTATAGACATAATCGGTACCCTGGACTCCTTGTGCCGTGTTGACCCTCTTCAGCTCTCCTGAGATGTAATAGGAATAATCCGCATGAGTGGTAAAAGCGGTATTGTTAACCGAAGTTTCCACTTTCTTCAACACATTGTTGAGGTCATAGGTATACCGATGGGCAAATAATTCCTGTGATTGGTTTTTTTGATACAGCACCTTGGTTACATTCCCTTTATAATCGTATTCATAATTTATAGTCTTGGCCCCTACGTCCTGATGATATTGCACCATCCATTCTACCCTTCCATAGATGTCATAGCTGTACCAGGTAATGGCAGGAAATGCAGTGCCATCCTTTTTGAACGACATTGCTACATTGCCTGCCAAATTGTTCTGCTTGTAATACTGAATATTTGCTCCCAACAGCGTGGCAAGGCTCTGACTAGCCGGAATTGAGACCAAGGGAGTCATCGTGAAGTTATCCGCATAATCGTATATGCTGAATACCTGTTCTGTCCTTGTACCAGCCAAAAGGACACCATCAGGGTCAGCCGTTGCATTAGCCCATGTATTCTGAAGAACGCCACTTTCTATAGGCCTTCCATAGGCATCATAATCTGTATACGAAACCCTCGTATTGTTCTGGAACGCACTTTGTGAATAACGGATCTGTCCATCGTTGCGGTAGACAAATTTACTGGTTCCTTCATCAGGACTGGTGGATTCAACAACCTGTCCTAGGGCATTATACTTGTAGGTTTGTGCAAAACTTGTTGCTCCTGCAGCCATATGTGCGGGAGTGGCCTTGATGGAAGTATTGGCTTGATAGCCATTGGGTTGTACATACTTGACGAGTTGCCCTACTTTATCATAAATATTAACAGAATAGTCATAGTAGTTAACCCTGTAGGATATGCCCCTTGCTCCGGTATCGTAAGAAAGAACCCCATTAGTTGCATTCGTAACATACACCTTAGGATCAGTGAGAGGAGTAATCTTTGCTTGCACCCTATAGGCATTTCCTCCTATGAGGCTAGTAGTAGGAACGGCTAACCCTGTTTTCAGGTCATAAACATCATACAGGGCTCCGCCTCCAATCAAGGTTATCTGCGCTGCTGTTATCCCTTTTGGTATGTGCACGTCGATATATCCCTGGGAACCTATAAGAGAATGTACAGGATACGTAGTGCCTCCCGTCCTCGCCGTAGCCAAGACTTTTCCTTCCCCGTCACTGAATACGACATTTTCCTCGCCATTGGCATCAACAGTTACGGTCTTGAAAAATTTGGTAATAATTTCTTCCTTTCCAGCCACAACTGGACCGTCATAATAGCCGTAGCCATACACATAATACATCTCTTGTGCGGCTGGAACTGTAAACGTGTAGTCCGTTTTCCATTGACCGTTGACCATATTGCCCCCCACCGCATTAATGACATTCCCAGGGTTGAGCTTGTCATAATTTATTGTGGAATAAGGATGTGTTGCAGTCGCTTGGTAGGGCTCATAATTGTTATTATTGCTATAGTATGTGAGTAGAAAATCATAATGCGCACTCTGTTCAGTCATAAAATTTACCTTCTCCATCCCAAAACAAGTCACAGCTGGAAAGGAAGTGCTGGACTGCCTGCCAAAAGCATCATAGGTTGTTTCCGACCCCCAGGTGAAGCCGGTTTCAAAATCTTTGTTCAGGGAAACCGTAGGCTTTCCCAACTCATCAAAATAACTTACGGAATGCCCAACTAAGGATCCTGACTTTATATCATAATGCATCTCTTCTGTCAAATTCTCGTCTGATGGGGAGGCCAAAAACAACCGTGGATCAGGTTCTTTCAACGGGATGGGAAAAGGTAATGAAAACGGAGTGGTGACCGCATTCTGAAAGGCCTTTCCTCCATTCGTATAATAATTTGCCGGTTGAGACCTATAGATGGCCTGTATGTAGGAATTGTTCATTGCCAATACAGCATGACCCTGTGCATCCAGAATTGGCTGTCTTGTAATGGGATTATAAGTAGGCGCCATTCCCATCTGTCCATTGAACACACCTCCGTCATCGTTTCCAATCCAAGGGGTAACTACATACGTATAGTCTGTTATACCCATATACTCCAAAGCCGTGGGAGTCGGATTAAAATAAGGATTATTCATATAGGAGACCTCATCAACAAGCCTGCCTCTTGAATTGTATAACGAAACTTTATCGGTATAATTAAACAATACCATGGTGTTTTGCAAGATGATGTCCTCATCATGCCCAATGGCTTGTGGAAACAACTCCTTGAACTTGTTTCTCCCGCCAATTACACTTGGATTACCCGCTGAAGGATAGGCCGGATTCGCATAAAATCCGTTATAGGTGATGATTTTATAACCTCCGGGTTTGATTATGACATCTGGATTAAAAGTATTTACCGTAAACTTAAATTGCGTATGGTTGTCCTTGATGACCCAGTCTGTCAAATCAATAGGCTCGTTGGATGAATTGTACAATTCGATATACTCCCCAAAGGAATGGTATTTGGAAGTGATATCCTCCGTATAATGGGTATCGAAGTATATTTCCGATATGACGATACTTCCGTAATCATCACATTGGGCGTTTGACTTCAAAAACACAAATAATAGCACTACAAGCAATTTGAATTTACCAGCCATAATCTCTTATTTTCTTGTTAATACAAACCTGTCTTTTGGATCTTCTATTCTGAGTTTTTCTAGAACAGCATAAGCTTGTTCTTTTTCATTCAAGGCACTATACGTACTGTGCAATAAATAGAGAAGAATGGTCTTATCAGCAAGGGTCTCTTGTTCCTTGCCGTTTGCAATAGTTTGCAAAAATTGAAGGTCATCTTCTGTTCGCTCTTGTTCTTGTAAGGCAATAAGCAGAATCTTTTTAGCCTGTTCGTACTGACGTTCTTCAAAAAAAATCTTTGCATAGCGGTACATCATCTTATTGGTAACAGCTGGGGAAGTAGTATGGAATCGCAACAGACTTGCCTTGGTTATTGCTTTTGCCTCGGTATAGTTGGATTGAAGCACCATCACTTTTGCAAGCTTATCCACAACATCGACTTCTGTCCTGGGAATCAACATCCAGTTCGTCATCAATTCCTTCCCTATTGAATGGGCTCGATCCAGATAGTCGGCGCCTACCTGCCCCTTTTTATAAGCCTGCTCTATTGCATCCATTACACCTAAGAAGGAAAAGAGCGATTGCTTCTTTGCGGCAAATTGTTCCCTGGCTTGGATAAGCTCGCGGAATTTTCCACTCTTATAGTATTCCTTCTTTAAAATCCTTAAGGAGCGGGTATCGCCATTATCGAGTTCAAAAAGTCTTTCCGCATAGTGGATGGTTTCATTGTCCATCAATTTCCTAGACAACAGCAACCTGTAGTATTTCTTTTGTTGTTGCAATATGTGTCGCTCCTGTTGTTGCACTTCTTTCGCAACATAGAGTTTCGTTCTTTTTTTGGAAGCGGTCTTTTCAATCAGTATTTCTATGTCTCGATTAGTCTTGTTATCAAAATGGCTTTTTAAAAGTGTCTTCCGCTGTTTTTTTCTAGCTTTTTGCTCCTTTTTCTGGGAGACATCCTTTTGCATACTGGAATTTTTCATCTTTTCACTGATCTTGTCCAATCCAATTCTCAAATAGGCTTTTTTTGCATCTATTTCAAGAGCTTTGAGATACAGGGATTCGGCATCCTTAAGGAGAGACGCGGAACTTATCTTCTGCTGGTAATTTCTTGCCAGAAGCTTCCTGCCAGTTTCCAACCTCAACAAAGATCGGGCGGCCCTGTCATAAAACGAGACGATGGTCGGGTTAGCAAGCAGTCCTTTCCTATAAAGTTCTACACTTGCCAAAACTTCTCCCTGAGCGCCATATACATTGTCCAGATTGTCATAGAAACGGATAGCTCTTGGCGCAAGTTTGATACAGTCGAGGTACAATGTTTCTGCTCTTGCGAAATCCTTTTTATAAAAGGCATCCTTGGCCGTCTTGGCAAGCGCAAGGGCTTTTATATAATCATCATTGGCAGGGATAATATTGGTGGTCGTATCAAAAACAGCAGCTATCGCCGTTATTCTGCCAACCGGCAACATTGTTGCCATAAAAGACCATGCTGTAAGTTTTAGAAAATCTTTCCTATCGAGGTTGCCCATAGAAGTCAGTATTCAGGAAAGAAAAGGAGAAGGGCCGAGAAAAACAACCATAGCATACACGCAACGCATACCCTCTTTATCAAAATTAAGATACTTCTCCTTATGCTTTCAAAATTAATATTTATTTTTAATTATCCAACTATTTACTACAAATTCTTATAGTTAATCTTATTTTCCTTTGCCAATTTAAATCCGCCTATTACACCATTTGCCGGGTCATCCGCCACTTCAACATAAGTTTTGACCAATCTGCCTGCCGCATCATATTCAAAGCGCGTTGCCAAACCATTGTTGCCGATGATGTGGGTCAACTCGTCGTACTCATTATACACATAGCCATTGATAGAAGAAGCTATTGGACGGATCATCAGGTCATCAAAATAGACCGTAGTAGTATCCACTGAATTTACATACCAGAAGGCAACCGCATTGTCCATAAAAGAAAGATCGGTGTAGTGATTCAGCAACACCCAATCTCCAGCAAATACTTTTTCTCCATTAAAAGGAAAAGTATTACCAGCATCATTGTTAAACCATCGAAGCCTTGCCTTGAGATGATTGTCCTTATGCACCCAAACCGATATCTTATACTTCCCTTTACGATGTCCATTCCGCATTAATACACCAAATTGGGATGCACTGGTCGTGGCTATTGAGTATTTACCAGTGTGTACTTTTGCAGTAGTCCTTGTGCCGCTTGAATTACGGACTTCTTGGCCAACCCAATAGCCCCAATCAGTAAAAATTTCAGCACCGGAATAATACATTTCGTTGTAAGCCGCATTACCGCTTGCCTCAACCTTTTCATTTAAGGCATCCATTTTGGTTGCGCTTTTGTTATTGTTGATATCTTTAACTTCTAAAGGCATGGAATAATGATCATACAATGTGATTTCAGAAGTCTGCTTCCATTTCGAATTTGTCTGCGGTTGCCCGACACCCCAAACAAAACCATCCTCATTGGTATCGTTATACCCTGAGAAGATTCCATTGGCATCTTTGACACCATTCCATACATACGATTTGTGCTGTCTCCAAATTTTTTCCTTATCGGCTGTTGGGGAAGAAACATCTCCAACAATATTTTGATAGCTCCATATATTACTCCAAGTAGTTATTCCTACTCCAGTTACTTTCCAACTGCCCGCATCTTGTATATAGGAATAAGTCGTGGCAGTCTGTGATAGCATATTCCGATTGTTAATATTATCAACCTTGCTTCCCATTTGAGGATACTTTGTATAAGCAGGGACTTGTTTGGTTTTGAATGTTCTACCATCGCTGGTTGTATGAACTTGCTCTTTTGAAATACCTGAAACTAAATCATAATCATTGTAATGAGTGGTATACGTATAGCTATTACTTTGATTAGACGATGATTTTAATATACTTGGATAAGTAATTCTTGTTGAAGAATTTATAAGCCACTTCTCTGCCGAAGCATAATCAGTGTATTGAATCTCTTTATATTGCTGGTATGATTCTTGGAAAATTCCGATGTTATCTGGAATCTGATTTATTCCATAATAATTGTTACTAATTTTCGAAATAATATGATTTTCAGAATTAAACTTTGTAATTTCTAACAATTGTCCTAAACTTGACAAATTATCCTTAATAATGTAATTACCAACGTTTACATTTTTATATCCATTCGCCATAGATGAACATTGACAATTCGCATAGTTCAAAATTTGGGTATTAGTTTTAATAATTTCAAAAAAATCACCAAATTTAATCTGGTCTTCAGATTTATCTTTTAAAATATTAAATCTATACATTATTCTATCAAGAGTCGAATTAAGCGAATTTTTAGAATAAACATTAACAAATTCATACATTGCTCGGGGTGCTGGAAGTTCAGAGCTGTATGGTAGCTCTTTTGTTAAGTTTTGAGCATAGGGCACATAACTAACATACCCTATTCCGTCTTCATTACTTCCGTATTTATAAGAAGTTTTAAAGTTTTGATTAACATTTCTGACCTCTATAGCTGACACCCTAATTCCTGCATCATAAATTAAACCTCCGAGATCCACGTTTACATTAATCTTATTTTCGATTACTTGCGAGTCGACATAACTAGGATACGTGTTTACAATCGAGAAGTTTACATCATTATAAAAAGTAACTTCAAATTTATTTGTACTTATTACATTAGATATATAACCTGTGCCGTTATAAAAAAACTTCTTATGAATTGATGCTGGTTGATTGTTATCAATACGTTCATTTAAATAATCAATCTTTACAATTTGATTTAAGTATATTGGATAATTGTCCGTATTACCAACATCTATGATAACTTTCTTATTACTAAAATCATTACTATTGGCATATACAGGAAGTGTTGAGGTAAAATTAGTTAGATTTTTGTTTGTAAATACTAATTTATTATCGACTACACTTTTTACTTTATTTTTTTCATAATCTATTTTAATTCTTGCCCCCTCTGGTGTAGTAATTTGTCTCAAACTGTAAGCTTTAGGATCACTCGCTAAAAATCCCCAACTATCCTGATTATCTATGTTGAAATTAATATCAGAACTGTAGTAATCAAACTTATACGGAGGTAACACTTTACTTTCTGATTTTCCATTAAACTCAACATTTTTTAGAGTCAGCCTATTATCACCTCTTACTAATGAATAATCATAATTAAAATTAATTATCTTAACTGAATTATTAATTGTATTATCTAAATTATCGCTTGAATCAATTATATTGTCAAAAGCATTATAAGGAGAATAATAAGGTACTTTAGTGTGACCATCTCGATCACTTGTGTAAGTTAGCATTATACCACCATAATCAATATAAGCTGAACTTGAGCTATCATTCCCAAAAGACTTATTAGAATTATCAAAATTGTTTTTCAGTAATATTATTTTATCTAATTTTAGTTGCTTCTGAGATGGAATATGGAATTTAAATTCATAAGGATTAGTATAGGAAAATCCTGGGATATATTCTGCGTGTCGCGTAGAAGAAAATGACCAATCTTGTCCTTTGGAATCATTCCTTTCACTTTTAACAAATATTGCAGTATGTGTTCTTGTTTTGACTTTATCTAAATAATAAATTTGCTTTCTACCCCTAATCCAAGTCTTTATCTCAGGATTTTCGTCATCAATTATATAATCCTTTTTAAAGGGAGCCTTCCATACAAAGCAATCGGACCATAGACCATAATCAAAAGAGACCCAATAACCAAGATCATTCTCACCAACAATACCATCTCCATTATCAATAAAGTCAGGTCCTGTTATGGCAGTCAATAACCAATGGGTTGCATAGGACTGCAATTGAAACTTCTCAAAATGTGAATCTTGTTCTGGCTTATTATTTATTCCAAAACTTCTTGTAACAATTTCATGATTATACACCGGTAGTGAATAATGATAAGTTTTACCATCAATAGCTGTTATTTTAAATGCACCTATACCATCTCTAACAGCTACACTTCTATCAAATCCCGACGAATTAGTATCTACAAAACCTTTGCTTTTTATATTCTCATTATCATTCATGATCTCCCTATTCGAGAAATATTCAATATATGAAGCTCTTTTTCTTCTTGGTTTTGCATTTTCCTCGACACCATTTTGATAGTACGAGAACATATTCAGATTATTGTTATTCGAATTAAAATTTGCATTATTTACACTAGAATCTAAATAATTGCTAATTTCATGATTAAAATAAAAAAATGGCTTGCTGTCAAACTTGGCTAAAGGAGCAACATTATGACCATAAGCATTATTACTATTTCTTACTTTATAGCCCTTATCATTAAATCCTCTATCAGCAGTCCCATATAAAAGTGCATTTTCAAATAAAATCGGCATCATCTTCCCTGAAATTCCTTGACCCTGTACATTATAAGTGTCGTATGCTGGAAAAGCAGGATTATTCATTTCGTAGTCCGTTTCTACTCCCAAATCATTACCTTCTAATGGAACCTCGTATATATCCATTGAATAATAATTTTTTGGATATTGATGATCAGCATCTTGCCAACCTTGTAAAGTTGTACCTGCATTCGCATAATAATTAAAATGAATGGGGCCGTTAATTACTCCTCCTTTATTTTTTCCCATTTGATAACGTATCCTTTGTTTGCCATATGAAAAACTAAAAACCCCAATGGGAGTAGGCACGTACAAACCGGTATTTGAACTAGTTATTTCACTTCCATAATCATTAACCGAGGCGTTACTGCTAAATTTAGAATATGAAACACCAATACCTCCTGCTTTAATACCTGTACCTGCTGAAGTTGAAGAAGAAATTGAAAAGCCTGTTGAATTCCCAGAGTTTATTATCAATTCCAAATCATCATTTTGAAGACTTATATTAATACCTGCTCCATTGCTATTAAAACCTGCATTAAATCCAACACCTCCTTTGCTAATATTCGCTCCAATGCTTAAACCACCTTGAAAGGTTGCTCCCAAACCAACAGAACTCCCTGAAGTACCAATAGACGCATTTGCACCAACACTACTTCCTCCTCCAACATCAAAACCTAAGCCTAAGTTTACTTGTCCTCCTAAAGCCTGATTACTCCCCCAATTAAATCCTACTCCTACAGAAGCCATACCTACTGAATAACCTACTGAAAGATATTTGGCCCATTCCACTCCTCCATTATCATAGAAATATTCATTAACATACTCAGCTTTATAATCATCAGGATAACCATTTATGCCTCTATCAATTGCTCCTGGGTTTAAATTCCACCCTAAACCTGTCCAAGAAGCTTGCTGATCTAAAGCAATACCTGCATGATAAGATAAAGCTAATGGATAACCTCCTTCGGGCGATGGTATATTAAGTAGTGGTAAAACATAACTATATTGGCCCGTAATTAAATTTACCATATCTGTCGCATCAACAGGCTCAAAAGAAGCAGCCTCTGGCGCTTTAGGGCCATTATTAGATGCATACATCAAATTAATAGGCAACAATGATGGTAAAAATATGGCTAGTAAAACAATAGCTATTCTTCTTTGAAAGGGCTTTGGATTTTGCATAGGTTTATCTTAAAATCTTAATGTCGGTTGGTTTCTTAAAGATTGTGTAGCAACTTTGAATTTTACTTCTCCGGTGTTTAGTCCTAAATCTTGTATCGAAAAATTTAAATATTGTTCGCCTAAATGCTTTTCATCCCTTGGATAGACAACCATTATGGTGGTCGAATTCGTCATACCATACATACGCGGGTACACAAAATCAACCATTGACAAGGTGTCTTTTTGGGAACTGACCAGATGAATCTTTTGGTCCATCTCAAAAGCCAAATCTTGGACCATAGAACCGAATCTTTGCTTGTCATGTACAACACCGCTTAACAATTCCTTATTGTTTTTTGACATGGAAAGAGTAAAGTACAAATACCGTCCATACTTCTGCCTCAACTTTTCAATCTTATCTTCAGCAAGAGTATCTCCCACTTCCTGCAGCACCATCAAATCTGTAGGCTTATATTGCAACACATAATCCACTCCATTAACCATCTTGGAATACCTGTAGCCATTATCTTCCTCTTCAAGATAGGCGGTCATTTCTTCCACTGTTTCAAATGAATTCTGGCAAGAGCACAGTAACGCCAAAAACACTACAAGGAATAGTTTATTTTTTATCATATTCCGCATTGAGCCCTTTTAATATTGCTGTTGTCAGATCAGACGATTCATCCGCATACATGATGTTACCGCCACCACTTGCGCCAAAAATAATTTTGTAACCATTGTCTTTACCATATTCCTTCACATAATCATTGATGTCATTGATCACCGTCTGGGTAATCTTCTTGTCCTCTTCCTGGATCTGTTTCTGGATGGCTTCCTGATAACCATTGATCTGTTCCTGCTTGTGGGAAAGCAATTCCTGCTTCAGCTTTAGCTCGTTTGCTGAAAGGCTCCCCCTTTCCTTTTCATACGCTTGCAACTCTTTTTGCCAATTGCCCAATAGCGAATCAATGTTGCCCTTTAGCAGAGTCGCTTTCTTTTCAAAATCTGCCTTGGCAACCTTAGTTCTACTGTATCCTTCAATAAGCTTGTTTACATCTACATATACCAATTCAGAACCCGAATGCGCAAAATATAATGCAACGCCACTAACAACAACAGCAAAAACAGCTAAAAACAAAGGAACTTTTCTCATTTTTTTCTTACTAATAATTTTTAACAATACTAAACATTTATTTTTATTTAACAAAAAAAATTGTTAATTTTTTTTTATAATATTAATTATTATATTTGTCTGAAATTACCTAATCATGAATAAGATAGCATCGAAAAGACTACCATCTTTTAACCTACAAGAAATGTTGATTGTCCTTGCCATCATAGGTATATTGTTACTAATAGCTTTGCCAAATTTAATGCCGCTAATTGCCAAGGCAAAAAGCGTGGAAGCACAGATACAACTTAAGGCAATCTACAATGCGGAAAAGCAGCACTACTTCATGTATTCCAAATACAGCACCGACTTCAACGAACTGGACTTTGAAATACCGAAGACCGTAGCGGAAAATGGAAGTGCCAACTATACCTATGAAATTATACAATCTTCCAATAACGAATTCAAGATTCGGGCAACAGCAGTGACGGATTTCAATGGTGATGGCGTTTTCAACGTATGGGAAATCGATCAGAATGGCAATCCCAAACAAATCACTGCTGATTAATGATCGTACTACAGCTTACCGTAATCGCGCTTTTCCTGATAGTGTTACGTCAAGATTATAAGGACCGCAGGGTCAGTTGGTTTTTGTTTCCCTTGATAGGATTGCTTTGCTTTAGCATACAACTATTAAAAATTGGAAGCATCAGTGCGATAGTAAATACAGTCTTTAATCTTATCTTCACGCTATTGATCGTATTGGTATGCTTCCTCTACGCAAGATGGAAGCTTAGAAGACCATTCCTAAAGGAAGTGCTTGGTTTTGGAGACATTCTCTTTTTTGGCTCTATAGCATTCGCCTTTTCAATTACGTCATTTCTAGTCCTCTTTATCTTTTCGCTATTCTTTTCACTGATGTTGCATATGGCGTTGCAAAACAAACAATCTGACAGGACGGTCCCATTGGCAGGATACATGTCACTTTTTTTTGGAACAGTGTACCTCATCGACCTGATCTTCAATTATCCGTTATTATACACCAGCTAAATGAACACCTTTAACATCCCAATCGAACTACAGCAACTTGTGAAGGCAGAACAAGCCTACCTATACAGGGCCATTCCCGTAAAGAAGGAGGGCTTGGATATCATATTGAAAACAGATAGTAATTCCTTGGAGGCCCTACAATCTGAGTTAAACATCCTTTTGGGATTCCCTCTAGTCCTAGAAAAAGAAAGCACTGAAAACATCAATCGGTTACTTTCGACCAACTACAGGAAATCCACTTCGCAAACGGTATCCAACATCAACTATTCTTCCGATTTCCTTGAAAAAATCCTCATAAATGCAAAGGAGATTGGAAGCAGTGACATTCACTTTGAGCCTTATGAAAACAATGCAAGAGTACGTTTTCGCCTCGATGGAAAACTAAAGGAGCAATTCCACATCAATACCGAAGAATATCCCATCATTGTAAACAAAATCAAAATCAGGGCACAGCTCGACATATCCGAAAAAAGGCTTCCTCAGGACGGACGTATTACAGTTGTTACAGAATACGGTGATTTCGACATCCGTGTCTCCGTTTTGCCGACACTGCACGGAGAAAAGATCGTACTGCGTATATTAAGCAAGGATACAAGCCACATAGAACTGGATGCACTTGGGTTCACCGAAAAGGAACTTAAAACGTATCTGGAAGGTATTAAGAAACCAAACGGAATCGTCCTAATTTCCGGACCGACAGGATCTGGAAAGACCACTACACTGTATGCAACACTAAAAAGATTAAATCTTTCCACAACAAACATCCTCACCGTGGAGGATCCAATCGAATATACTCTTGAAGGTATTAATCAAGTACAGTTGAAGGAAAACATCGGACTTGACTTTGCAGCAACATTGCGAACATTCCTGCGCCAAGACCCTGACATAATCATGGTGGGGGAAATCCGTGATGTCAATACAGCCAATATGGCCATAAGGGCAGCATTGACAGGACATCTAGTTTTATCTACCATTCATACAAACTCTGCATGGGCCACAATTTCCAGACTTATTGATATGGGCATTCCTTCTTTTTTAATAGCAAGCACGTTGAATGTAAGCATCGCACAACGGCTCGTGCGAAAACTATGCAAAACTTGCAAGAGAGAAAAACCCATAAGCAAAGAGTCATTCCCATCTGGATTTAGCATCCCAGCCGATTTGCTTCTGCATTTCGAAGCCGTCGGCTGCGAAGATTGCTACCATACCGGTTACGCAGGCAGGAAAGCAATCTATGAAATACTGCCCATCGACAAAGAACTTGCAACTCTGATAAAAAACAATCAGCTGAGCATAGAAAACTACATCGAAGAAAAGCAAATATTTACATTGAAAAAAAATGCAACGGCGCTCATCCAAAATGGAACTACTTCAATTGATGAAGTTTTTTCCCTACTAATGTAATAACGGCTATATTTACCAACCAATTCCGAAAACGCGATGAAAAAAACAATTACGATACTCCTGTTCTTGGCTTTCCAATGGTGCCAATCACAAGAAGCCAGAATACAGCAGATTAAAAACAATATAGAAGCGATAAGCGCAGACGCGCCAGGCCTATCCGAAAAGATAAACATAAACATCAGGGAAGCATCCCTCTCCAGCTTCCTGCTGGCTGTTTCAGAAG
This sequence comes from Flavobacterium sp. PLA-1-15, assembly GCF_049060005.1. Taxonomy (NCBI): domain Bacteria; kingdom Pseudomonadati; phylum Bacteroidota; class Flavobacteriia; order Flavobacteriales; family Flavobacteriaceae; genus Flavobacterium; species Flavobacterium sp. PLA-1-15. The sequence continues at coordinate 55,433 of NZ_JBMGQS010000009.1, read as the reverse complement.
TGCACAAGGTCAACATCAGCGTCGAGCCAACCCTGTCACAAATCAATATAGTGAATAATTTTACCGATGTAACCGTAGCCGATCTATTGGTATTCCTCTGCAAGGAACATAGCCTGAGCATTGATTTCACTGGAAATATCCTTTCCATAAAGCCCTATAGGAAGCCTGAAGAAATGCCTATCGAAAAAACAATCGATGTGGCCTATTCCACAAATGAAGACCTCATCACGCTTAATTTAAAAAACGATAAGCTCTACGATGCCTTCAAAAAGATCATGGACGAAAGCGGCAAGAACCTAGTTTTTGCGCCGGGAATGGAAAACCAGTTGCTGACCGTGTACATTAAGAACATGCCCTTCGACGCCGCATTGAACAAATTGGCATATGCCAACAATCTTACGGTAACAAAATCCAGGGATAACTTCTACCTGTTTGATCAATTGGAGGGCGCCTATTTTGAAAACAGCGGTGAAAAAAATACCACTGCACGTCCCAACAAGCCACAACGTTCCAGAAAATCCAATTTCTTTTTCAACGTCCTCGATGCAGAGAAAAAGGTTCTGGAGGTAGATTTCGAAAATACGCCCATCTCAAGCATCATCTATGACATCGGAACAGAACTTGGGATTGACATCTTTATTGCCAGTCCCCTTGAAAGTACAGGAAATGCTACAGTAAGGGCAAAGCAGATAACTTTTGATGAACTGCTTGTGAAGTTATTCGAAACGAAGATAAGTACGGCCACAGTAAATAACAATCCGCAACAGGGGCAATTTAACAATCCTGAAGTGATGGCTCAGCCAAGCAGCGGAGATTCCTATACGTTTAGGAAAAACGGATCCATTTATTATTTTGGAACCAAAAGCCAGCTCGTAATACGAAACATAAAATCCATACCATTGATGCACCGCTCAATAGAGCTGCTCAGCGATCCCTCTAGGGAAGGAAGAAGTGCAGGAAGATTAAATAACGGTAACAACTTTACCAGCTATAACGGGGCAATTGGCAGTAGTTACAATGATAACAGAAATTCTTCAAGCATCACAACTCAAAATGCAGTTTCAGAAAACAATGCTTCCCAATCCATACTGACAATCATTCCTGATGAAATCAAGAAAGACCTGGACATAAAAGTAGACAAGGAACTCAACAGCTTTATCGTCAATGGGCCCGCTGCAAACATCGAACGATTCGAATCATTTATCAAATACATCGACAAGGCTGTCCCGGTTATTTTGATTGAAGTCATGTTGCTGGAAGTCAATAGAAATGCCATTGTGGAAACAGGAATAAGTGCTGGAATCGGCGACAAACCCGTAACTACAAAAGGTTCAGTCTATCCAAATTTAGACATGACCTATGGAGCCCAGACCATCAACAAGATCATCAACCGCTTTGACGGCTTTGGCTCTCTCAACATCGGCAATGTAGTGCCCGACTTTTACCTAAACATAAAAGCGATGGAGGCAAACGGCAATCTAAAAGTCAGATCGTCTCCTAGACTCTCTACTTTAAATGGACACAAGGCTTATTTATCCATTGGCGAAACCACCTACTATGTGGTGACAAATCAGAATTTCTACGGCTCGCAGATACCGCAAGCATCGGAAATAAAAAACTACCAGCCTATTGACGCAGAATTGTCGGTGACCATTATGCCATTGGTATCCGGAGACGGGCAAATTACAATGGACATAAAGGTGATACAGTCTAGCTTTAATGGACAGAAAGTAGACAAGGATGCACCCCCTGGAATCAACTCAAGGGAATTTACCTCAATCATCCGTGTAAAAGACCAGGACTTGATTGTGCTGGGCGGACTCGAAGAAAAGGTAAAAAATGATTCGGGCTCCGGTGTACCTCTGCTTTCAAGAATCCCAATCATCAAATGGTTCTTCAGCTCAAGAAAGAGGGAGGACTCAAGAAAAAAACTAACCGTCATCATCAAGCCAACCGTCATCTACTAATGATCGCTTCAAAACTGACAGCTCTTTTAATAGGAAAGCAATACATTGGTATTGAGCACTATTCATTGGAAAATGAAGAGCTTACAGCCTTATTGCGAATAGAAAAAACCAAGGAAGGACTATCCATAGTAAAGAAGGACAAAGTGCCTCAGGATATCCTTGCAGAAAAATGGGACAAAAGCCTTCCTTTCTTCTTGGTCATCAATACCAATCAGGTCATACAGAAAGAGGTGCTGGGTACAGAACCGAATGACGAAAAGATACTGCACCGAGCATTCCCCAATATCGCATGGACAGAATTCTACTATGAGATATTTCGGATGCAGTCCAAGTCGGTAATTGCCATAAGCAGAAAAAGTTATGTGGACCAATTGCTTATGACCTACAGCAAGCAAAGTGTTTCCATAGCAGGAATTAGCCTTGGTATAGCCTCCCTTTCGGAGATAGTGAAATTTTCTGAAGAAAGCACCATCCATACCAATACGCAAATCATCTCATTTAAGGAGGGAGAACAAACGATTCAAGGCCGAAAGGAATACACAGAGAAAACACATGAACTCAATGGACTGTCGGTAGGAAGCAGCCATGTAATGCCTTTTTCGGGAATTTTAAGCCTATTGCTGAAGGATGGTGACACTACTGGAAATGTAACAGTTTTCAATGAACAATTAAAGGATGACTACAACCAAAAGACCTTTTTCTCAAAAAGCCTTAAAATCTTTATTGGCGTTATATTGGGGGTGTTGCTCATCAACTTCTTTGCCTTCAACCATTATTATAAAAAGGCAGAAGAAGCATCCCAGAACCTGCTCTTGAACAAATCTTCAAACGAATCAATAAAAAAAGTAAAGGAACGCATCAGCTCCAAGGAGCAGAAACTCAAAAACACCATTGACTTTGCTTCATCAAAAAGTGCACTGATCGTAAATGAAATCACAAAGGGAGTGCCACATTCCATATTACTTTCTGAATTGGTCTTTAATCCTTTGCAAAAGAAAATAAAAGAACAGGAACCTATAAGTACCGACGAGCATACAATCCTTATTTCGGGCACCACTTTAGACAACTATGCTTTCACCAACTGGATGGATTCAATTGAAAATTTGAAATCCATCAACAAGGTAATCATTCTGCATTTTGGAAAGAATGATGCAAATGAAACCGTATTCTCTATTAAAATAAAATTAAACGAAGATGGGATTAAATAAAAAAAACAAACTCCTTCTGGTAGGTTTTATCTTCATGCTTTTTATAGGCTATCGTTTTGCTATTGCAAAGACCCTCTTTTATTACCGTGACCACGCCGCTAAAAGCCAAACCATAAACCAGGAAAGCATCACTCCCGAAATGGTGAACAAACTGCTTCAGAAAGAGAAACAGCTCGATGCAATGCTCCTGCAATACAGCATAAATCCTTCGGCTTCTTTTCAAAACGACCTACTCGAAAAATTGAGCGGTTATTGCGCTTCCCATAACCTTAAAATCACAGATTTTAAAGAGCCTCACAGTTTTACAGTAAACGAATTTCAAACAAACAGCTACCAGTTTACCCTAAAAGGCTCTTTTAATGGATCGCTCAGTGTAATCAATAAAATCGAAAACAGTCCTTCTTTGGGCATCATCAAACACCTCAACTTTTCCAAAAACAGGGATTATAAAACCAACTCCGACTATCTAACAGCGACGGTAATCCTCCAAAAGAATAGCGCCCTGCCATAATTAAATTTTGATCGGTCCTCTCAAAACCAATACCGCTTTTAAAATGTAGAAAGTAGCCCCTGTAGGAGTATACTCCTATGTACTTTTTTACGATAAGAGTGATTTTTGTATGTGGTTAAAAAGATTGACAAATCATCCTTCCTCATTGCTTTTGGCGCGCATCTCAAAAAGATACGGGAAGACAAGGGTATGTCCCAAGCGCAGTTGGCAATCGACTGCGATTTCGACGTATCCGTAATCAGCAGGATCGAACGCGGAAAAGTGAACACCTCCGTAAACAACCTCAAACTTATTGCAGAGGCACTGGACATCCAAATCCAGCAGCTCTTTGACTTCATGTAGGAGCCACACCGCTTCTTGTTGCAAACTACCGATTGCGCAAAACATGCTACCCATCTGACAAGTAATACCCCCTGCACACGCCGATATTTGCTACCATAAAAACGGAACAGCGGTAAACCTCCTGCAACGCGCACCAATACAAATCCTATGAAGGCAACCCCCGGACAGCACCAACAAAACGACAACGAAGAGACCCTGCTGCGCATCTTCGACGAATTATACGCACGCACAGCGGAACGGTCGTTTTATACGGCAGTACCAAATGCCCAAAAGCAGGATAACGAGACACTGCTAGCACTACTTCCGCTTTTGATAGATTCCGTAAATGCCAAAAGCAAGGAGGATAATACCGAAACCCTGGGGCAAAGTGTACTCACACAGGCACAACTATTGGTAGGTCCCGAAGGCACCATCAAGAGCTTCAGCATCAGCATTCCCAGCCTACTGCGATATCCAACAATCCTATTGGCAGAAAGGCCCTTCAGCGCCTTGCTCACCGAAACCTCCGCTAACAATTGGGAAGGAGTCTTGGCAGTAGCACAAGGACGGAGCAGCTTCCATACCGCAACTGCCCTTACCCTGCTGACGCTCCACCGCCACCCGGTACCTGCACTCTGCTCCGTCTACAAGTTGCTCAACAGCAACCAGCTGCAGGTCTCCCTTCTCTTTTCTTGGTCACACCTTCCTCCAGAAACAGCAACCACATTCCAGCACAACAGTGCGCGAAACGATGCCGTTCGCATGCAGCAGCTCCACGACCTGATCCTCCAGCACCTGGACCGCCCACTGCCCACAATCCAACAGCTCGCAAGGACACTCGGCACCAATACCTTTGCACTAAAGGAAGGCTTCAAACACTACTTCAATACCGGCATCCACCAGTTCTATACGCAGGAACGCCTGGCAAAGGCAAAACTGCTACTCCTGGAAACCGACCTCCCACTGGCAGTGATTGCCGAACAATGCGGCTACGGCAGCCCCTCCCACTTCTCAAAAGCATTCAAGAAAAAATACGGAATAGCGCCATTGCCTTTCAAAAAAACAAAGACAAGCTCCTAATAAATGGGGAGTATTACCGTTACGCCAAATCTTACTGCCGAAAGGAAGGGTCTGTAACGCGCTTAATGTCTGAACTTTACAATACAATAACAGACAAAAAGCACCAAATGAAACTGTCACCACAAATAAAATCAAACGCTGTTTATACGATTGCCCTACTCTATATGATTTTGTTTGTATATGCAGCAATCAGTAAACTCCTAGACTACGATAACTTCCAGGCGCAGCTCGGACAATCACCCTTACTTGGAGCTTTTGTAGGCATTATTTCATGGCTGGTTCCTGCTGTAGAGATTATTATTGCCATTGCACTGATCATTCCCAAGCTACGGGTCATAGCACTATATTCTGGTTATAGTCTGATGGTGATGTTCACCGCCTACATTTACATCATACTGAATTTCAGTAATTATATCCCTTGCTCATGCGGTGGCATTTTGGAAGAACTTAACTGGACCGACCATCTTATCTTTAATAGCACTTTTGTACTCTTGGCCGCCGTAGGGCTGCTCCTCTCTTCAGAACCACGACGCTTAAAGTTGACGGTTCTTCTACTTGTTGCAACCGCGATTTTAAGTACTGGATTTATAACCTTACTAAACTATATGTCAGAAGACCTCTCCAAGAACCACAACAGCTTTATAAGGAACTTTCATTTCCTGGCAGAGAAAAGGAACGAATTGGTATTCGACTACAACTCAAACTACATCGCCGGAATAGGAAAGGATAAGATTTATTTGGGAAATTATGGTGCACCTTTCCAAATCACAGTTCTCGATACCGCCTTGAATGTTTTAGCACAGCCAAAAATAAAATTGGTTCCTGAAAATCTGACCTTCCATTCCGCAGTCGTAAGGGTCAGACCTCCTTACTTCTTCTTTATAGACGGTACCACGCCTTGCGTCTTTCGAGGTACGCTAACCGATTGGAAAGCCACACTGAAATGGAAGGACAGCACATGGTTTTCACACCCAGAAATTATCGATTCGGTCAATATTGCCTTCAAGACCAGCAAAGCCAATCTCGATGCTACCATCGGCACCTTAAACCTTCAGAACGGCAAAGTCCATTTTGCTGACGCTATTTTGACAAGACAGATAGACGGCAGGTTTGATTCAGATGGAACCTTGCAGTTCGACAGCCTTACCAACCGATTGACCTACCTCTATCGCTACCGCAATCAATATACGCTGGCTGGCCGTAATTTGAATGTAATCACACGGGGAAAGACAATAGATACCATAAGCAAAGCCAAGATTGAAGTGGCCGACATCGAAGAAAGGCACGAACGCAAGATGTCAAAGCCACCACTGATAGTAAATAAGGGAAACGTTGTTCACAAAAACCTCCTCTTCGTCAATGCAGGATTGGTCGGACGTTATGAGGATTCTCAGATGTGGAAAGAAAGCAGCATCATTGATGTTTATGACACTGATAGCAAAAGCTATATTTCAAGCTTCTATATCTATGATGTCGGAGGAAAGAAGTTAAGAAGCTTTATGGTACGTGGAGATATGCTATATGCCATGATTGGCAACAGTATTGTGAGCTACCGCCTCAACAGCAAGATCACGGACTATTACCGAAAACCTTTCAAGGATAGTAATTCAATTAACTAAAGTATAGCCTGGCCAGGCATCAGGGGAAGACCGAAAACCTGTGAACAGAGTAGGTCATCATTAATATTACTTTTTATTATGAAAAATCTTTTTTCTAAAACAGTATTTCCTGTGGCCCTGTTACTATTGGCAGTAGGAATGGCGTTCAATTCGAACGCTATGAATAAAAAGAGAGCGCTATTGCTTGAAACTGGTTGGAAACACCAGACTTCTGCTGCCTCTTGCGACAATTCTCCTATTCAATGTTCACGAATAGAAGGTGATGATTGTGTGGAAGGAACTTATGTGATCTACAGAAAAACCCTAGCAGGTGCCTGTACCATTAAAATGTTCAAACCGTAAATTTGGCGAACGTTTTAAAATGCAAATGCAGTTCTACTATGGAACTGCATTTGTTATTTTACCCTTTTGTTGTATCGGATGTTGACCATGCGGGTGCTTCCACTCCCTTCAGATAATGGTCGAACCACTCCTCTATCTTATTGTTTAGATCATATTGATTACGCCTGCCATAAATAATATGACCCTCTTCTGGATAGACCAACAGTATGTTTTTCTTTTTCAACCTCCTGAGTGCCAAATGAAATTCCAAGCTTTGCTGTGGGTTTACCTGCGTGTCATCTGCTCCTGTCCAAAGCAACAATGGCGTCTGGATACTTTTAGCATGCACCACTGGCGAATTTCGGTCATAGACCTCCTTATTTTCAAACAGTGAAGTTCCCATACGCATAGCATCATACTCATAGCGCCACATTTCAGGACGATTATAGTTTCTACTGTAATCCAAGTACCTGCTTTGGAGGTCTGCTGCACCTGCACCCGAAACGGCTGCGGCAAAGACATCCGTCTGGGTTATGATAAAATTTACTTCATAACCACCATAAGAATGCCCGCTGAGTCCAATTCGTTTCCGATCGATGGATGCTCGTTCCTGCACAGCCTTGATCGCACTCAAAGTACAGTCCACCGCAGAAGCGCCAACATACCCCATTTCGTACTGCATATCGGGCAACAGCACAAAGTAGCCACGGCTTGTATAATTTGTAGCGTTGAAACCATTCTTGCTGTATACGGATGGATTGACATACCTATGGAGTTCACTTCCCCTTTTCTGATAGACCTCCACAATCATCGGATACTGCTTGTCGCGTTGATAGTCTGCAGGATAAAAAAGAACTCCTGTCAATTTCCTTCCCATTTTATTGGTATAGGAAATCAGTTCCGATTTGCCCCAATGGAACCACTGCTGCTGGGAGTTGCTTTGGAAAAGCTTTTGTGCCTTTCCATTCTTTTTCTTGATCCAAAGTGACGGTGCCGCATCGTACCGTTGCTCCACATACAGACAGTCGCCATTTGCGGTTGTCCGCAACTGCTCCGTCAGCTTCGCACCTTCAACAATCGGTTTCACACCTTTCTTTGCATGCCAACTGTAATAGCCGTTTAGGCCTTTGTCTTCGTTGTTTCCAACCAAATAGAGTGTCGTACTTAAATCATATACCGCTCCTGTGCCGCCATCATAGTGCAGTTGGTACTGCTCACCCTTATGCAGTGGCACCCACCTAAAACGAATCTGCTCCTCCCTCCCATTAGTAAGCCGTTCAGTTATAGCTCCGTCTGCCGTCACCTTCCAAATGTCGTAACGGTCCATATAAAGGAAATACTTTCCGTCGGCAGACCACATCGGCCTGCTGTAAGGTGACGCCGTATCCGGAATGTCGTTTTCTTCATCGTCCAGTGGATATTTTTTTCCAGGAGTAAGCTTGATGTGCTTCCCTAATGCTATGTCATACAGCCACCAATTCCTTTCCTTGAAATAGGTGATGTAACGTCCGTCGGGCGAAAAGACAACACTGTACTCTCCTGCAGTAAAATCCTTGAGCAGGAGCTCACGCTTACCCGAATCCAAATCCACCACATAATAATCCACATTGCTGTAGAATCTTTGTTGCGGTTCGTAGGCCTGCGGATTGTGGATTACGGCATGTGTGCCCGTACTGTTTAGTGTCAGGCGGGGCATTTCATTGTCGGTTATCATCTGGAACAGCCCCGTGTCGGTGTTCCAAACCCCTACCTTGTCCACCACATTCCAACCGTCGCATTCCACCTTCAGCGGATAGATCCATTTGTCGGCGGCATTCCATAACTGCACTGCCCCTGCATCAGGCACCGATCTGGAAGCGCTATTGTGCTTCAGTCCAAAAAAGACACGCTTTAAATCCGGGGTAAGGGTAATCAGTTCAGCATTGAGGCTAAGGTGCATGTCTTTGGGAACGGTGTTGGTAGCGGCAATGTCCAATGTCAAAAGCTTGGTTTCGTCCACCTTATACAGATGGACCTTCCCAGCAGCTTCTGCATTAGATTTGCCCACCTCTACAAATACAAAGGCGTTGCTGTCTTTATCCCATACGGGTTTCCCATAAGTGACCGAAGCGGATGCGTACACTGTTCTGGGGCTCAAGGCACCTCCAAAATCAATAGACCCGACGGTTAGGTCAATTCCTTTATGCGCAACGTAAGCCAGCCGTCCACCCGAGGGGCTTACCGTATAAGCTTCAATATTTTCCAGCTTCAGCTGTTCCCTTCCTTTTGCATCGTGCAGCACTATGTGCTCTACTGCACCCTCCTTCTGGCAAATCAGCAGGTACTGCCCATCGGCAGCCCATTGGTAATGGACTACGTTTTCCATGGTGCGGACCTTCCCCGTCTCCAATTCAAAAACCGTCAACTGCATCCGATCGTTACCACACGCAAACAGCCCACTGCTATTAAATGTTCCAAACCTTCCTTTCGGAAAGGCATGTAGTTTCTTGCCGTCCGTTCGTTTTACAAACAGGGTATCCAAACCACTTTCATACCGTACGGAATAGCTGCACCATCTGCCGTCTGCAGAAAATCCTTCCGAAGTAAGCACGTGCCAGCGTGCATAATCTTCCCGTTGCAGCATCCGTTTTAGTTTACCCTGCCCCATCACAGGGCAGGTAACTAAACAAATTAACAGGACTGCCCTACGGCAGTATTTAAAAAAAAGGAAAGATTCCATCTAGTAGCCCGGATTTTGCGTTCCGAGATTGGGATTGGTAAGCAGTTCCGTTTCAGGAAGCGGTAACAGCCTGTCGGTGGTTTGCCATCCCGATTTCGTACCCAGCGCCGCATCCAGCTGGCCACCGTTACGGAGATCAAAAAAGCGGTGCCCGTATTCGGTAAACAGCTCCACCCGGCGTTCCTGCAATACTGCATCAAGCAATGCGGCCTGTGTAACGGCCGTACTGTTGCCAAGGCCTGCACGGTTCCGGATAATATCAAGATCTTCCTTCGCTCCGGTCAGTTCGCCCTGCCTTGCCCTTGCCTCCGAACGGATCAGGTATTGTTCCGCAAGCCGCAGCACGATGGGAAATTCTACAGACGACCCCGTTGGAGTATTCGCCTTGTATTTGTTGGCATGGTACCATGTCGTGGTACCGTCGGTAATCGCATTCGTCCAATTTTCCTTGCGCAGGTCGCCCGGTTCAAACGCCTCCATCAGTCCGTCGCCCAGTGCCACAAAGAAAGGAGGTCCTTCGGTAAACACAAAGGTACCCGCTTCATCCGTATTGAGTCCGTCGCTTGCTGGCATCAACTGCCAGATGGTACTGTTGGCATCCCTAAGGAAAGTCCCTTCAATGCTGCCAAGCGAATACAGTGCCGCTTCATTGAGTACTGCAGAAGCCATATTAGAGGCCTCCGCCCATCTTCCTCCATAGAGATATGCCCTTGCTAAAAGTGCCTTGGCGGCAAATGCATTGGGACGTACACGCTCCCCTGTAATGTACTCAGCCGTAAGCAGTGAAGCCGCCATTTCCAAGTCGGTAAAGATGTGTTCGTACACTTCCGCCGGAAGCATCCTTGCCGCCGTGCTGTTCGCCCTGTAATCGGTTGTGGTGATATACGGCACGCCGCCGTACAGGTTCACGAGGTAGAGATGCACCAATCCCCTCACAAACAAGGCCTCTCCTTTCAATTGGCTCTTGTCGGCCTGTTGCAGCCCTGTTGATCGTTCCACGCCTTCTATCACCGCATTGCAGGCATAGATCTGTTTGTAACTTGCGTTCCACAATGCCGCAATGTCGCTGTCCGCCGCCTGCACACTGTTACCGAAGAAATCCGCCGTCGAGTTGCCGTCGGCACCATAGTAGTCAAGTTCGTCCGCATAGAGTCCCAATTTCAGCGAGAGCCCCGAGGCGGTTCCTGCCAGTATCCCGCTTGCACGCAATTTGGAATAGATTTCGGTCATCGCCGCCGTGGCGGTCTGCCGGTCTTCAAAGATGGCTTCCGAGGTCAGCTGTGTCGGCGGCAGTGCCACGTCTACAAAATCGTCACATCCCTGCAGCAGAAAGGAAAGCACCGTTAAAGACAATAGTAATCGGAAGAATCGCCCCCTGCTGTTTCCTTCTGTGGGGCATGTATAGGTATATCGTTTCATATCGTACTCATTTTAAAAGGTTAGCTGTGCTCCCATGCTCCACACCCTTAGCGGTGGCACAAAGTTGGTATTCTTGAATTCGGGGTCTGCCCCCTTATATTTCGTAATGGTCAACAGGTTCTGACCTTGAACGAACAGCCTGCACTGCACCTTCGGCAGCCATTCCTCAGGCAGGCTGAAGGACAGCGATACGTTCTTGAGCCTGACGTAGGAAGCATCGGATATCGCCGCGTCGCTGTTCTGGTAAAAACCATAAGCCCTTCCCGCATCGGTGCTCGATCCGCTGGTGAACATCTGATAGTCGGATATGTCCCCTGCCTCTTTCCAGTGGTTGGACAAGGCCGCAGGCTGGTTGGACATTTGCCCTGGACGCGTAAACATAAACGAGGTGTTGTAGGCTTCCTGCTTTACAAATTGGAACAGGATGTCAAGCGTCAGCCTTTTGTATTGGACTTGGTTCTGGATGCCTCCGAAATACGCTGGATTAAGGTCCTTTACTGTCTTCCGGTCTTGTGCCGCACTGATCACTCCGTCACCGTTTACATCCTCAAACTGATAGACACCCGTTTCAGGATCGATTCCAGTGTAATGGTACACCAGCTTGATGTTCAGGGGCTCACCTATCACAAATTGATTGCTGTAGGTCGAGGAAGCCAGATCGGGAAACGACAGCAGTTCATTTTTGGCAAAGGAGATATTGAAGTTGGTACTCCAACTGAAGTCCTTGCGCTGAAAGTTGACGCTCCTAAGCGTAAACTCAAGTCCGGTATTCTGCACCGTGGCACCAAGGTTGGCCTGCATCGAGGTGAATCCCGTACTGCCCGGCAGGGGTATCCCCACCAGCTGGTTAGAGGAGCGGTTGCGGTACCATGCGGCAGTGAAGAACAGTCGGTCTTTAAGGAATCCCGCCTCCAAGGCAACTTCCAATTTCTTGTTCGTCTCCCATCCGAAATCGGGATTGAAGAGCCTTGTAGGTTCCAGCCCTATGATGCCTTGGTAGTTGCCACCCGTCACCGCATAGGTATCCAAAAATTGATAATCACCAATCTGGTCGTTGCCGCTTGTTCCGTAACTGCCACGCAGCTTTCCAAAACTGAGCACACTCCCCTCGAATATGTTCTCGTTCCCAAAGAGCCATGCCGCACCGAGTGCACCAAAATAGGCAAACTGCTTGCCGGGTCCGAAACGGCTCGAACCGTCACGCCTTCCCGTAAGGTTCAGGATGTATTTCCCCTTGTATTGATAGTTCGCACGGCCGTAGAAGGCTTGGTACTTGTATTCGGTATCGATATTGTTGGACACAAACACCATGGCGGCGGCCGAAAGGCTGTTGATGAGGCTGTTGCTCGAAAAGCCCGCCGCCTCCATCACAAGTTGTGTATTCGTCTGTTGTTGGAAGGTCGCCCCTGCCAGCACGTCAAGGCTGTGGTCATTAAAGTCCTGCTTCCAGTTCAGCTGAGGTTCGGCAATCCACGAGCTCCTGTTGGTCGTCGTCACAAACAGTGCGGAAGATTCGCTACCCACTCCCTCACTCGGATTGTAGATGGTCGAAGGGATCGTCCTGCTCTCCCTGTGCTGCAGGTTGGTATAGCCAAGGCTGGTCCTGGCCGACAGGTTTTTGGTAAGGTCGTAGGAAAGCACCGTATTGGCAACCAGGTTGTGGGTCTTTGCAAGGTATTTGCCGTTCAGGTCCGCCAGCGGATTGCTCCACGTCCCGTCTTCCCAATTCAGGTTGCCTGCCGCATCATACAATGCGGGTGCATTGGGGGCGAGTATCCTCGAAATCCTTGTAAGGTCGTTGGCTGGTAGGTCGTTCTCCTGTACGGTATAGCCTCCCGTGGCGTTCATCTTAAAGCGGTTGTCCTCCGAGCTGTGGTTCAAGCTGAGCCTTGCATTGCCCCGATTGAACTTGAAGTCACCCGGAAACACCGTGGTTTCCTCCCGGAACGCACCACTGGCCAGTACCTGTGTCTGCTCGGTACCGCCCGATACCGAAAACTGGGCATCGGTGATTTCGGAGGTGCGTCCCGTCAGGACCTTCTGCCAGTCCGTATAGCGGTTCGGGTCCCAGGTGCCGTTGATGTCGTAGGCATTTGCAGGATAGTCGGCGATGTTGTCGTTTGCATAGGCTTCCTTGCGCATGGCGAGGTACTGCTCGGTACGCATCAGGTCCATAAACCGCGTCACCTTCCCAAATCCCTTGGAATGGGTCGCACTGTAGCGGGTCTTACCCTTCTTCCCTTTCTTGGTGCTGATAAGCACCACCCCGTTTGCACCTCGTGAACCGTAGATGGCGGTGGCATCGGCATCCTTCAGCACCTCGATGCTTTCAATTTCATTCGGACTCAGCGTACTCAAGGGGTTGGCCGACCTCGGCAGGATGATGGTAGTATCGGTATAGCCGATGGCTTCGGAAGCATACGGGACACCGTCCACGATATAGAGCGGGTCGTTCCCTCCTGCCCTAAGGCTGTTCTGTCCGCGTATCTGGATATCAAAGCCTCCGCCGGGCGTTCCCGTCTGCTGGGTCACAAATACCCCGGCCATCCTGCCCTGCATCACCGAGAGCACATTGCTCACGGGTTGCGTTTCTATATCCTTCGCCGTAATCTTGGCAATACTTCCCGTACGTTCCTTGTCCTTTACTTTGTAGTACCCAGCATTAACGGTCACTTCCTGCAGGGAGGTAGCATCTTCTTCCAGCAATACGTCAACGACAGCACTGCCAGCTGAGACTGCGACTGCAAAATCCTTAAATCCCACATAGGAAAACACCAGCACATCGCCTGCTTCGGCAGTAATGGAGTAATTCCCTTGGGCATCAGTAAGCGTAACCTCTTTTTTCCCTTTAATCCTCACAGTAACACCGGGCAATACTCCTGCTACATCCCGTACCGCTCCGGTAATTGTCAGGATTGGAGAAGCATTAGTATTCCACAAGCCAGTAAACCCTTTGGAACTTTGCCCCTTTGCCCCTTTGCCCCTCTCTTCAAAAGCTCCTACGGGCAACATACACAAACTCATTCCCACACACGATAGGAACAGTAAATTGTTTTTCATAATTTTGGTTCGTTAAATAAAACATCAGTTTTGTTTCTCTTGGCTTCCTACTCTAGTTTGGCGACGAGGTAGGAAGTCTTTTTTTGTCATCCCGAGCGCAGTCGAGGGACAGTTAGGGTAGTAATCTATCTCATAGGCATTTTTCAATTCTAGGTTACTAATATTCTTTTCTCTTGCCTCTTGGCTCTTGGCTCTTCCCTCTTCCCTCTTCCCTCTTCCCTCTTCTCATCAAAAACCCGCCTCCCTGCACGAACTAACTCAACCGAATAAACCCGGCAAGGGGCAGGCATGTGTGGTTAAAAAACGTTTATATCATAGGCAGGCGGTATTGGTTACAATTTGGACAATTGCGAAACCATAGATAAAAAAGGAAGTGGCCGCTTGAACAAAGCTGAAGTAGTTGCTTTTCTCAATTCTGAGTACTCAATTCTCAATACTCTGTATTAAAATCTGGAAAAGAAAAAAGCGTGGAACTCAGCTTACTGCGCCGATGGTACTGGTATACCTTGCAACAATAAGTGAGCCCACGCCATAGAGCGTGAGCATCATACTTATCATCTCGTTGCTAAAATTACCAGTTTTACGGCGCGAGATTCAAAGCGAATGCTTCAAATATTTTTATATATGAAGAATCGCAAAATTACATTTAATCTGTAATTTATATTACAAACATAATTAAAAAAAATAACACGGTATGATATAACATACCATTATTTTTTTCAATAAGTATGACTTTTAGCATTATCTAACGTAAATGCTGTGACTGAGAAAGAAAAATTAGGAGAAGAAGTGAGAAAACTGCGTGAAAAAATACCTAGTTCAGATTATAACAAGGATTACATTTCACAACAAGAATTAGCGGATAATAATATCGGCTTAACAAAACATTTTATCGGTACAATTGAAAGAGGTGAAGCTAATCCAACTCTGGAAAAATTGATTTACTTAGGAAAATCTCTTAATCTTAAAACCATCAATATCTTAAATATTGAAATCAATATTGATAAATTCATTAAAGAGAATAAAAATAAATAAAGTATCCAAAAATAAACTTTTAAGCACTAAGATGTGATTACATTCTTTTTTTCATAATTCAATTCCGGAATCACACACTACCCTTCTTGTTTCAACCAGTCAGAATGTTGAGGTTTGCAATCAAATCAAGTTAATAACATCTTGATCACTTAAACAGCATGAAATGATATGAAATAATAATTATTGTAATAGTTGGTGCATTACTATGAGGTGAATACTTTGAACATAAAAAGAATATGTATCATAATGATAGTTGGAAGAATGGTTCCTCAAGATAAATAGTTAGGAAATTAAAAAAAATCTGTGAGTAGTTAATTTTATTCGATACAATTTATTTTAAAACTTATATGAGTAAAAAAGAATATGATTACGATATAGCACTCTCCTTCGCTGGCGAAGACAGAGAATATGTAGAAAAAATCGCTTACAATCTAAAGGAATTTGGGCTAAATATATTTTATGACAAGTATTTTGAGGCTGATTTATTGGGAAAAGATTTATATGTCCACCTAGACAATGTTTATCAAAATAATTCTAGGTATTGCTTAATTTTTATCTCCAAATATTACAAAGAGAAACTTTGGACAAACCATGAAAGAGAATCTGCTCAGGCGAGAGCGTTCAGCAAAAACATTGAATACATTTTACCACTTAAATTAGATGATACAGAAATTCCTGGAATTAGAAAGACTACAGGCTATCTCGACGCTAGAACAAAAAATATAGAAGAAATTTGTAAAATTATCTTAATAAAATTAGGTTTGTTTGATGAATTAGATCAAATACTTCAAACTCTTAATTATTATTTAGCTCCAAGCTATGTAATCACGATCATTGGAAGTGATTTGCATTTTATATCAGATACTGAAAATTTCGAAGCATCATATCCAATACGACTGTTTTTAGAACTTGAAAGGATTGGTCTACTTGTAGATCTATTTATAATGACTGCTGTTGTTCCTCATTGATAACATTCATTCAACTATTCAGGACTAACTCTAAACCCTAAATCAAATGCAATTTGTTTGTACAATTTAGCTTGTAAACCTTGACCTGCTCCTTGAACAAAAGCACTTTTCTTATTAAAATATAGATCTCCATTTTTTTCGATTTTATTAAATGTAGATTTTAATAAAACTTGTAGCTCTTGTGAAGATTTACTATGGTCAGGATTGATTTCTAAATAAATGTCGTTAATCAGTCTAATCCATGCGCCCATTCCAGTTGTCTTTAGTAAAATATCATTATAATCTTTTCTTTTAGTAATTCCTTCAGCTGGCCAATACGTTTTAAAAGTTTCTTTTATTTGTGCAAAATACAATCTCAAAAAGGATCCCATTGCGAGATACTTTTTACCATCATTTTGATAATCTAAATAAAGTGCATTCCATACTTTACCTCTACCAAATAATTTCATCAAATTTTCCATAACTGCTGACTGGGAAACAATTCCGTTACCATCACCTAACATATCAATGAAACCTTTCAAAACTGAAGATGAATTATAATTCAGATGATTTACCAAATCATGAGCAAGCTTTAATTCATTTTTTTCAGTATCTGGTGATGATGCAAAAATGTCGTAATATAATGACCTATTTACAGGTTTTTGATTAAAGTTTACAGATGCAAAAATTGCGCCTTGTTCATAAATGTCAAAATTAATTAGTAATGTACATAGCACTTCGAAATTTTTAATTCTGTCTCTTAAAAATGGAAGGAAATCGGAATCTACAATTTTTGTTACTAGCTTATTCTTATAAGTTAGGCTATCATTAACTCGTGGATATAAATTTTTTAACGCACCTATCCTATGTTGACCATCAACAATTAGTACAGTTTTATTGCCTTTTGGCACATAAACGACATTATCTTTTTCAAAACAAAGTGTTATTTGATTATCAACTTTTTTTTCATATGAATAATACTGTTCCTCATATTCTTTTAGTGTTTCAGTAGGGAAAGTATTTATAGCAATTAAGGTCGCGGTTGGAAATAAACCAAGGGATTTGGCAGAGGATAAACCTAACTTATTTTTGTATTCTTTTAACGCTTCTCCAATAATAAATTGTTGAATTTTTGCAGTACGCTCATCATTAACTAATCTTTGATAAAATCTAGCATTCTCAGCTTTTATTTTCAATATATCTGCAGGCGATGTTAAGGTGTCAGTTTTTTCTTCTGAACGGGCAGTAAATCTAACGATATCCTCAAGTTCATAAAATTTGACTTTTGCAAATCCCAATCTACCACGAGTGATTTGTGAGATTTCTGTAAATTCTATTTCTGTATAATTAATCATTACTAATTTTATTTATCTGCAAATTTATCTTCAGGGTCAATGTCTTCACTATTATTATCTGGATCTTCATTTTCAGGGCTATTACTTATACTTAAATCTTCTGCTCCAGAATTACTTGTACTTTCATCATTTACTATTTCGTTATCCATTGCTACATCATCTTCTCCTTCTAAATCATTTACACGAATTTTTAAATTTGTTATTTCAGTTTCTAAATCGGATATGGTTGATAGTAATGTCTTAATATCATCATAATTTTTAGTAACTGTATCAATTTTGGTTGTCCATTCCTGATGTTCAATTTTTATTGCATCTTTAGCCTCAGCCATAGCTATGCCTTTAGCTGTTAATTTTGCCTCGTCAGTAGCAAATTTAATTGAGCTTTCGCGTGTATCGTGAATTGATTTAAAACCGAAGAAACCCACAATAGCGATTATTGAACCTAAAACGGTTAAATAAAATTTCATATCATCTTTGTTAAGTTCTTCAATTGCAACAATCTCTTGTTTTATTTCTTCAAACTTTTTAATGTTTTTATTTATACTATCTGTGGTAACTTGCAATTCTTTAAATAAATTTTCAGAAACTAGAACAGATTTACCCGGTGCAAGTTTAGGGACAGCAACAAATTGTATTTTTTTAATATCTACTCCTGGATGCGATTCTTTCGGCGAAGAGCAGGACTTGCAACTTGCAATAATAATGAAACACAGTATTACTGTAAAGATTATTACAAACCCTGAATAGTTAAGGAGTCTTGAAAGAAAGTCTTGTGATAACCAAGTGTTTTTTTTTTCGTCGGCCATTGAATAAATAATTAATTTGTACTATAAAATATAATTAGATTATTCAGGTCTAAGTCCTGCGTCATATCCTAAATTATATGCAATTGTAGGATCTTTATGCCTTACTTCACCAGCTTGACTTTTATCTAGCACATCCAAGTCAATATTTCTAGGCATTTTACTTTTTGCATGATTGTAACCTTGTTCATAAGCGCATCCCGCACATTTATGACGTTCAGTCTTATCATAAAACTTTTGACTTTCAGGCAAGTTCTGAAAAATAGTATCATAACGATGAGAAAGTTTACAATTAGCCATAAAAGGAAATTTAAAGTTAAATTCAAATGTAATATATTTATAATTATGTAGTTAGATTTTGTTGAAAAATCGTTGATATAATTATACTATTCGCTTTAGGAAGCAAGAAGTAATACCTTATCTTGCACTACTAATTATATTGAAAATGCCTAAAAATAAGCTTGTATCGCCTGTGCTAAAATGGGTCGGTGGAAAAAGACAAATTCTACCGGATATTGTTGAGCTTCTGCCTCAGCAATTAAACAGGCAGACTTACTATGAGCCTTTTTTAGGTGGAGGAGCAGTCCTTTTTCATTTGCAACCTAGAAATGCTATAGTTAACGATTTTAATAGTGAATTAGTTAACTTATATATAGTAATCAGAGACCATCTTGAAGAATTATTAGAAAATTTGCGACTGCATATAAATGAACCTGAATATTTTTACCATTTAAGAGGCCTTGATCGAACTGCGGAATTTCAAAATATGAACTTAGTTCAGAAAGCATCACGTGTTGTATTTCTAAACAAAACATGCTTTAATGGCCTTTACCGAGTAAATAATTCCGGAGAATTCAATACCCCATTTGGCAGGTATAAAAATCCAAATATTGTAAATGAACCCACATTAAGAGCTGTTAGCAGATATTTAAACAACAATAATATACAATTGTTAAATGGAGACTATGCTGATGCTGTGGCAAATGCGGACCATAGATCTTTTGTTTATTTTGATCCTCCATATCATCCAGTTTCTGCCAGTTCAAATTTTACTGGATATATAGAAGGTGGATGGAATGAAGGCGAACAAATTCGCCTAAGAGAGTTATGTGATGAACTTACAGAAAGAAATGTAAAGTTTTTATTGTCTAACTCATCAACAGATTTTATTAGAAATCAATATGCCAATTACGATATAAAGACTGTTTTAGCTTCACGATCGATTAATTCTATTGGAGGCAAAAGAGGTGATGTTGAGGAAGTGTTAATTCGAAATTATGAGTAAAAATAATTTAGCTTGGAATGAAATTTTTGGCAGGTACGATATTCTTGCTAAAATATCGGATATTGGACATGCTTTAATTACATCTTCTCAAATAAACGAATTTAGGGAAGCTAGATTGATGACAAAATTTGATCACACATCACAACTTCCCGAAATTTTTACAGCTAATAACCTATCCATTCTTCCCACTTCTAGAGGAGAATATATTATCGGATCTTTTGATACTTTTCTTGATTTTGAGCATGATACTGTGGAAATTTCACATATTGAATTTCCCACTTATTTAGAAAGCCTGGATTATCAAAATATCAGCAGTGAAGCAACAGCTATAAATTGTGCTTTTGTTTCTAAAATTCTCCATGATTTTACGAACGAAGAAATTTTAACCCCTACTGTCAGTGGAAGAATGAGCTCTTCCATATTTAATTTCGACATAAATTCAGCAAAAGGAAATTTTCGTATAAACGTCAACAATTCCCAAGTGGAAATAGATGGAGGTTATGAAGGGGATAAATCTTTAAACTTAATTGAAGCGAAGAATTATATTTCTGAAGATTTCCTAGTGCGACAACTTTATTATCCTTACAGGCTGTGGACTGATAAAATTTATAAACCAGTTAGACCAATATTCCTAACATACACTAATGGAATTTTTCATTTACGAGAATATGCTTTTAGAGATATAAATCACTATAATTCGGCGGTACTAATCAATCAAAAAAAGTATGCTGTAATAGAAGGATCGTTTAACATTGAAGCATTACAAGAAATTTTAGACAAAACAAAAATTATTAAAGAGCCAGAAATACCTTTTCCGCAAGCAGATAATTTTGAAAGAATAATAAATTTATGCGAACTTCTTAATGTTAAAGATTTTTTAACTAAGGAGGAAATAACGCAAAACTATGATTTTGATGACCGTCAAACCGATTATTACTCAAATGCTGCAAGGTATTTGGGCCTTTTAGAAATAGGCAGAGATATTATAAGTGGACAAATAGGGTGCTATCTAACCAATAAGGGGAAAAAGATTTTTAATACAAACCTTATAGATCGTCAAAAAGAATTTGTGGAACTAATTGTTTCTCATGCTGTATTTAATCAAACCCTACTTTCATATCTTAAAAATGGTAGCTTACCAAACAAGGATGAAATTGTTGAAATTATGAAGCATTCCAAACTTC
Organism: Flavobacterium sp. PLA-1-15; assembly: GCF_049060005.1. Classification (NCBI taxonomy): domain Bacteria; kingdom Pseudomonadati; phylum Bacteroidota; class Flavobacteriia; order Flavobacteriales; family Flavobacteriaceae; genus Flavobacterium; species Flavobacterium sp. PLA-1-15. Next base: position 34,599 of record NZ_JBMGQS010000009.1, on the reverse strand, counting down.
ACAATATCAATTCCGCTTCAACATATCTTAGGAGAGCTTCCACGATTACAGGGTGGACTAATTGGATAATGAATCAGATTGAAGAATAAGCTTTAAAAATTTAATTATAAAATAACTACAATCACTTTATATTTTTAGGTATTAGCTTTAATTCTTCTTCGTTTTTACAAATTGCATTTTTAGTTACAGTAACGCCTTGCCTTATTTGTGCTGCTTTTAGAACTGGAATTTGCCGTCCTGATATATTTCTTGAATTTCCATTCTTATCTCCAGCTAATATATCCCACCAATTTCTTCTAGTTTGAACATTTCGGTTTTTCCAATCTAATAATATCTCATCAATTAATATAGCTATTTCTTCATAATCATTCTTTAGAAGCCAATCTCTTACGGTATTGTTTAATATTCTCATAATTATGGTTTAAACGTGATTATTTTTTGATACTCTTCTTCAATTGATAATTTTTCAACGAGAAAGTCAATCCATTTTTGTGTATAAACATAATCTCTATGTGGCTCATCATATTGACAAAATTCAACTTTACATTTATCTGGCTGAATTCTTACTTTGTAATATTTGTACGCCATCGTATGGTTATGCATTGAAAATGGCTTATTTATTTCAGCTTTTACTGCATTAACTATTGCCGATGGTTTAAATTTTCCCTGATTTGCAACTTGAACATTCTTTTCCTTTATAATGGTAATATGACGTTGCAGCGAATCCATGTCTTCTTTTTTGTTCACATCATAAGGTATGAATTCCATAGAAATATCTGATGTATTTTTGTGATTACCAGTCTTAGGCATTAAAAAAACTCTGAAGCTATATTGTGGATCATTATAAATATCATCACTTATGCCATTTCTGTACACGTCAATGTAATCCTTAACTGAATCATAGTGCTTTCCCTGAAACTTTTTAACAACTTCAGTGGTTGAATTGCTTCGCAGATTAGAAGTCTGTAACGGAAATACTAATAATTCCTTTAATGAATAATAATTAGTAAATTGATCCGTAAGCAATTCGTCAAAATTCAATAAAAGTGCTTGGCATTCACCACTTATATGATTATCAATTTTTGGAATAAAACGATGCTCAATTTTATTTCTTAGACCTATCATGAAGCCTATGTTGAGAGTTATCGGATTATTCTGTCCTTTATAAAATTCAGATATGCACTTATTCAACTCCCAACATTTGGGTTCATTATCAATTTGTTTATTTTCTCCATCTTTATCTTGGTAATAATAATTTATACCATCTCTTTCAAAAATAGCATGTAATAATGAGGTCCAAGCAATTACCATCATTACAATAAATCCTTCAGACTTAAAAGATGCCAATGGTCTGTTGTAAATATCTAATGCTAACAACGCACTTTCCCTCGATTTGATAACTAAGCCTTCAACATTCTCGTCTAATTGTGGCTTGTAAGGGTCTTGACTATTAGCATTCTTTTGAGACATCAATCTCAGATATTGTTCCTGTGTATATTTCGAGACACCTGAAACAAAATAATCATTATTTTTTTTGAATAAAATATTATCCCATTTTTTTGAAATGTAAGTCTTAACAGTTGAATTCGACCACCCTGTCGCCTGCTCAATTTCTTTTAATTCTACTTTTTTTTTTGATTTTTCCTTTTCAATAAAAAGGGTATATGATTTTACAAATTTTTCGGTTGACATGATTAAATAATAAATATTTTAACACAAATATAGAACATTTTATATTTTAAAGTTAGACAATTACATTTTAAACATAAAAATTATATTAATAGGTTCTTCAAAATAAACAGGATGATGGCTTTCAATAATCAATTTTCGAAAAAACTAACAGAAAAAATTGCAATCTTCCAATTGAAAGTTTTGGACAATTCCTATTCAGAAGCAGCGACATAAATAGCAACAACTTTTAAGTCTTTTAGTCATATCCTTTTGGCATCAGTGCGCCCTTAATGGTCAATCCAGTTCTCCTTCTCGATCGTGATACCCCCGCTACCGCGCGAATCCCTTCCCGTAGACAAGAAAATAATACTACTATTTAATAAAAAAATGAATTTAACACCAAAACACAGAACGGTGCAGTTTGTGTATTAGATTCACTACTGAAAAGCCTCACTCCTGTCTGATTTTTTTGCATGGATAAAAGTAATCTTGTTCCCAAACACAGCTGCTCACGGTTTATAAAAACTGTTGAAGTAGGAACTTTTAATTGACTTCAGTTTTTGCACGGGACTTGAGCTCCTCGATATAAAAGTGAAGCGGCAGGCCCGTCTTCTTTAGGAAGGCTTTAGAGAAATGCTTGGCCGTGAGGAAACCCGCCTCCTTGGCCAAAGCACTATAGGTATAATTACGGGAAAGAGGTTCGCGCTCAAGCAGCCCCGCTGCATAATCAATACGCAGGTCGGTGATATACTCCAGGTATTTCTTCGAGCGGTAATGGTAGAGGATCTTGGACACATAGTTCGGATTGGAATGCAAGAGTACCGACAGCCTCGCAAGCGTAAGGTCCTTGTCGAGGTACTTCCTGCCCTCCTCAAACTTATGGAGCCGTTTAAGTACACCCTCTACAAGGACGGAATTTATTCCGAGCTCCTGGCTGGTAGCTGTGGCCTTGCGCAACGGCGGCTGGTTCCGCTGCTCGATGAGCTGGTTGAAATTTTGCAGATACAACGCACGCGTCTTCCGGTACTTGTTCCAGAAATGCACAACCAGCATCAGGAAAACGGCCGACACCGTAACCAGCAAAATCACAAGCACATTACGGTCAAGCAAGGCTACCCGTGCCTGTGCATTGTCCTTGAGCAGCAGCCTGATATTATATTGGTTATAGATCTTGCCGGCCAGATACTTGTAGTTTTGGTAAAGCATCGCATCAACCCCATTTAGCTTTTCCATATAATGCGTCTTTCGGGCCACATCACCCTTTTGCCGAAAGTAGTCGATCAGTAAGGTATAAGCCTCACGCAGGTCCGGACGCAGATAACGGTGTTCATCATACACTTGGTCTACCTTGTAAAGGTAGGGCAATGCTTTCTCAATGCCATCCTGGGCCAGATGCGATTTGGCAATATAGAAATAGGCAACCGATTCATTCGCAAAGTCGTGCCGCCTGATCAGGTCGGGAAGCGCCTGCTGCAGTGAATGGATGGAGGTAGAATAAGCGCCGAGAAAATAATGGTTCACGCCCTGCGAATGCAGGAAGCAATAATGCAGTTCCATGTTCCGCAGGCGGAATTCTTCGTCCATGGCAAATTGGTTGGTCTTGACGCTCAAGTTGAAATCGCCCATGCCACTGTAACAGAGCCCGAGGAAGTGAAGCGATTGAAAATAGGCATGCTCGTCCTTGTCTTCAAAATAGGCGATACAGCGCTTGATCGAAACTGCCGCATCGCGATAGTCCCCCATATAGTAGCGCAACAGTGCGATATTGTACTGCACCTTGTGGATCAGGTAGGGATCACCGCTGTTCTCAATTTGGTGATTGGCCAGGAGATAGTAGTCAAGGGCTTGTACATACCGTTTCAGGCTGTACAGGACCATCCCTTTGGTAAGATAGGCGCCGCCAAGTAGCTTGGCATTGCCCGACTTTGAGGCAGAAAGGATCATGCTGTCGGCATAGGTCAATTGCAGTTTCTTTTCAGAAACATGGAGCCTGCTCTTATAGGCGTTGACCATCTCGCCATAATTCCTTTCTTCTTTGGCCTTGGCCAGGTGGGCAGTGGTATAGGTTTCCAGCAATGCCTTGTCTTCTATTTCAAGGCTATACTTGCTGTTGAAATAGCGGTAATCCTTATGGGACAGCGAATCCGCAGATTCCAAAGTGCCTTGACTCAAAGCGGTAAGATAGCTAAAGGTGATTAAAATAAGAAAGCAGCTCTTCATAACAGTTGAGGATGGTTTGGCGAAAATAAGTTAACAAAAAGGGTTGCTACAAGAATTTAAGAGAGGCAAACACAATGGTAATGTATTAAAAATAGAGGCATTGTGTATAGGCAAATAACCCTACACGGCAAAGCGCACTAGGCTACGCCCTTAAACGTTTGAACCGCAAACAAATAAACACTGAAAAAGGCACTGCCCATTCATTAATGGCACTTCTACGATTCGTGGACTGGCGCCTAAGATGGTTGTGGAACGGAAAGGGTCCGTGTAGATTTGTCCCGAATTCAAAGCCGTGATTGGCCCTTTGCCAATACACACTGTTCAGATCTCCCGGGTGAAATGAACTGACGAAAAAAAGTAATCAGTAACATTTTAAACAACGTAAAAACACCATGAATAAAATAATTTTATGGACCATCCTGCCGTTCCTCACGGCATGCTCAACCGATAGCTTCAAATCAGGACCGCTTGAAGATAATGTCAGAAACTATTCGAAGGCAGGAATTGTCCATCCTTACAATCCAGCCAATGGATGGGACCGGGCCGGACAATTGCACAACGAACTTTCAGAAAGTTACGTGCTGCAAGGATACACACCGCTTACGGTGCAGGGAACATTGGTCACTGTGGACAGTATTGCACAACACAACACCCTGTTTCAACAGCTAAAAGGCAACGGTTACATCATGCCAGCTTCTTCCCTTCTGGAGCAGATACTGTTGCAATCCAAATCAAATGGTACGGATGCCCTGTCCAATACCAGCCTTTCCAGCAGTGCCAAAGCAATATTGGCCGGATTTATAGACGAGGTGCGGAGTCTGGAAGCTTCAAAGGCGGAATATGCGGACACCTACAACTACATTGTAGCGGTAGAGGAAAGCATCCAGAAGAACGGGGCCTGCAACAAAAGGGACAGGGAACTGCTGCTCATTACAACAGCCATCACCAGGCACGCGGCCTATTTTGCAAGGAAGCAGAAAAAGAAGCCAAGGGACAAGGACTGGGATTTGGTCGTGGCCAACATCGTTGCGGCAACCGGAGGGGCGGAACAAAGTGCTGCAAGGGCGGCGATAATGGCGGCCACCGCAGGAATAGTGGCAAACTATTGATCGACGCGAACACACTGAATCAAGAACCTAAGCCGCCGCCCACAATTGCGGCGGCTTTTTAACCTACTAAACCCACCAAGAGTATGAAACCGTATTCACAGTCCCTGCTGATGGAGTTGGAACAGGAGCTGGAGCAGATCCATAGGGCACATATAGAGCCCATCAGCTATTCCGAAAAAGCCATAAAAATGCTGGAGGCAAAGATTGATAAGCTCAAGGCCTATCTTGCAGGCTATACTTTTACAACCAAGCAGGAGGAGATTGAGTTCTTCAAGACCATCAAACCCCAGTTCGCCAGCAGGCTCATCTACTACCACGAAATTTTCAATATCGAACACAACAGGCCTTGCGGCAGTGGGAAAATCATCAGGAAATACTACAGGGCAGAACTTGAAAAGTTGAAAACATTTTTCGACCAGAACCTCGAGTTCTACAAATATTACAGGATGGACAATAACTATCTGGACAATAGGTATTTCTTGAGGGGCGAACACGACATCAGGCTCACCCTGGACGTATTCTATTACCAGACAGACCAGCAGTTTTCAACCTCCCACGATTGCAAGGTGGCAAAGATTCTGGCCAACGATTTGATCAAGATATACCTCGAGTACGAACTGGCCAAGCTTGAGGGCGTGGCACCACCTGCACAGATTAATGCAAATACATCTAAAAAGCCCAAATGGACCGCACCAAAGGTTTCCCTGATCGAATTGATTTATGCCCTGCATACGGAAGGTGTATTCAACAACGGAACCAGTGAACTGAAAGAGATTGCGTCCTACATGGAAACGGTATTCGAGGTGCGGTTGGGAAACTACTACCGAACCTACATCGAGATTCGTGCCCGCAAAAGCGAAAGGACACGGTTTTTGGATGCATTACGCCAAGGACTCACCCAAAGGATGGACGATGCCGATTATGGACCGGCTAGAGGATAACGGTTCACTTCCCTCTCCTATTCATGGATACTTCATGGATGGTTCATGGATGGTTCATGAAATGTTTGATAAAACAACAAACAGCATCCTTTTTCAAAAAACACCTATAAAATGAATGCGTTGCATTCAGCTGTGCTGCATTTTTCAGTATTTTTACTAAAAATTTCAAAATGACAGCAGACATCCAAAACGGTTCCATCCATACCACCATCACTAATAAAATTGCAACGGTTGAGTTCAATCATCCGTCCGGAAACTCCTTTCCAAGCACATTATTGCAACACTTAACGGAAGAATTCAACAGCCTTGGCAGTAATCAAGAAATCGCCATCATTGTCCTCAAGAGCAAAGGCGAAAAGGTGTTTTGTGCAGGCGCTTCCTTTGATGAATTGTTGGCAGTTTCCAATCTGGAGCAAGGATCCTTATTTTTTTCAGGCTTTGCAAATGTCATCAATGCAATGAGAAAATGTCCCAAACTAATCGTGGGTCGCGTTCAAGGAAAGGCAGTTGGTGGAGGCGTTGGTTTGGCGGCTGCTTGCGATTATGTTTTGGCAACCGATAACAGCAGCATCAAATTATCCGAATTCACCATCGGCATAGGACCATTTGTTATTGCTCCGGCGGTCGAAAGAAAAGTAGGGACAAGTGGTTTGGCAGAATTGACTCTCGCTGGCGACGAATGGCAAACAGCCGATTGGGCCAAGCAAAAAGGACTCTATGCAAAAGTCTTCACCACGCTTGAAGAACTTGATAATCAACTCGATATATTTACCGAAAAACTTTCCAATTATAATCCAGAAGCTTTGTCAGAAATGAAAAAAGTACTTTGGGAAGGAACCGAAAACTGGGAAACGCTTTTATACGAAAGGGCCGCCATTTCAGGAAAACTTGTCCTTTCCGACTTTACAAAACAAGCCCTGCAACAATTTAAGAAGTAGTTTTTTCAGGAGCTGTTTCCCGCTGTCCGCTCTATCTTTTCCTTTTTAAAGAAAAAAGGAAAAGGATGCCGCTACCATCAGGGCTAGGGCATCCGTTTTCAAAATAACATTAGTAATAAAATTGTAAATTTGTCCCCAAACAAATCCCATCATGAGCAAGATCAGAATCACCAAGCAATTTACATTCGAAACAGGACACGCCCTTTATGGCTATGACGGAAAGTGCAAAAACGTGCACGGCCATAGCTATAAACTCTCCGTTACCGTTATCGGAACGCCAATTACAGACAGGGAAAATGTAAAATTCGGAATGGTGATTGATTTCTCTGATCTCAAGAAAATTGTAAAGGAAGAAATCGTAGACCAGTTTGACCATGCCACTGTATTCAACGAAACTACACCCCATGTTGAGCTGGCAAGCGAATTAAAAAACAGAGGACATCACGTGATCCTTGTCGACTATCAGCCAACGAGCGAGAACATGGTTATTGATTTTGCCAAAAGGATCAAAAATCGCTTACCGTCAAGCATCAGCCTTTTTTCCCTAAAACTTCAAGAAACAGAATCCTCTTTTGCAGAATGGTATGCAAGCGATAATGACTAAATAACCAAATTACTCATTCATCAAACTCGCCTTGAACATCTTCAGCTCGTCCCAAGAGAATTTATCGCCATATTTATCTTTTAAAGGAATCAGGGAAGCTTCGGTATAGCCTGCAAATGCTTCTGATAGTTCTTGTATTTTATCATCCGGCAAAACCTCTGTAAGTTGCACTTTTCCCGCTTCTATAAGTTTAGCGATATGTCCTGCAATGGTTTGTGATGTAAGCTTTCGGAGTTCGGCAATTTCTTGGATGGAATGTTTTTGGAGCCAAAGTTCATAGGTTTCTTCTGTTGTGGATTTCTTAGGCTCTTTTGATTTTTCTTTCTTTTTAGAAGTATATCTTCGCGCATCGGCATCGTCTTCAATCAGCGTGATATTGGCTTTTTTGAAGTCTTCGCGAAGGCGTTCCATCTTATTTATTTTATAATTCTTGATTTCTGAAGAAATCAGATTTTCTTTAGAAATAGATTCGCCAGAGACCACTGTTTCTATTAGTTTTTTAGCTTTCAATAATCGCAAAACCGACTTGATTTGCATTTCTTCCAAAACCAACAATTCTTCATAGAAACCTTTTACTTTCTTGGTGCGTTTTACTTCTTCGAGCTTCCACAGAATTTCATAAACCAGCTCGTCCATTGGCTTCAGGAAATAATTGAACGCAGCGTTTACTCTTTCGGAAATAAAATTGAAATTCAGATTTTTATCTGAAAAAAGCTTGTTCAGCTGGCTGATGAACTTTCTCGAAGGATCTTCCAAATCATACATTACCGAAGCCTGCTTTTTTGCCCAGATCGTATGTTTTGATTTCTCTGACTTCTCCGCATCTTCGTTATAGCTGTATTGATGATTACGCCATTCTTGGATTAAATCGCTCCATTCAAAGGTATTAACGAGATAGTTGTGGATGAATTTCTTGGTTTCGAGTTGCAAGGATTTTGCAAGCAATTCTTCATCAGCTTTGTGTTGGGCATAATTCATAACATCTCTGTCGCTCGAAATGCCGTTCATTTGCAACGGAGAAAGCAAAATAAGCCCGTTTAACGAACGCAAACGCGATAATGCCACGTATGCTTGTCCGGGCATGAAAACTTGCGAAACATCCAAAGCAGCTTTGTCAAACGTCAATCCTTGGCTTTTATGAACAGTAATAGCCCAAGCTAGTTTTATGGGATAATGCACAAATGTTCCCAACAGCTCCTCCTCTATCTCCTTGGTCATTGGATTTACGGTGTAGCGGATGTTTTTCCATTCGTATTTTTCTACGTCGATGGTTTTATTTTCTTCAGGAAAATGAACACGGACTTCATTGCTCGAAACTGATTTTATAAAGCCCATTTTTCCATTGAAATAGTTCTTTTCAAACGAAGCGTCGTTCTTGACAAACATCACTTGTGCACCAACTTTTAGATGCAAATATTCGTCAATCGGAAAAATCTTATCGGGAAAATCATCAACGATTTCTGCCTTTAGCGAAACAAGTTTTCCTTCTAATTCATCCAAAGAATTTGCATTTATGCTGTCTGCTTTTGCGTTGTGGGTTGTTAGGGTAATGTATCCTTTATTGGATTTCAAATCAAAATCCGGCTTTACATATTGGTTTAAAACTCCAATATCTTCCTGAGAGATTTCGTTGTTTCGGAGATTATTTAAAACCGCAATAAATTGATCATCCGTCTGACGGAAAATCTTCGAAAGCTCAATATACAAAGGTGGATTTTGCTGGACTACATGTGAATGGAAAAAGAATTTACCAGTATAGTAATTGCGTAACGTCTGCCATTCTTCTTCGCGGACTACCGGTGGCAATTGCAATAAATCGCCAATAAAAAGGACTTGAACTCCTCCGAATGGAACACGCTTTTTTCGGACGCTTTGCATCATAAAATCAATGGCGTCGAGCAAATCGGCACGAAGCATACTGACTTCATCGATGACCAACAATTCCATATTTTGGATGACCGCTTTTTTTTGACCACTCATCCTGAAATGCCTTCGGAGCGTATCTCTGGTTTCAAATTTTACACGGTCGGTAATATGGGCATCAACGTTATTAGCCGGAATAAATCCGCCGAAAGGCAACTGAAACATTGAGTGAATCGTTACGCCGCCAGCATTTAGTGCCGCAATTCCGGTTGGTGCCACCACTACCACATTCTTGTGTGTCGATTGAATGATTTCCTTTAAAAGCGTAGTTTTTCCGGTTCCTGCTTTTCCTGTGAGGAAAATAGAACGTTGCGTTTGATTGATAAATTTTAGGGTGTAAGCTGCTGCTTGTGAAATGGTTTCCATTTGGCGCATATTTTATTGGGATAAAAATATAGCTTTTTGTTTTAACGCAAAATTATTTGCATCAATATTTGAAATTCAGCCAATAAAAAATGCCTCCCGAAAACGAAAGGCATTTTTTTATTTTGAGATCTATTATTTTTTCTCTTCTTTCTTTGCTTCTGTAGCTTCTTCTTTCTTTGCTGAAGAAGCATATTTTTCATTTAGCAACTTAATAACCTCATTTGTAATATCATAGTTGTCTTTTGCGTACAAAACACTTGCAGTTTCACCAGTTCCATAAAGATAATCATACCCCTTTTCTTTACCGTAATCTTTAATGAATTTCTTTACGTTTTTTACAAGTGTATCCATTTCTGTTGCATGGCTTCCTTGTAATTGTTGCGCCATAGTTTGAGCAGCATATTGCAATTGTTGCTGTCTTTGTTGCAATTCTGCTCCTTTTTGTTGAGCCCAAGCCTGACCGTTTGCTTGTGCGTTTTTTTCAAAATAAGCAGCATCAGCTTTAAAATTTGCTTCCTGTACTTCTAATTTTTTTGCAGCTTCATCTGACTTTGCTTTATATTTTTCTGTTACATCTTTTGCTTCGGTATATTCTTCCATAAGCTTAGCAGTGTCGATATAGGCTGTCTTGAATGCCGCAGCTTCTTTAGTTTGTGTTTCTTTATTACAAGAGATGATTGAAATTGCTAATGCGATAATTAATAATGATTTTTTCATTCTAAAGTTATATGTTAATTTTTTATTGGTTCAAAAATAGTGAAAATTTATTGATGTGCCATTATGCCAAATATCGAAGATTTAAATCCAAATTTAGAGCTATAAGTATTTACTATTGTTTTGTGAATACAAATAATTAAAAGTGATAAAAAACGAATTCAAATAAAGCGTTTTAAGCAATGTTTTGATTTTTGACAACAATTTCTTCCGCCTGCGACTCAATCGTTGAAACAGTGCCTTTATTTGCGTTTTTATTGTTTTTTATGATGTAAATCAACGATGAATATTGAAATCTCTTCTTGGCTTTGTAGTTTGACTTTAGTCCGATGTAAAACGCCTTGAAAAAATTCATATAGCCTGTTTTATATTTTTCTGAAAGCAAGCTCACATAAAATGCATCGAATTTCATCGGAAGTATTTTTTCAACTTTCATTTTTTCTTTTAAGAAAAGTTGCTTGATTGCTTTTTTGGAGAAATGCCAAAGATGTCTTGGAACATCGAATCCGGCCCAAAATCTTCTGTAATATTTTGCATCAAACGATCTGAAGTTTGGAACAGCTATGATGATTGTTCCATCAGGTTTTAGCAATCGCTTCAATTCCTTTATTTGTTTTTCAACATTTGGAACATGTTCTAACACGTGCCACATTGTGATAACATCGAATGATTCTGCTTGTAAAGAATCTGTTGATTGTGCAAATTCAACACCTTTTTTTACAGCAATCGTTTTTGCTCTGTCACTTGGTTCAATACCTGTAATCTGCCATCCATTGTTTTTAGCCATAGCAAGAAAATCACCGGTACCAGCACCAATGTCCAACAGTTTTCCCTTATTTGGGTGTAATTCATTAAGCAAATTCAATTTTCTTTTTAAAGAAAATCTTTTTACAAACTGATATAAAATTTCTACAAGCGATCCTTTTCCATCCGTGTGAGAAATATAAGCATCACTTTCATAATATTTATGCAGATCCTTTTCGTTTGGTTTTGGAAAAGTAATGAGCATATCCATCTTTTCATCACGGTAAAGACCAAACGTTTCGCCTGAAACAGTATAGTCTTTTACGGTAAGGTATATCTTCTTGGTATTATCTATCATTGCTTAAAAATTCGTCTTTTAATTGTTTTAAATATTTTACAGCTATATTTTCATAAAGTGATCCTTCTGCCAAACAATCTTCATTTCTTGAGCTTATCATTGAAAGCGCAATAAAATCTGCAGTGCTTCCAACATTTACTACATCTGGATTTTGATTGGATAATGCAAAATCATACGTATTGATGTATTTCTCTAATTCATCATTATCATATAAGATGATTTTATACTTATCTCCTTCGATGGTAACCCAGAATTCTTTTTGCTGATAGCTCTCTAACTTGAACTTATCGGTTACAAAGTGCTGAAAAGGCATTATCTTTTTATTGTTCTCAAATACAAATGCGTTCAGACCTTTATTTCCCAATATTTCTTTTGCATTCGGAACTATTGTATAATCTTCAATTACATACTGCTTATTAATCCCGCAGCTTAAAATTATAAAAAATAGTACAAACAAAGGAATCTTTCCTTTATTCATAAGCGCTAGTAAAGTTCGTTCCACGTGAAACATTTTTGAAAATTATTTATCTCCCCATATAAATTAACAAAACAGAGATGTCGCTTGGCGACACTCCGCTTATTCTGGATGCTTGAGAAATAGTTATAGGCCGGATCATGCTTAGCTTTTGTTTTGCTTCAATTGACATCGATTTTATCTTATTGTAATCAAAATTCTCAGGAATCTTTACATCTTCCAATCTTGTCAATTTATCCGCGTTATTTCGCTCCTTTTCAATGTAACCTGAATATTTCACTTGAATCTCTGCTTGTTCAAGAATTTCTTGATCTAAGTTATTCTGTTCAGCATATTCTTTTACTTTTTCCAATTGCATCATATCCTCCAAATCAATTTGAGGACGTGAGAAGACTTTAAACATTTTATCAGACTGTGTGACTAATGCGGATTCTTTTGTTTCAAGAATTGGGTTAATTTCTACCATTGAAACGCTCGTTTCTTTGAAGAAATTAACCATCTTTTCCGATTCATTGAATTTATGCTCCATTCTCCTCAAACGCTTTTCAGAAGCTAAACCAATTTCATAGGACATTGGCGTTAATCTGAAATCGGCATTATCCTGACGCAATAGTGTTCTGTACTCAGCACGGGAAGTAAACATTCTATACGGCTCTTCTGTGCCTTTTGTAATCAAATCATCGATTAAAACGCCTATATAAGCCTCATCTCTTTTCAAAATCAAAGGCGCTTTTTCGTGTGCCTTTAAATGGGCATTAATCCCAGCCATTAATCCTTGAGAAGCCGCTTCTTCATATCCAGTTGTTCCGTTTATTTGTCCTGCGAAATACAAACCTTCAACCAATTTAGTTTCTAATGTATGTTTTAATTGTGTCGGTGGGAAATAATCGTATTCAATTGCATAACCTGGACGAAAGAATTTTACCTTTTCAAAACCTGCAACCGAACGTAATGCTTTAAACTGAATATCCTCAGGAAGCGATGTCGAGAATCCATTTACATATACTTCAACCGTATCCCATCCTTCAGGCTCAACAAACAATTGATGTCTTTCTTTATCTGCAAAACGGTTGATCTTATCTTCGATCGAAGGACAATATCGTGGGCCAAGGCTTTTAATTCTTCCATTGAACATAGGCGAACGATCAAAGCCTTCACGAAGAATATCGTGCACATCCAAAGAAGTATAGGTCATGTAACATGATCTCTGGAATTCCAAAGGTTTAGTTTCATCAGAATAAGAGAATTTATCAGGCTTGGCATCTCCTTTTTCTTCGTTCATTTTAGAATAATCCAAAGAACGTCCGTCAACTCGTGGCGGTGTTCCTGTTTTCATTCTTCCTGATTCAAACCCTGCATTTACCAAATCTTCCGTTATTCCGTATGCGGCACTTTCTCCAGCTCTACCTCCACCGAATTGCTTTTCACCAATATGGATCAATCCGTTTAAGAAAGTTCCGTTGGTTAAGACAACCGCTTTAGAACGAATTTCGACTCCCAAAGAAGTCTTGATTCCTTTTATCTTTCCGTTCTCAATGATTAAACCCTTTACCATTTCCTGATAGAAATCAAGATTTGGTGTACGCTCCAGCATTAAACGCCATTCTTCTGCAAAACGCATTCTGTCGCTTTGTACTCTTGGCGACCACATAGCAGGCCCTTTAGACTTGTTAAGCATCTTGAATTGTATGGCTGTCTTATCTGAAATAATTCCGGAATATCCTCCAAGCGCATCAATCTCACGAACAATTTGCCCTTTTGCGATTCCTCCCATTGCTGGATTGCAGGACATCTGTGCAATGTTCTGCAAGCTCATTGTAACCAATAAAGTCTTTGAACCCATATTTGCCGCCGAAGCTGCCGCTTCTGAACCTGCGTGACCCGCACCTACTACAATTACATCGTATTCTTCTTGAAACATTTTAATTTTTTCTTTTAGATTCTTCGAGCGAGAATCTATTGTGTTCCACGTGGAACAGTTTATGATTTACTCTTTAGCCCTGATTGGAGTTGATATCCTTTTTGTTCCGTTTCTTTAACGGGACAAAAAGATATTGCGGAAAGCAGGAATATCGATTCTGAAAAAGCCCTAGCGTTTCGCTCCATAAAAGAACTATTGTTCCACGTGGAACAACTTCATTTTCTCCTCTTCCTTTTGGCGCATTAATGCTTCGTCGCTTTCTGATTTGTCCTTGAATCCGCAATAGTGCAATACACCATGAACAAGCACACGACGCAATTCCTCTTCAAAAGAAACATTGAAATCCTTGGCGTTGTCTTCTACCCTTTCAACAGATACAAATATATCGCCGTTCAATTCGTTTCCAACAGAATAATCAAAGCTTATGATGTCCGTTAAGGTATCGTGTTGCAAGTACTCAACATTGATCTTATGCAAATATTCATCGTCGCAAAAGATGTAATTGATTTCTCCTTCTTTCTTATTTTCGGAAAGAATAACATTTGACAACCAATTGCTGTATGCATCTTCGTTGTCTAATTCAAAATCCGATTCGTAATTAAAACTAATCATTCTTCTTAAAGTATTCTTGAACCTTCTGGTTAAAATTGGAGCGCAAAGGTAAGCTTTGTCTATTTAAAATTTCGATACTGTTTAAATAATCTTTTAACGCTGGAGAAACTCCGTTCGTTGTGTTATTGAACTCCTTTTTATTGGTTTGCGCTTGACGTTTTTGTTCTTCTCCTTGTTGCTGGATTGCTTTGTCTAGCTTTAAAAGCTCATAGTTTAGATTGAGAATCTTTTGTAGCGTTTCGTTCTTGAAACCTTGATTCAGCAATTGCTTTTCAATTTGTTTCATATCATCCAAAACTTTCTGACCATTACCGCCCAAGCCTTTTTCATTTAATTCTTTTTGCAGAGCTTCTCGGAGTTGCTTTTGCTCTTTGTAAATTTCCATTATCTCACGAGCATTTCCTTCGCCATCTTCTCCGCTTTCTCCTTCTTGACCTCCTTTACCTTTTCCACCAGGTTGACCAGAATTACCATCTTTTCCACCGGGTTTTTGCCCTTGCTTGCCATCGTTACCATCCCCTTCTTTTTCTCCTGGCTTCTTACCTTCCTTTATTCCGTCTTTCATCTTTTCGCCAAGTTCACCTTGTTTTTTGATGATGTCCGGTAGTTGCATTCCTTCGCCTTGACCTTTTCCTGATTTACCTTGACCAGAACCGGACATCGACATCTGCATTCCATTGAGCATGTCGCTCAGAAAATCTGCAAGCTTATTGGCAGAAGAAACGGTGTACTGCTGATGCGAGGTTCCTTTACCGATTTGTGCTTCGACCAAATTCTCCAATGCTTTTTCGATGTTGTAATGCACATTGCCTACTTCCTTGGTAATACCCTCTCCCATCTTTGGCTGACGTAAAGAAAGAGCAAAAAGACTATCATCAACATGCTGGAATTGCAAACGCAAATCTTGTTGTGTCTTTAGATTTTTATTGAACGATGGCGAACCTCTTTTCAAAGCTTTAAATTGTTTCATCAAGTCCTCTTGTGAGAATGAAAAAGCAAGAAGGTTGTCTAGGATTTGGCGAAGCATCTTGATGTCTTCTTCCAATTGTTCCATCTGACCACCTGCCATACTTTGTGCCATTTTTGATGACATCTCTTTCATTTTCTTTGAGGCGCTTTTCTGCTTTGGCTTCGCCTTATCCTTATTTTCTTTATTGAGTTCTTCAGAAGCTTTTTTCAAATCCTCTTCCACACTCTTTTCTTTTTCTTCATCCTTTGGAATATCCATAGGGGCTTTTAATTCTTTATTATCCATGTCAAGCTGTTCTAACTCTTCTTGGATTTTATCGAATTCTTTGTTTATTTCCTCTTGCTTATCAGCAGTATTTTCCTTGTTCTTGTCAGCTAGCTTGTCTTGCTTTTCTGCAAGCTTGTCTAATTTATCGGCCAATTGTTCGGCTTTCTTTTCTACATAATAACGCTTTGTCAATTCAACCAATTGCTCTAGACTTTTGGTTTGGTTTTTGGATTTTTGTTTGAGCTGATCCATTTTTTCATTCAGTTCTTCCTGATTGATTTTTTCGTTCAACTCCTTTAACTTATCCAAAAGTTCCTTGTTCTTTTCTAAGTCTTTTTGCGTTTCGTCAATGCGTTTTTTAAGGTCTTCCTTGAACTCATCTTTCTTGTCGGTTTTTACCTTGTCGAGGTTCTCCTCTATCTTCTTCGCAAACTCTTTCATCTTTTCGTCAAGCATTTGCTGACGTTTTAGAAATTCATTTACTTTCTGCTGGTCCTTGAATTCAAGATTGTCTTTCTGCTTGTTGCTTTTTTGTAGCTTATCAAGTTCTGATAATTGCTTGTCCTGATTCTTTAATGACTTTTCCATACTGTTGATGTTGTCATTTTGCTGTTGCATCAGCTCGTCTTGCTTCTCGACATCCGTTTGGATTCTGTTTGAAAATACTGACGATTTTGTACTCTTGAAATTATGCAAGGCATCGTTATCAAAAACTTCAAAATAGTATTCATACGAAACGCCTTCCGTAACCGGAAGGTTTCCAGGGAACGAAAATACAAATTGATCGAAGACATCTTTCTTAACCGAAAGTGGCGACTTTAATCCTGCCTCTGGTTTGTTCTTTGGATAATACACAATTTGCAATCTTGACAAGCCATAATCGTCTGAAACCTGACCAATGACAACGGTTTTATCGATTCTTAGACTATCTGGAGCGTTGTTTACGGTAATTGCTGGGAACTGATCCTTTACAATCGATATTTGATAATTGAGTTTTTCGTAATGTTTTACCTTTCCATTAGAAGTAAGAATCTGATAATCTGTGTTTTGGTTTATGCTTCTAGACAATTGAAAAGTGTTATCATTTGCAGAAAAACGGCTGATTGTCTTCGAATCTGTCCATTCAACGGCTTTTGTGGCCAATGCACTTACTTTCCAAGTCACTTTGGTGCCTTCTGGAACGATGGCGTTGCCGGTTCCCTTGATGATTTCGGATTTCTTGTTGAGATAGGATGGAAAATTCAACACCATTTCGAAATTGGCGATTGTTGGAACGGCCACCACTTTCAATTCGTAATCGGAAGAAGTGACTTCGTTTGCTTTCACGTGGAACGCTGTGTTCTGGATTGGTTTTGTAAAACGGTATTCGAAAACGCCGGGCTTTGTAGATTCCATAAAATAACTTTCGTCGTTGATGAAAATCATGGCGTTTTCTGGCACTACTTTTCCTTCGGATTTAATCTGCAAAACAAAATCACTGCCTTGTTCGGTTTGCAGATTTTTGTTTAGGATGACAAATTCAAACGGAGCTGGTGGTGAATATTGTTTTTGATAGTTGACTACCCTATTGAAACTTTCGGTAATCAGATTGCTGTTTCCGGAAATATAAAAGAATGCAAAAAACAGAATTGGAATCAAGGCCAGCGGAATGAACTTTCTGTTTTTGTTGAAGTTTACGGCGTTTGTAAACGGTATTGGTTTTAGAGTACTTGCCTTTTGTTCGATGGAAGCTAAGAGCAGTTCTGATTGGTTGTTGTCATTAGAAAGTTGCAGGAAGTTGGTGAGCTTGTCACTTACTTCTGTGAAATGGTTTCCGATGATGATGGAGGCTTCTGTGTAATTGATTCCTTTTTTTAATTTGAATAATTGAAATAAAGGAAACAGGATGAAACGCATCAGCAAAAAGGCTTCAACAGCGATGAACGTCCAGAAGAGAATGGTTCTTCCGGTTGGTTTTAGCCAAAGGAAATATTCTACAATTAGAGTAAAGAAGAGATATAGCAAGCCTAATCCTATGAAGAAAATTAATCCTTTGAGGAGTTCGTTGGTGTAGAACTTTTTGATGAAAGCTTCTAATTTGTCGTATATCAATGCTTTATTTTCCAAATTGTAATGGCTTTTTGTTGTAACCGCTAAAAGTAATAATTTATATGAATAAGAAAATGTTAAAGTTAGGCAAGAGAAAATAGGAAAAAGGCAAAAGCTTTTGGCGATGCGCTGAACTTTTTTGTAATGTGCTGAGGTCTGATGATAATGTGCCGAGCTTTTTGGCAATGCGCCGAGGTCTGATGATAATGTGCCGAACTTTTTGGCAATGCGCCGAGGTCTGATGAGAATGCGCCGAACTTTTTGGCAATGCGCCGAGGTCTGATGAGAATGCTCCGAACTTTTTGGCAATGCGCCGAGGTTTGATGCCAATGATGATAGTTCTGAGCGGTTGCATTTATAAAAAAATTATAATTGTTCAATATGTGGCGCTACTTGTGGAGATCCTTCCTTCGTCAGGATGACAAGTTTGGGGATTTTGTTTGTGGGGCTTGATTGTGGTCCCTCTCCCGAAGCTTCGGGAGGCGCTCGGGATGACAGATGGAATACTTTGTGGAATGTACTGGTGATGACGCAATGGTTTCTGGTGATGGATTGTGGCGGTGTGGAGGCGGTTCCCGAGGAGCGGATAGATTGCCTTATAGCCCCGATGGTGCCATTGTTTGAGCTCTTGGGCCAGCCTTAAAAGCTGGCCCAAAGCGAGTGGCTCCAGCGGGAATATGGATAGAACAAATGCCTGAAGTTGTGCTCCTGAAATTTATAATGAATTGGATTTTTGATGTTTTGGAATTATCTAATTTTAGAATTACATATTTGAAACCGTATCTTTGCATCAAAATTTAAGAGAAATGTCAAAGCAAGTGCGTGTGCGTTTTGCACCAAGTCCGACGGGACCTTTACATATTGGCGGTGTTAGAACTGCGTTGTTCAATTATTTGTTTGCCAAGAAACACGGTGGTGTTTTCTATTTGAGGGTTGAGGATACGGATCAGAACCGTTTTGTTCCGGGTGCTGAACAGTATATCATGGAAGCGCTGGAATGGCTGGGAATTGCTCCTAGCGAAACGGTTGGAAAGAACGAGCAGTTTGGACCGTACCGTCAATCGGAACGAAAACATTTGTATAAGGAATATGCAGACCAGCTCGTAAATTCGGGTTGGGCGTATTATGCTTTTGACTCCTCGGAAGATTTGGACCAATTGCGTAAAAATGCTGAAGAGGAAGGGAAAACGTTTATTTACAACCATTCGGTTCGGGAAAAACTGGACAACTCGTTGACGAATTCTGCAGAGAAAACGGCGGAACGAATTGCGAACGGTGAAGACTTTGTGATTCGTTTTAAAACGCCTGTGGGTGAGATTTTAGAATTAAAAGACATCATTAGAGGTGATATAAAATTTGATACGAATTTGCTTGACGACAAGGTTTTGTTTAAGAGTGATGGAATGCCGACGTATCATTTGGCGAATATTGTGGACGATCATTTGATGGAAACGTCGCATGTGATTCGTGGTGAGGAATGGTTGCCGTCTATGCCGTTGCACGTTTTGTTGTACAGAGCCTTTAATTGGGAAGCTCCGGAATTTGCGCATTTGCCGTTGATTTTGAAACCGGTTGGAAATGGAAAACTTTCGAAGCGTGATGGTGATAAATTAGGGTTTCCTGTATTTCCTTTGGAATGGAAAACGGAAGAAGGGATCTCCTCAGGTTATAGAGAGAAAGGATTTTTTCCGGAGGCTGTGGTAAACTTTTTGGCTTTATTGGGCTGGAATGATGGAACAGACAAGGAATTATTTTCGTTGGAAGAGTTGGCACAGGTTTTTGACTTGAACAGGGTTCATAAGGCTGGAGCGAAGTTTGATCCGGAGAAAAACAAATGGTTCAACCACCAATATCTGATCAAGCAGAATGATGATGATTTGGCGAAAGCCTTTGCTCCTATCGTATATGAAAAAGATGTTGATGTAGATTATACTACTTTGGTGAAGATTGTAGCTTCAATAAAAGAACGTGCGAATTTTGTTTCGGATTTCTGGGAATTGAGTGATTTCTTTTTTGTAGCTCCAACATCTTATGATGAAAAAGCTACAAAGAATTGGAAGGAAGAAACGCCAGGATTGATGCAAAACTTGATTGGTGTTTTGAACAGTATTGAAGATTTTACTTCCTTAAACATAGAAACGATTGTGAAGGATTGGATGACGCAAAACGAGATTGGGATGGGGAAAGTGATGCAACCGTTTCGTTTGAGTCTTGTTGGCGCTTTAAAAGGTCCGCATTTATTTGATATCGTGGAGTTGATTGGCAAGGAGGAAACGATTCGGCGAATTGAAAAGGCGATTTTGAGCTTATAGAAGTTCTTGATTATAAAATTATAACCCTTTCTGAGTTTGTAACTTTGGAAGGGTTTTTTATTTAATTAGGATTGATAATTTTCTTTATCTTTACTCAACCCTTAAATCATATCTTATGAAAAAATTGATTTTCTCTTTTTTGTTGTGTCCGTTCCTACTATTTTCTCAAGAACAACAAAACACCGAAGACATTGTTAAAGATGAAAAGTATAACAAAGGCTTTTTTAATCTTACAAAAGTCTCCTACACGAAAGTTACTAGCTTAGAGCAGGAACTGTCTGGTCCAGGAATTGGCAGTGGAACCGTGGATCTTGAAACAGATGGCACTAATGCTTTTGCACTGCAAACCATTAATGGCTATTTCTTGAATCCGTACCTTTCTTTGGGTTTGGGAATTAGTCTGGAAGGATTTATTTCACCGACGATCAATACTTTTCCTGTTTTTGCGGATGTGAGGGTTTATTTTGTTGATGATTATTCTTCGCCATTTGTGTTTGGAAATTATGGTGCGTTAATGCGACTGGGTGAAGAATTTAAAAGAGGAAATATGTTTGCTGTTGGTGCCGGCTATAAATTTACCGTTGGGAAAGAACGAAGAACGGCGCTGGTAACGGATATAAGCTATTCTGGAAGGAAGATGAGCATGACGGATGATTCGTTGAAGGATTCAGATAATGTGCTTACTACTGGTGGAATTTCTATTGGTATTGGTGTAGTGTTTTAAAATTGAATATCACATAATAAAAAGAAAGCTCCTGATTGGGAGCTTTTTATTTTGTAACTTTCCTACAATTCTTCCGTACAATTATAAGTAATCATTTTTAACACCAAAAAACATGGATGTATTTTTAATCATTTTCCTCGTCTTAGGATTGTTCCTATTTCTTTCTTCTTTTTTTACTGTAAAACAGCAAACGGCTGTTATCATTGAGCGTTTTGGAAAATTCCTCAGCGTTAGAAATTCTGGTTTGCAACTTAAAATCCCTGTTATCGATAGAATTGCAGGACGTGTGAATTTGAAAATCCAGCAATTGGATGTTATCATCGAAACCAAAACAAAAGACAACGTATTCGTAAAGCTTAAAGTTTCAGTTCAGTTTAAAGTGATCCAGGACAAAGTATATGAAGCCTTCTATAAATTGGAATATCCACACGATCAGATTACCGCTTATGTATTTGACGTTGTGAGAGCCGAAGTTCCTAAATTGAAATTGGATGATGTTTTTGAAAGAAAAGACGATATCGCGATTGCTGTAAAGCGTGAATTGAACGAAGCAATGACGACTTATGGATATGACATCATCAATACATTGGTGACGGATATTGATCCTGATATTCAAGTTAAAAACGCAATGAACCGTATCAATGCTGCCGATAGAGAAAAAACAGCTGCAGAATTTGAAGCAGAAAGTTCAAGAATCAGAATTGTTGCCAAAGCAAAAGCGGAAGCCGAAAGCAAGCGTCTACAAGGACAAGGTATTGCAGATCAAAGACGTGAAATTGCCCGTGGATTGGTAGAAAGTGTTGAAGTTTTGAACGAAGTAGGAATCAATTCTCAGGAAGCTTCTGCCTTGATTGTGGTAACCCAGCACTATGATACTTTGCAGGCTATTGGAGCTGATACAAATTCCAACTTGATCTTGCTTCCTAATTCGCCTCAGGCCGGTAGTGATATGCTCAACAATATGGTGGCATCTTTCTCTGCTTCGAACCAGATTGGTGAAGCGATGAAAAAAGGTGGAAAAATTGGTCTTCAGAAAAAGAAAAACACTGGTGACTTCAAACCATCTGATGATTATCAAAATCTAAAGGATAAAACAGATTCTAATCCTGATGATTATGATTCTACAATCTAAAAGGATGTTGTAAAATCCGTGAGATTAAAATTGACCGCAAATTCGCAAATTAGAATTGAATAAATTTGCGAATTTGCGGTCTTTTTGTTTCTATAATTTAAATAACTTTCTGAGTAAGAAAGAAGCTCCAATACTCTTTATGGGTCCTGCAAGTCCTCCTATGACGTTTAAAGCCATTTTTGGTACACTTCCCATCATGTTGGCGGGATTCAAGCTGTCCTTGGTGTTATCAAAGCTTTGTGTGAGTTTTTGATAGTGGATTTCTCTTTCTAGATTTAGAATTTCAAGATCACGATCAATTTCTGCATAAGAAGAATATTTTTTTCTTTCCATAATTTTGAAAATTAATCTTTAAAAAAGAATTCTGAAAATTTCTCCAAGATCGGTCCTTCTACAATTTTGTCTTGGATTTTATAGATGAGGATGCTTAAAATCAAATACACCCCTCCTATTATCAAGAACCCGTAGGCAAAATTATCCAAGGCATATCCAATAGCAATTGCCGCTGCAATGGAAAAAAATACGGTTACCATAACTAACATTACGGCCAAAAGGAAAATCTTGAGGATCATTGTTGTCGATTTCATTGCGATTTTAAAGAACCACAATTTATAATAGGCAACATTGCTGTCCAGATATCCTTTGGCTTGGTCTTGTAAGTCTTGGGTATTTTCTTTTATTTTTTCAAAAGCCATTGCTTTATTTTTTAACTGCTGCTGCAGATTTCAATTCTTCGAGTTTTCTTTCTAGAGTGGCAATAACATCTTCTGCTTTATCATCTACATTGGCAACCAAATCATCGAAGCTTGATTCCAAATCTGCTTTTGATTTTGAGAATTTCGATTTCAACGTTTCAGAATATTCATCGAATTTATCCTTGAATTCATTTTTTTTCTCATCAAAACCTTCCTTGATTTTCTCTCTTGTTTTCGAACCTTTTTCTGGAGCAAATAAAATTCCAAATCCTGCTCCAATTGCTGCACCTGCCAAAAGTGCCAAAACTGTTTTTCCGTTATCGCTTGCCATAATTTCTTAGTTTTAATTGTTATGATTTTAAAGATACGAAGTTTATTAACATTTTGCTGTTAAGAGACGGTTAAAGTGTCTTTGCAAAGCGGTAAACCTTAAATAATACTTCCTCATTAAAGGTTTTGGGAGAACTGTTATTCTGATATAAATTGAAATAAAAATTGCTTTAAAATCAATTTATGAAGGTCAATTTTAATATACTTAATCAATAAGAAAATTAGATATGATAGATAAAATATATAATAAGAAAAACCCACTATATTGTGGGTTTTTCATTTATAAAATCTATTCTTTAAAAATTAAATTTCAGAAAGTAATTTTTGAACTTCTTCATTTTTTTCGGAAGCTTTCAAATCTGAAAGTTGAGCTTTGAAATTTTCTAGATTCAAAACATCTTTCTTTAAATTCTGTATCGTTTCGAATCGAACAAACGATGATTCACTTTTAAAGGACATGTTGTATAATTTTTGCAAAACGTCTTCATCTACATCTGAAAATTTGATTTTATCAGAATATTTCAAAAGCCAATTCGCAAACAATAAGGAACTTTTATTGTTGTTGATGTTCTTTTTCAAGGCATTTTGAAGCAAGCTAAAATCGGTAATTGAAGCGATATTTTCTCCGATTGATTTCTCGATTACAGCTCTTTCCTCCTCTTCTACTTTAAAATATTTGTTGATTTCTTTTAAAGAATTATTAATGGCATTTTCTTCTTTCTTGCCTTTTTCTTCCCAAGCATCTTTTAGTCCAACAGTCCTGTTGAAAACTAATTTTTTCGTTGTAGAATCCTTATCTACAGTAAAATAACCCAGACGTTGGAACTGGAATTTATCTTCGTTTTTAGCCGTAGCCAAACTTGGTTCCAAATAGCCTGTAATGACTTTCAAAGAATCTGGATTTACAAATTCTAAGAAGTCTTTTTCCTTATGAGAATCCGGCGCTTCATCGGTAAACAATCGGTCGTACAAACGGATTTCAGCTTCAATTGCATGCTGAATAGAAACCCAATGCAAGGTTCCAGAAACTTTTCTTTGGCTGGCTTCTGTTCCGCTTCCGCTTAAACTGTCTGTGTCGTAGGTCACGTGAATTTCAGTAATAGTTCCATCAGCATCTTTTACAACGCTTTCTCCCTTAATGATATAGGCGTTTTTAAGACGTACTTCCTTGCCTAAACTCAAACGGAAAAACTTCGCTGGAGCCTCTTCCATAAAATCTTCTCTTTCGATGTAGATTTCTCTTGAAAGAGGCACTTGTCTGAAACCTGCATTCTCGTCTTCTTGGTTGTTTTCTGCTTCAAGCCATTCTTCTTTTCCTTCAGGATAATTGGTAATAACGACTTTCACAGGATCTAAAACCGCCATCACACGTGGAGCAGTCTTGTTCAAATCTTCACGGATACAGAATTCCAAAACCGAAACATTGATTAGGTTTTCACGCTTGGCAATACCAATTGTATTGGCAAAATTACGCAATGAATTGGCGGTATAACCTCTTCTTCTTAATCCGGAAATGGTTGACATTCTTGGATCATCCCAACCATTGACGTGCTTGTCTTCTACTAGTTTTAAAAGCTTTCTTTTGCTTACAACCGTATGCGAAAGGTTTCTTCTGGCGAATTCTCTTTGTTTTGGTCGAACCAAATTCTTATCTATAATTTGGTCTAAAAACCAATCGTATAACTCACGGTGAGGCAAGAATTCAAGCGTACAAAAAGAGTGTGAAATTTGTTCCAAATAATCGCTTTCACCATGGGCCCAATCGTACATTGGATAAATGCACCACTTATCCCCTGTTCTATGGTGATGTTTGTGGATAATTCGGTAAATAATAGGATCACGCATCAACATATTGGTTGATTTCATGTCGATTTTGGCACGTAAAATATGTGTTCCTTCTGGAAATTCTCCGTTTTTCATTCTTTCGAACAAATCAAGGTTTTCCTCAACCGAACGATTTCTATAAGGACTATCAGTTCCTGGAGTGGTTGGCGTTCCTTTTTGAGTCGCCATTTCTTCAGAAGTCTGACTGTCAACATACGCTTTGTCATTCTTGATAAAATCAACAGCCCAGTCGTATAATTGCTGGAAATAATCGGAAGCATAACGCTCTTCAGCCCATTGATATCCCAACCATTCTACATCACGTTTGATGGCATCTACAAATTCCTGCTCTTCTTTCGCAGGATTT
Organism: Flavobacterium sp. PLA-1-15; assembly: GCF_049060005.1. Classification (NCBI taxonomy): domain Bacteria; kingdom Pseudomonadati; phylum Bacteroidota; class Flavobacteriia; order Flavobacteriales; family Flavobacteriaceae; genus Flavobacterium; species Flavobacterium sp. PLA-1-15. The sequence goes on along the minus strand of NZ_JBMGQS010000009.1, from coordinate 9,294 downwards.
GTATCGTCAAAACGAAGGTTTACAGGTGCTTGATAATCAATTCCTAAACCGAAATTTAAAGCAATCGAACTGGCATGTCCAATGTGCAAATAGCCATTAGGTTCGGGCGGAAAACGAAAACGTAATTTGTCGTTTGACAAGCCGTTTTTTAAATCCTCTTCGATAATTTGTTCAATGAAATTCAATGATTTCTCTTCTGTTGACATAATAATTTTCTAACTTTCGACAAAGATAGAAAATGTTTAAAGTTTAAGGTTTAAAGTTGTTTAAAAAAGCGCTGAAACCTCTTAACTTTGAACTTCAAACCTTAAAGTAGTTATGGGTACAATTAAATTAAAAAATATTCGCACTTTTTCCTATCACGGTTGCCTGGTTGAAGAAAGTAAAATCGGCTCGGATTATGTGGTTGATTTGGAAATAAAGACCGATTTACGTAAATCTTCTGCTTCTGATGAATTGGCCGATACGGTAGATTATGTGCTTTTGAATAAGATTGTCATGGAAGAAATGGCTATCCGTTCAAAACTTTTAGAGCACGTAGCGCATAGAATCATCAAAAGAATCTTCAGTGAAATTCCTGCAGTTTCGAGAATACTTTTGGCGGTTTCAAAAGTGAATCCTCCAATTGGTGGTGATGTTGAGATGGTTACGATTGAAATGGAAGAATACCGAACTTAATATTTTAGATTATAGATTGCAGATTTTAGATTTTGTGAAACTTTTTAAACTTTAAACTTTAAAACTTTAAACTTTTTAATTACATTTGCCGTCCAAACAATTAATGGCGTCGTGGCCGAGCGGCTAGGCTGGGCTCTGCAAAAGCTCCTACTCCGGTTCGAATCCGGACGATGCCTCCAAAAGAGATACAGAAATGTGTCTCTTTTTTTTTATTTTTTTTCCAAAATACAAGAAATAAAAGATTAGCATAATAAAAAATCCCAACTTAAAGTCGGGATTTATTTTAATTCGAATGATTTGGTTCAATCTTTTCCAACGCTTTTTTAACCAATTTCTGGTCGCTTGGAAACCAACCCTGGAGCATTATGGTTACTCCAAAAATAACAAGAATAATACTTGTTATCTTCTTGATTTTTAATATATTGGCTGGTGTCATTTTGTTTTTTAACTTCTTAGCCAATATCATTTTTATAATATCCACAGCTAAATAAGTAGCGATTACGGCTGTAAAAAAGATCATTAATCTTGAGGTTTTCAATTCAAGTTGTGGTCCGAAGGTAATGAAGATTAACAACCAGAATCCAAGTACGCCAACGTTGATAAAATTCAACAGAAAACCTTTTACAAAAAGGCTTCCGTAGTTTTTCTTGATGAGCTCTACTTCTACTGTTTCGTCGATATTTTTTGAAGCTCTCCTTAATTTTACAAACGAAATAATGCCATAGGTAACCATTATCAATCCTCCGAAAATGAATAAGGCTGGCTCGTCTTTGATGTTATTGATGAGTCGGTAACTACTGAAATAGGCAATTCCTATGAAAACGAAATCGGCCGTTACAACGCCTAAATCGAAAACCATTGCCGCTCTAAATCCTTTAACTGCAGCCGTTTCCAGTAGTACAAAAAATACTGGACCAATCATAAAACACAATAGAATACCTAGCGGAATGGCTAGCAGAATATCTTGGATCATCAACTAAAATTATACAGTAGGAAACACAAATATAATTTAAAATTTACAATTTGATGTTTTATACTTAACGTTTGCTTTCGTTGATGCTTCCTCCCAAGGTGGTTTTTTTGTTGATTTGTTTTGGACTTCCGAAAACCGTAATAGTTCCTCCTGCCCTAACTTTTGCATCAACTAACTCTGTTGCACGCACATCTGCTTCTCCGCCGGTTGTTATGGTTACAGTTGTTTGAGAAGTTTCTAGTCCTTCAGCACGAAGAATTCCGCCAGTTCCAACAGAAGCATCTTGATTAGTCGCTGTCCCTTTAATATTTAAGGTTCCACCTGTTACCGCTCTTAATTCTGCTTTTTGAACATCAATATTTAGTCTAATTTCTGAACCTTCCTTTGCATTCAATTTTATAGAAGCTTGTTTGAAAATAGCATCACCAGCTACATAAGAGCCTTCGCTAGCATCAATACTTTCCAAGGATTTGTAATATACTTTAGCCGTTACCGACTCTCCATCCAAAAGCTTTTTGAGTTTCATTCTAACTTTTAAATTTCCGTTTTTATTAACAAGCTCAACCTCGTTTGCTCTATCGCCTTTGATTTCTATTTTACTCTCAGTTGATTTTATTAATTCTACCGAAATTCTATCAAAAACAGCAATCGAATTAAAATCACCAACATTTTTTTCTACCTGGGAAAATCCCAAACTGCTCACTAAAAGCAATACTATTATATTTAACTTTTTCATAGCTTATTTATTTAATCATTTTTTCTTATGTAATGAAAATCAAGTTGTTTCTTAACCAAATCTGCATTTTTTACTTTCACAATCACTTCATCTCCAAGCTGTAATAAATTTTGCGTTACAGCTCCAACCAAGGCATATTGTTTTTCATCAAACGTGTAATAATCGTCTTTTATTTCACGGATTCTGCACATTCCTTCGCATTTGTTGGATACAATTTCAACATAAATTCCCCATTCGGTTACACCAGAAATTACACCTAAAAATTCTTCATCTTTATGATCCTGCATGTATTTCACTTGCATGTATTTGATGCTATCGCGTTCTGCATTGGTCGCCAAACCTTCCATATTGGACGAATGCTGGCATTTTTCTTCGTAATCTTCCTGGCTTGCAGATTTTCCTCCATCAAGATAATGCTGTAACAATCGGTGTACCATTACATCCGGATAACGACGAATTGGTGAGGTAAAATGCGAGTAATAATCAAAAGCCAAACCATAATGACCAATATTTTCGGTAGAATATTTAGCCTTGCTCATTGTTCTGATGGTCAAAGTATCCACCATATTCTGTTCTTTTTTTCCTTGAACGTCTTGTAATAAAGTGTTCAACGATTTAGAGATTTCTGATTTATCTCTGAAATTAATCTTATAACCAAATTTAGAAATCACGGTTTGCAAACTCATCAATTTACTTTCATCCGGTTCGTCGTGAATCCTGTACACAAAGGTTTTCTTTTGTTTTCCAATGTATTCCGCCACTTTTCTATTGGCCAAAAGCATGAATTCTTCAATCAAATGATTGGCATCTTTTGAAACTTTAAAGAAAACACCAACCGGTTCTGCTTCTTCATTCAAGTTGAATTTTACTTCTACTTTATCAAAAGAAATAGCTCCATCGGCCATTCTTTTTCTTCTTAAAATCTTCGCTAATTCATCTAATTTTAAAGTTGCTTCAACGATTTCATCTTTTACAACATACTCACTTCCAGTAATGGAAATTTCCTGAGGAATTACATTTCCTTTGGTTTCGATGATTTGCTGAGCTTCTTCATAAGTAAAACGTTGGTCGGAATAGATTACCGTTCTTCCAAACCATTGATTAATAACCTGTGCCTTTTCATTGATTTCAAATACTGCAGAAAATGTATATTTTTCTTCATTTGGACGAAGCGAACAAGCAAAGTTTGACAATACTTCCGGAAGCATAGGTACTACCCTATCCACCAAATAAACCGAAGTTCCACGTTGATAGGCTTCATCATCCAAGATGGTTCCTTCTTGCAAATAATGCGATACATCGGCAATGTGGATTCCTATTTCATAATTACCATTTTCTAAATTTTTGAACGATAACGCATCATCAAAATCCTTTGCATCTTTCGGGTCAATCGTGAAAGTCAAAGTATCTCTCATATCACGACGCTTCGCAATTTCGCTTTCCTGAATCGATGTATCAATTTTCTGAGCGAATACCTCCACTTCAACCGGAAAGTCGTAAGGAAGGCCGTATTCTGCCAAAATAGCGTGTATTTCGGTGTTATGTTCTCCAGGTTTTCCAAGCACTCTTAAAACGGAACCAAATGGACTATCTGCTTTTTTAGGCCAATCTTCTATATTTACCAAAACAACATCTCCATTTTCAGCTTCTCCAATTTTATCTTTTGGAATAAAAATATCGGTGTACATCTTTGCATTGGCGGTAGAAACGAAAGCAAAATTCTTCTGGATGTCAATCACACCTACGAATTCTGTCTTGTGTCTTTCCACCACTTCAATCACTTCACCTTCAGGACGTTTTCCTTTTCTTCGGTTGTAAACATATACTTTTACCTTGTCTTTATCCAAGGCATGATTCAAGTTATTGGTTGGGATAAAAACATCTTCTCCAAAATCTGGACAGATGAAATATGCCGTTTTTCGGCTCGTCATATCAATCGTACCTTCGTAGTAATCTTGGCTGATTGCTTTCACCAAATACTTTCCAGGTTCGGTTTCGATGATCTTTTTTTGAGAAGCCAAAATCTTTAAATCCTTGATGATTTCGTTTCTGCTTTTCGTATCGTTTAATTCTAAAACCGCACCTATCTGCTTATAATTGAATGCTCTATTGGCATTTTGTGACAATATTTTTAAAATTTTTCCAGAGAAATCTTTCTCCTTTTTCCCTAATTTTCTAGGTATCTTACTCATAATTCTTTTCTTATTAATGCTGAAAATTACGAATAAGATTTTAGAATTAAGAATTAAGGTTTCAGAATTAAAAAAAATATAACTTTTGTATCTTTATAAAAATTCAAAAATGGAAGACTTCCGTACGATTGCCGTATTCAATTACACCCATGAAATTGTAATCCTGAAACATATTCTGGAGCAGGAAGAGATTCAGTATTTTTTCGAAAACGAAACCATGTCGAGCATTGCTCCTTTCTACTCCAATGCTCTGGGAGGCATCAAACTCAAAGTACATCCCAACGATTTCGAAACTGTTCAGTTCATCCTAGACGAATTGAAAGACAACAACGATCTAAAAATCGTTTGAACAGTTTGAAGTTTTCAACATATATTAAATACAACAAAAAGAAAAGATTAAATTAATTTAAAATTTTGATGGTTATTATAGCGTGTTAATAGTTACAATAAGTTTCTATTTCAGCGTAGCCTAAAAGACTTTTCCTTACTTATACAGACTTGTTAACATACTTATATTGGGTTAAGCAATTCATTTTGAAGTGATTTTTGTAGTTTGTTAACAATCGTTGATAATAGAAAATGAATAGGATTTGTAGATAAGTTCACTTGTTAATTACTGTTAATAATTTCGATTTAGGTATTCATAACTTTTCTAAAAATTCATGAAACTAAATTAGGATTTTAAAGTTGGGTTTTGCATTAGACTTTTTAATAAGACAACCAAAAAATAGTTCTAAAATTCTATCCTTAGTTATCAACAAATAATGTTAATTTAAGGTAAACTGATTATCAAGCATTTAAGAATTGCTATTAACATTGTATTATTTTAACAATTACATTACATTAAATGCTTCAATATTAAATGATTGTAATGTTGATAACCCGTAACCAACTGACAGTCAAATGCTAAATCTTATGGTTTTTATTTTGGTAAATGATAAAGGTTGCGATAAATTTGCACGACACAACTAACACATATTTATAGTATGAGAATTTCAATAGGAAATGACCACGCAGGACCGGAATACAAAAAAGCAATTGTAGCCTTTCTTGAAGAAAAAGGACACGAAATCATCAATCACGGGACGGATACCACGGACAGTGTAGATTATCCAGATTTTGCACATCCGGTTGCGGAAGATGTAGAAAATGGTGAAGTGAACTTCGGCATAATCATCTGCGGAAGCGGAAACGGAATTGCGATGTCGGCGAACAAACACCAAGGAATTCGCGCTGCGGTTTGCTGGACCAAAGAAATTTCGGCGCTAGCGCGCCAACATAACAATGCCAACATCATAAGCATCCCGGCCCGATTCACGTCTATTCACCAAGCAGTTGAAATGGTGGATACTTTCCTGACTACTGAATTTGAAGGCGGAAGACATGCCAACAGAGTCAATAAGATTGCTTGTCAATAATTATTTCTAAAAATAAAACGAACCGTTGATTGAAAAATCAGCGGTTTTTTTATGCTTGAAATGTATCAAAACCGAAGAGTAGCGCCAGTTGTGCAATAACGATGATAGCGAATTTTACTATAAAGGAAGTTTTGCTGATTTTATGGCGGAAGACCATCATCGCCAATCCCAAACCAACAGAACCACCACAAAAAGCAATCGTGAAAAGTGTCTTTTCGGGGATGCGGAATTTGTTGTGGACGGCTAGATATTTGTCGTATCCGGCAACGGCAAAAGCTACAATATTCACAATCAAAAAATAGACAAATAATTTTTCCATTAACAGCAATTTACGCGGTAAAGATATTATTTTCGCCTAGTAAACAAATCAATTTTATGACCAATATAGATTTTATCAAACAGCGTGTTGCCACGGCCTCTAAAAACATCGAAAATACCGTTCAATTATTAAAAGAAGATTGCACGATTCCGTTTATTTCCCGATATAGAAAGGACCAAACGGGAAATCTTGATGAGGTGGTGATTGAGCAAATTGCAAAGCTTCAGAAGGAATATGAAGCGATAGTGAAACGCAAGGAAGCCATTTTGAAATCTATTGAGGAACAGAAGGCTTTGACGCCTGAGTTGGAGAAAAAAATCAGCCAGAGTTTTGATTTGAACGAGCTGGAGGATTTTTATCTTCCTTATAAGAAGAAGAAAAAAACAAGGGCAGATGTTGCGAGAGAGAATGGTTTGGAGCCGTTGGCGAAGATTATCATGGCGCAAAATAATGATGATATCGACTTTATTTCGAGCAAATATCTGAATGAAAATGTGGAGAATGAGGACCAGGCACTTCAGGGTGCACGCGATATTATTGCGGAATGGATCAATGAAAACATCTACGTTCGGAAACAACTCAGGAGGTTGTATCAGCGGAAAGCTAGCATTTCGACGAAAGTCGTAAAAAAGAAACAAGAGGAGGAGAATGCCCAGAAATTCAACCAGTATTTTGATTGGTCGGAGAATTTGAGCAAGACGCCTTCGCATCGTCTACTAGCCATGCTTCGGGCGGAAAATGAAGGGTTTGTGAAGTTGAAAGTGGAAGCTGAAAATGATGAAGCGCTGGATATCATTGAGGAAATCATCATCAAAAAAAACAACGATACTACGCCTCATATTCAGTTAGCGGTTGAAGATTCGTATAAAAGATTGTTGCATCCGGCGATTTCGAACGAAGCGTTGCAGGAAGCGAAAGCCAAGGCGGATGCGAATTCGATACAGGTGTTTGCGAGTAATTTGAGTCAGTTGTTGTTGGCGCCACCGTTGGGAGAGAAGCGCATCTTGGCGATTGACCCGGGGTTTAGAAGTGGTTGCAAGGTGGTGTGTTTGGATCAAAAAGGCGATTTGCTGTACAACGAAACCATTTTCCCGCATGCTCCACAAAAAGAGGATGCGATTGCGATGAAAAAAATTCGTTCGATGGTGAATGCGTATAAGATTGACGCGATTTCGATTGGGAACGGGACGGCTTCTCGTGAAACCGAATTCTTTATCAAGAAGATTGCTTTTGACAAGCCTGTTCAGGTGTTTATTGTGAGTGAGGCCGGGGCTTCAGTATATTCTGCATCGAAGATTGCGAGGGAGGAATTTCCTAATTATGATGTGACAGTTCGGGGTTCGGTTTCGATTGGAAGAAGGTTGAGCGACCCTTTGGCAGAGTTGGTAAAGATTGATCCGAAAGCGATTGGAGTAGGGCAGTACCAGCACGATGTGGACCAGACGAAATTGAAGGAAGAGCTGGATACGGTGGTGGTGCGTTGTGTGAATTCGGTGGGGATTAATATTAATACGGCGAGCAAGCATTTGTTGAGTTACGTGAGCGGAATAGGTGAGAAGCTGGCGGAGAATATCGTGGCGTATCGTTCTGAAAATGGGCCGTTTGAGGATAGAAAACAGTTGAAGAAAGTGCCTCGATTGGGGGAGAAAGCTTATCAACAGGGAGTCGCTTTTATTAGGATTTCTAATGCGAAGAATCCGTTGGATAATTCGGCGGTGCATCCTGAGGCTTACCCGATTGTGGAGAAGATGGCGAAGGATTTGAAATTATCCGTGCATGATTTGATTGCGAATAAGGAAAAGACGGCGTTGATAAAGCCTGAAAATTATATTACTCCTGAAATTGGGTTGTTGGGTTTGAAAGATATCATCAAGGAGCTTGAAAAACCGGGACTGGATCCAAGGAAATCGGCGAAGGTGTTTGAATTTGATGCGAATGTGAAGACGATTGCTGATTTGAAGCAGGGGATGGTGTTGCCGGGGATTGTGAACAACATTACGAACTTTGGTTGCTTTGTGGATATCGGTATCAAAGAAAGCGGACTGGTGCATATTTCGCAATTGAAGGAGGGATTTGTGAGCGATGTGAACGAGGTGGTGAAACTGCACCAGCATGTTCAGGTGAAGGTAACGGAGGTTGATGTGGAGCGAAAGCGTGTTCAACTGACGATGAAAGTTTAAGTTATTTTTCCTCTTTCAAGGATGTAATTGCATCATTGGTGTATATTAATGTATCACTCGGGTAAGTAATTGCATCATTGGAGTATATTAATGTATCACTCGGGTAAGTAATTGCATCATTCAAGTATATTAATGGATATCTCAGATACTTAATTACATCATTCTAATATATTAATGTATCATTCAAATATTTAATTACATCATTCGGATATGTAATTTCATCATTCGGATATATTAATGCATCATTTAGATATGGAATTATATCATTTAATTGTCATAAATCATTATGTGTATATGAATTGTATACTATAATTATTTTTTTACATTAATGAAAATTGTGTAGCTTTGGTTTAGAGGGTATTAACTTAAAAATTTGTGTTATGTTGAAATTGGATTTGGATCGGTTTTTTAAGGTGAAGGGTATTAGAAAGGCTCATACTTATATGATGGAAATTGGGAATTCTGCGGGATATGCGACGAAATTGATCAATGGACAGGCGGTTTCGATTCCGTTTGATAAGCTGGAGCTTTTGTGTGAGCATTTTAATTGCACGCCGAATGATTTGTTTAACTATATTCCGGATTCGGATAGGGTTTTGCCGGCGAGCCACGCTTTGCATAGTATTTCGAAAACGAAAACGATTGGGCAGATTAATGCACTTTTGCATGAATTGCCGATGGAGAAGATTGAGGAGCTTTATGGGATGTTGAAGAAAGATTGAAGATTGAAGATTGAAGATTGAAGATTGAAGATTGAAGATTGAAGATTGAAGATTGAAGATTGAAGATTGAAGATTG
>NZ_JBMGQS010000008.1:0-110545 GCF_049060005.1 Flavobacterium sp. PLA-1-15 | reverse complement strand
ACAGTGAAAGAATTGAGTCGGACAATCGAAGAATTAAAAATGATGTGTGTTTGTGAGGGTTGTTTCTTACTTTTTTTGTGGTGGCTTTATGATGGATGAATTGTTTGGGGCGAAGAATTTGGAAGTTTCTTTGAGGGATTTTTGATTTTTTTGTAGTTTTTAATATGCTAATAGAATTTGTTGGTAATGCAAAAAATCAATTAGTTAGTTGTCTTTCCGATGCAAGGAGGACACGAGCGATTTCAAACTGGCGAAGCAATCTTTGCAATGTGAGTCACTAATGGAGATCCCTCCTTCGTCGGGATGACAAGTTTGTGGGGATGTGGGGATGTTGATACGGAAGTGCTTTACTGCCCCTCTCCCGAAGCTTCGGGAGCGCTCGGGGTGACACTAAGATTATGGATGTAGTTTGAGGAGTTCATTGTGGAAATTTAGAGACCTAACAGGTTTTGAAAACCTGTTAGGATGACAGGATTGGGGAATTGTTTTACTGCCCCTCTCCCGAAGCTTCGGGAGCGCTCGGGGTGACACTAAGATTGTGGATGTGGTTTGTGATTTGTTATGAAGATTTTACCGCGGATTTCGCGGATGGAACGGATTGATACGGATTTGTTTTCGTTAAATGGGTATCTAAAGCTTTTTGATTAGAACTAGAAGGGTCTGGAAAAAGACCTTGGAGGTGGAGACTGCGGGAGGCATATTTAGTTTCTTTAAAAAAGTACTTATTAGTAGGTATTGATTTACTTCAATAAACGTATATCTTTGTTTCTAAATAATTTACCCTAAAACCCCTCCTTTATGAAAACAAAATTACTCATTGCTTTTTTGGGCTTGACCCTATTTTCTAGTTCTTATGCTCAGGTGGAAGCTACAAGCTTTATGACTGACTTGAACGAGCCTTCGGCTATTGTGAACCAAGGGAATGTGCTTTATGTACAGGGTCCTAAGGAGATTTACAGGATTGACACTGCGCTGGACAATCCTTCGGCGACTGTGGTGTATACTGCGCCAACTGATTATTATATGAGCAACTTGGCTGTTGATGGCAACAAGCTGTATGTTTCGGAAGAGCATTATGATGATGAGCTTGATGAGTTTTTTGGTGGCAGGATTATTTCGATTGATTTGACGGTGGCGGCTGTGGAGCCGGTTGTGATTTACACTACTACGCGTTATATTTCGGCATTGGCGGTTAAGGGACCTTTTATTTTCTTTGCTTCTGAAACGGATCCTGTTGGGGATGATAATTTTATCGTGCAGATACAAAGGATTGATACTACTACTGAGGTTGCAATGCCTTCGCTTTTTGTTGACCAGTTGACGCAGGATAATGCTGTGAACGATATGCATTTTAATGGTAATGTTTTGCTGATGTCTGTGGGTGGCGACAGTGTTGTTTATAGCCATGACATTACGAGTGGTTCTGGATCGGCAACTGCTATGCTGACTGGGCTTAGCTTTAACAAGGGGCTTTTTGTGAGCGGGAATACTTTGTTTACGGCTGAGGGGAATTCTATTAGAACGAGATCGTTTGACAATGCTTCGACGTGGGCTTCGGTTGCTGTGAACACGGCGTTTCAGGATTCTAACAATGGAATTCCTTTTAATGCGAACTTTAGGGATGTGGTTTTGATTGGCGACAAATTGTACATGACGTTGCAGAACCAAGGCAGGGTGATGATGATTCAGGATACGGCTTTGTCTGCTAAAGATTTCGAGAGCTTGAAGGGTATTTCTATTTATAACTCCAGAACGGAATTGAACATCAACGGATTGGAAAGCAACCAGATGGCTGCTATTTATAACATCTCTGGACAGGAGTTGGTTTCGAAGCAGGTTTCGGCTAGCGCGAATTCTTTTGACATCAGCTCTTTTAGTAATGGTGTTTATTTGGTGAAATTGGAGAATGGAACGGTTTTTAAGTTTGTGAAATAATAAAAATATCATTGCGAGGAATACGGGATGAGATTGCTTCGTTCCTCGCAATGACGGTAATTAGGCCTAATGGATGTGAATCTGTTAGGCTTTTTTTTGTTTTGGGATGTAAAGAACTGTATATAGAGTTTGCTAATTTACCTGACAGCCACTGGCTGTCCTCCTTTATATTTCATATGCTCGGGATGACACGAAGATTGGCTTATAAAGTTGTGGTTGCAAGCGGTTCCAAGGTGCCTAAAGAATGTTGATTAGCCCCGATGTTAGGGAAAAGCCTTTTGCGGCGTCCCGAAGCTTCGGGACGCCACAAAAGCTTTGGAAAGACAGCGGGAATATGGATTATTCTTTGCGCGAGCGATTTGCTCTTAAAAATTAACGGTGTGGGTGGAAATTGATTTTAATATCTCGAATTATTTGGGTAAGTTTGCCCCTTATTTCAAAAAAATGCAGAAAGAAATAATTGTTATCATCGGCGGACCCGGGACGGGCAAGACTACTATTATTGATGGATTGATTGCGAGGGGTTATTGCTGTTATCCGGAGATTTCGCGCGAGGTTACGATGGAGGCTAAAAAACAGGGTATTGAGCAGTTGTTCTTGGAAAATCCGTTGCTTTTTAGCGAGCTTTTGCTGGAAGGCCGTGTGAAACAATATAAAAATGCGTGCGACGAACCGCACGAGCATGTGTTTCTTGACCGCGGGATTCCTGATGTTTTGGCTTATATGCATTATATTGGCGATAGTTATCCGACGCATTTTGATAGTGCTTGCCGTGATAACACTTATACAAAAATCTTTATTCTTCCGCCTTGGGAGGAAATCTACACGAGTGATGACGAGCGTTATGAGAACTACGAACAGGCAAAACTCATCTACAACCACCTGACGGAAACGTATGAAAAATATGGGTACAACTTGATTGAGGTGCCAAAGGATACGGTTGAGGGAAGGATTGAGTTTATCTTGGAACGAATTGGTTCTAGGTTGTAGGTTCTGGGTTGTAGGTTGCTCATTATTATCGTAAGTTTTGTAGCTTTAGCATTTAAAACTTACAACTCATAACCTACAACAAATCTTTTTTTATGACCCCGCTTTCTATTCTTCAAAAATACTGGAAACACGATGCTTTTCGATCGGTTCAGGGCGAGGTGATTGCTTCTGTTTTGGACGGGAAGGATACGTTTGCGCTGATGCCGACGGGTGGCGGGAAATCGATTTGCTTTCAGGTTCCGGGGATGATGAGGGAGGGCATCTGCTTGGTGGTTTCGCCTCTAGTGGCATTGATGAAGGACCAGGTGGCGAACTTACAGCAACGCAACATCAAAGCCATTGCACTTACAGGTGGCATCCAATCGGATGAAATGATTGAGCTTTTGGACAATTGTCAGTTTGGGAATTATAAATTTCTTTATTTATCACCTGAACGTTTACAATCCGACTGGATCTTGGAGCGTATTAAAAACTTACCTATTAGCCTTATCGCGATTGATGAAGCACATTGTGTATCGCAGTGGGGTCACGATTTCAGGCCGGCTTATTTGAAGATTTCGAGCTTGAAGACGCATTTTCCGAAGATTCCTTTTTTGGCTCTGACTGCATCGGCAACCAAGAGGGTTCGGGAGGATATCGTGACGCAATTGGGATTGGAAAGTCCTACGGTGTTTGAAAAATCTTTTGCGAGGGAAAATATTGCCTATATGGTTTTTGATGTGGAAGATAAACTGTTTCGGATTGAACAAATCTTGAAGAAGAATCCGGAACCTTCCATTATATATGTACGCAACAGGAAATCGTGTTTGGATATTTCATCACAATTGCAGACGCTGGGTTTTAAGGCGACTTTTTATCACGGTGGTTTGGATTCGAGGGAAAAGGACAAGAATATGAAGCTTTGGATGAACGAAGAAGTGCAGGTTATTGTGGCTACAAACGCGTTCGGAATGGGAATTGATAAGGCGAATGTAAAGACGGTGATTCATATTCAACTTCCTGAAAATTTGGAGAATTATTATCAAGAAGCAGGACGGGCTGGTAGAAATGGCGAGAAGGCTTTTGCGGTTTTATTGAGTAGTCAGTACAGTGTCATTCAAGCGAAGAACCAGTTTATTGATGTTTTGCCTGACAAGGAGTTTTTGAAAGTGATGTATAAAAAGCTCTGTAATTATTTTCAGATTGCGTATGGCGAAGGTATTGACGAGGTATTTTCGTTCAACTTGAATCATTTTTGTACACAATACCAGTTTCCGGTTTTGAAGGTTTTTAATGCGATGCAATTTCTGGACAGGCAGGGTATTATTTCGTTGTCGCAGGAGTTTTCGGAGAAGATTTCGGTACAGTTTATTATTTCGTCGAAGGAGATTATACGGTATATGAGTTTGAATCCCTCGGATGAAGAGATTATCCTGACGATGGTTCGAAGCTATCCGGGGATTTATGAAGTGCCGGCTTCGTTGAATATTTCACTTATCGCAAAAAAATCGAAGACAACAGAAGCGGTGGTTTTGCAGGTACTCCAGAAATTGAAACAGAAAGAAATTATCGATTATCACGCCCGAAACAATGATGCAACTTTGATTTTTAATGAGGTTCGAGAAGACGACCTGACGATTAATCGTGTTTCGAAATACTTGGAGAACCAGAACAATCTTAAAAAAGAGCAACTAGAATCGGTGATTTTGTATGCTACAGAAAACAAAAAGTGCAAATCGAAAATTATCTTGGAGTATTTCGGAGAAACGAAAACCGATAATTGCGGGATTTGTTCGTATTGCATTACCTTGAACAAAAAACAAGTTGATGTTTTGACTTTGGCCGAGAAAATAAAATTTCTTTTGCGGAATCAATCGTTAAGTTCGAGGGAGATTCAAATTAGCACGCAAGATTCGTCGGACGATGTTATCTTTGCGCTTCGAGAACTTCTCGACAACAACATCATCAAAATAGAATCCAACAACAAATACAGTTTAAATATATAATGAACAAGCTAAGAATCGTTTTTATGGGAACGCCGGAATTTGCCGTTGGCATTTTGGATACCATTATCAAGAATAATTATGAAGTGGTTGGGGTGATTACGGCTCCTGACAAACCTGCGGGACGTGGACAGAAGATCAAATATTCGGCTGTGAAGGAATATGCCTTGGAACATAACCTCACGCTTTTGCAACCCACAAATTTAAAGAATGAGGATTTCCTTTCAGAATTGAAAGCTTTGAATGCAAATTTGCAAGTGATTGTTGCTTTTAGAATGTTGCCAAAAGTGGTTTGGGAAATGCCGGAACTGGGCACCTTCAATCTTCATGCTTCGCTCCTACCAAATTATCGTGGTGCGGCTCCGATTAATTGGGCCATTATCAATGGAGAAACAAAAACAGGTGTTACAACTTTCTTTATCGATGATAAGATTGATACGGGTGCGATGATTTTGAATTCGGAAATTGAAATTTCTGAAAATGAAACTGCTGGAGAGTTACACGATCGCTTGATGCACTTGGGAAGTGGGACTGTTGTAGAAACACTTGCTTTGATTGAAAAAGGAGATGTGAAGACAACCATTCAAACGGATACTCCAGATATCAAAACTGCGTATAAACTGGACCGCGACAATTGCCAAATTGATTGGGAGGTTTCTATTGAGGAAATCCACAACCTTATAAGAGGGCTTTCGCCCTATCCTGCGGCTTGGTGTTTCTTTAAAGACAACGATCAGGAATGGAACGTGAAGATTTATGAAAGTAAAATTATTCTTGAAGCTCATGATTTCACCATCGGAAAAATCATTGCAAGCAAAAAGGAACTGAAAGTTGCAGTTGACGGTGGATTCATCCAGATTTTGAGTTTACAGTTTCCTGGAAAGAAGAAAATGATGGCTCAGGAATTTCTGAATGGAATGACGTTTTCTGAAAATGCCAAAGCATGCTAAGGTTGCGTCAACACTGATTTGAGCGGAATTTTGAAAAAAACAACTTAGTTTATCAACAAAATAGCCGAGTTATCAACAAATCGATGAAAAACACGTCAAAAGTCTTGCACAGTAAGGAATTCCTATTAAATTTGTTATAAGTAACATAAAGTTTAACCAACAATTAATAACTATTATTATGAACAAATCAGAATTAATCGATGCTATCGCTGCTGACGCAGGAATTTCAAAAGCTGCTGCGAAATTAGCTTTAGAGTCATTTTTAAACAACGTAGGAGCTACTTTGAAAAAAGGTGGTAGAGTTTCTCTAGTAGGTTTTGGATCTTGGTCAGTATCAGACAGAGCTGCAAGAGACGGAAGAAACCCACAAACAGGTGCTACAATTAAAATTGCTGCTAAAAAAGTAGTTAAATTTAAAGCAGGAGCTGAATTAGAAGGTGGTATGAACTAATTCATTACCAGATATAAAATCAAAGTCTTCCCAAAAGGAGGACTTTTTTTTTGAAAAATACTACACTTTTTTTGGGCAGTTCAGTTTTTTATAGTTAAATTTAATAAAATTTCAGTGAAAATGATATCAGACAAACTAAAAAAAGGACATTTGCTTATAGCAGAACCTTCGATAATAGGTGATCTTTCATTTAACAGATCGGTAATTTTACTGGCTGACCACAACGATGAAGGATCGGTTGGTTTCATCATCAACAAGCCGTTAAAATATACCATACACGACCTTGTTCCTGAAATTGACGCCACCTTCAAAATCTACAATGGAGGACCTGTGGAACAAGACAATCTGTATTTCATTCACAACATTCCAGATTTGATTCCGAACAGTATTGAAATTTCCAACGGAATTTATTGGGGAGGCGATTTTGAATCAACCCGGGATTTGATAAATCAGGGAAAAGTAAACAAAAACAATATTCGTTTTTTTCTTGGCTACACAGGCTGGGAAGCCCATCAGCTGGAGGATGAAATGTCATCCAACTCTTGGATCATTACAAAAAACGTGTACGAGAATAAAATCATCGGAAAATCGACAACTCATTTCTGGAAGGAAAAAATTATGGAATTGGGTGGAGATTATCTTATTTGGTCGAACGCTCCTGAAAATCCTCTTCTGAATTAACCAAATCGCACCAAAGTATTTAGTTTGACGATTAAATCGCTAGCCAATTTACTTCCGAAGTCTTTCTTGCGGTATTTTGTTATCGGTTGGATTCCTGTAATAATGTTAGTCACGAACAACTCATCTGCTCTTTGCAAATCAAATGGAGAAATTGCTTCTTCGACAACTTCTAAACCTTCTATCTTTTTCGCTAAAGCGATAACCTGTCTTTTCATCACACCATTATGACAGCCTTCTGAAACTGGAGGAGTCGTCAGTTTGTTGCCCATCAGCATAAAAATATTGCCGTTTAAAGCCTCAATCACATTTTTACTATCATTCAACAGCAAACAATTTTCCAAGCCATTTTCTTCCGCAAAAATACTTCCGGTGATATTGATTAATTTATTGGTCGATTTTATGGTAGAAAGCAATTGCTTGGTAACGTAGAAATCCTTGTATAAATCTACTTCGTAGGTTGATTTTTCTATTTTATAAATGGCATTCTCTAACGGAACTACGTTTACTAAAAACGAAATAGTTTTATCCTTTGGAAGATAATAACCGCCATCGTTCCTGTAAACCGTTATTCTTGCTCTGGCTGAAGCCTCGCAATTGTTGGCTTTCGCCAAAGACAGAATTTGCTCTTCAAGATATTCCATCGTAAAATTCATCGGGATTTCCATCCTTACGACACGCATCGACGACATCAGGCGGAAATAATGGTCTTCTAAAAAAAGTATCTTGTTGTCTACAATTTTTAAAGTTTCAAATACACCGTCGCCATAAAGGAAAGCGCGGTTGTTTACCAGTAAGTTTTCTTCGGGGGAAACGATGTTTCCATTAAAATTGATCATATAAAAAAAGTCACGCTAAAAAGCGTGACAAATATACGGGTAATAAATATTTTTATACTGATCCGATGACGTGTTTTAGGTCGGAAATTTGATTTTCCCATAACAATTTTGCTTCACTTACCTCATCTTCTTCTGCATAATCAACAACCATCAAGGAAACGTCTTTTGTAATTTCGTCTTCTAAAATTCTCAACTCAAAGAAATAATCGGTGTCTACATTATTTTCATCAATCCATCTGAATTTAATTTTTTCACCACTTTTTTTAGAAGCTACTCGTGCTTTTTCTTCAGAATCATCCCAAATGAAAGTAAAATACTCTCCTCTCGAGTTTACATTGTCGGCAAACCACTCTGATAAGCCCGAAGGTGTTGATATATACTGATATAATAATTGTGGTGATGAATTTATAGGAAATTCGAGTTCGTATTTTATTTTGACGTCCATAGATACTAGCGCTTTTTTAGATATGGGTGTTTTTTTTTGGAAATATATAGAATATTAATTCAATAAAAAAGCATTTTGAAAAATAAAATTTTTTCTTCAATTTTAATTTGCAACATACGGATTTAGTTTTATATTTGCACCCGCATTCAAGGATGCCAGTAACCAAATAAATGGCGAGGTAGCTCAGTTGGTTAGAGCGCAGGATTCATAACCCTGAGGTCACGGGTTCAACTCCCGTCCTCGCTACCACAAAAATAAAGCCCTTACGTAATTGTAAGGGCTTTATTCATTTTAGGTGTCGGGACATGGTGTCGGGACAAATGTTAAATAAGTCGATTCTAAGTGCCAAAAATCTTAATTTCAAGCGCACCTTTTTCGATAGCTGAGAGAACGGTTCTATCCAGATAATTATTTTCAAGAACTGCATTAGAAGCATGAGAAGATAAAATCTTAGTATCCTTGTTAAGCACCGCATTTACCCATGTAAGATAGGTCTTTCGTAAATCACTTAGACTTATTTCCGTTTCAATACCCGCTGCAATTCGATAATGTGTAAAAGCTTTACTGACATGGTCCATCATAGTCTTATAGGTAACATCTCTCTCAGGACAAATGACATAATTATCAGTTCCTTTAAATTTCTCATATCCCAACTCATTCAGTAATGCTATCAAATCGTGATTGATTGGAACATATTTATCTGAAGTCTCACTTTTAATATTCTTAGATTTCTTTTGACGTAAAACTTTGAGATTGCTAAACTGGAAAAACTTCACTCCTGACATAGTCAACAAAATTTGATTCCATTTCAAGGTTACCACCTCTTCTCTTCTTCCTCCAGTCAAAAGAAATAGCTTAAAAGCTTCTTTGAGATACGGACGATACATATTCTTGTTCTCGCCACGACCATTAAGATGTTGTATCGGGTCCGCCGTATCGACTGCATGCAAAATTTTATTAAACTCTTCAAATGTCAATGCACGTGGATTCTTCTTGTCTACCTTTTGTGTAACATATACTTCAAAAGGATTCTCCATCTCTACTTTTTCCACATTAATAAGGAAATCGTAGAATGCTTTTAAAGCTGCCATTGCCTTGTTAAACGTTTTGCCACTATAATGACCATTTGCCCATACATAAAATGCTGACACATCATCTTGGGAGGTCTGCGACGCAAGCATTTTGGTAATGTCCTTTCCTTTCTTAACAATATCAGCAAAAAATTTACAATATCGGTAACATTCCTTCTGGTAATCTGAACTAACATCCTTCCGTTTATGTGCATGTTCATGAATTCCACCGAGATACTGATAGTATTTCATTATTGCATCCGCCAAACTGTAATTATTTCCTTCTGTCGTAGGTTTTACAGTCTCATAGTTATTCGAAATCATTTCCTTACTAAACAGAAGTGCTTCATCCAAGGCTTCCGCATAAATTTGCGATTTTAAAACTTTGGACCTTTCGCCTCTTTTCGTGTTTGGTATGTGGACGTGCATACGGTAACGATGTTTATCGTAATGCTTACACTTAGGATTTTTTATTTTACATGTGGTACAAAAAACCTTTAATCCTATGATGGTTTTTTTAGGCAATTTTAATTTTCCGCTCATGCTATGAGTTTTTTATATAGTTCTTTTTCTTTCTCATTTGCAGGCTTAACAGCAGTCAAAGCCTTGTCATTCCTGGCTTCGCCTAAGTTAGCGAGAAAAAGATAATACAAAGCATCATTACACAAAATTTCTTTGAGTAAAAATTTCCATTGTTCAGGATGCTTCTTTTTTAAATCGGAAACAAAAGGTTTACCGATGGTATATTCCAAATCGATTCTATAAACATAATCACGGTTGGAAATTTTGTGGACTGTCACATCATTAGTAACACACCATTTCTTTACGGCCTCTGAATCTCGAAGTTTGATTCTTTCGCCGACCTCTGACATCGTTACAACATCAAGAGCGTTAAATTTTGTAATCAAAAGCTATAAACCTGTCGTCATTCTCTTATTTTTAGTGACAGGTTTGAGAATTATTTATTCATATTGCAAAAATACCGAAAATAACCTGTAGATGCAACCTGTATGACTCTAAAAATTTAATTTTACCAAAATAATTGTATTTTTACCAAATGAAATGGCTTTCAACTTTATTATGTTGTATTATAATGGTACTTTCAACTGTACCTTGCTCCGCTTACCATCTTAACAATGATGAAGTAAACGAAAAGCATTGTAATGAATCGCAAGAATGCGAGCGTAATTGTAAAGGTACTTGTTCGCCTTTCTACTCATGTGGTACTTGTGTCGGATTTATAGCTATTCCGCAAAACCCTTTAATTTTAATGAATTTTCTTCCAGATAACTTCAAATCGGAAAAAGCGGATTCTTACTTTAAAGTTTTCTTTCCAAGTTTTTGCGGTTCAATCTGGCAACCTCCCAAAATCGTTTAATGTTTATCGGCTTTAGATTATGGACCATCCATAAAAATTCACGAACATTAAGATTTAAATATGCAAAAGTATTTGATTACCATATTAGCATTTTTTGCTATAAGCAATGTATTTGCTCAAAACACCGTAAAAATAACTGTCAAAGATTCCATTACAGGCGAAAGTTTGCTTGGCATATCTATATTTATTGACGAAATTCCTCAAGGCATTACAGACGAATCTGGAAGTATTGTACTTAATATTTCAACTGGCGAACATAATTTATCTGTCAGTTCGGTAGGCTATCAAGAGCAAACAATAAACTTGACATTACCATATACACAACCGCAGCCTATAATCATAAGTCTTATACCAGAGATGGAAGAAATGGAAGAAGTTACAATAACATCAACCAGAAGCACCAGAACAATAAGAGATATTCCAACGAGAGTAGAATTTATTGCTGGTGAGGAATTGGAAGAAAAAGGAAATATGAAGCCTGGAGACATCAGGATGCTTTTAAATGAAAGCACTGGTATTCAGACCCAACAAACCTCTGCAACGTCCGCAAACTCCTCTATTCGCATCCAAGGGCTTGACGGGAGATACACCCAAATACTCAAAGACGGCTTTCCTCTTTATTCTGGAGCCGCAAGCGGTTTAGGATTACTACAAACGCCTCCGTTGGATTTAAAACAAGTAGAGATAATTAAGGGTTCTGCATCGACTTTATATGGTGGTGGAGCTATTGCAGGTCTCGTAAACCTTATATCAAAAACTCCATCTGATGAAAGAGAACTACGTTTTCTAATCAACGGTACTTCGGCACTTGGTTTAGATTTGAACGGTTTTTATTCACAAAAATTTGAGAAGATAGGATTAACCGTTTTTGCATCCAGAAACAGCAATAAAGCGTACGACCCTGCTGATAACAATTTTACAGCCATTCCAAAATTTGAACGATATAATTTCAATCCTAAAATTTTTGCTGACCTCAGCGAAAACACAAAACTTATTGTAGGAGTTAATACAGCTTTTGAAACACGCTTAGGTGGTGATATGGCTTACATTGATAATAAAGACCAAATCGCACGCTATTTCGAGAAGAACACCACCCAGAGAATTAGTAGCCAAACAACCCTAACTCATCGCTTAGGAGAAAACCAACAATTAACATTTCGCAACAGTATTGGTTATTTTGACCGTATAATTGAAATTCCAGATTTCACTTTTAACGGCTCTCAGGTTAATTCATTTTCTGAGCTTACTTACTCTTATACTGGTGAAATTTCTGAATGGATAACAGGAACCACTCTCTTGACTGATGAATTTGATGAGCGAGGTTCAAACAGCTTCCCGCTACGTAATTACAACCAAATAACTTTCGGTGGCTTTATTCAAAATACATTCAAAGCAAAAGATTGGTTACACATTGAAACTGGTTTGCGAGGAGATTACGTTAAAGATTATGGTTTTGCCTTATTACCCCGTGCCTCACTATTATTCAAATGGTCCACTAAGTTCACATCACGTTTTGGTGGAGGCTTAGGATATAAAACTCCGACTATTTTTACCGATGAAAGCGAACGTATCCAGTTTAGGAATGTATTACCTATTTCGACATCACAGAATGTACTTGAAAAGAGCTACGGTGTTAATATTGACGGTAACTATAAAACGAATTTAGATGAACTTTCCATTAGCATAAATCAACTATTCTTTTTCACGAAACTTAATCGTCCGTTGTTATTAGAAATGCTTCAAAACGGAAATTACCAATTCATAAATAGTTTTGGCCACATCACTTCCAAAGGAGCTGAAACCAATGTAAAACTCGAATACGATGATTTTAAATTATTCCTTGGCTATACTTATGTAGATGCTACAATTGAAGAAAATGGAATTTCAAAACAAAACCCTCTTACTGCTAAACATCGATTAAATAATGTATTGATGTATGAGGTTGAAGAGAGTTGGAAAATCGGACTTGAAGCTTACTATTATAGCAAACAACAATTAACAGACGGAACTACTGGACGCTCATATTGGACTTGCGGTGCAATGGTTGAAAAGCTATGGGAGAATTTTTCTATTTACATCAATTTTGAAAATTTTACCGATACCAGACAAACCAAGTTTGACAGTATTTATACTGGTCCTGCAACAAATCCTGTTTTTAAGGACATTTATGCACCTCTTGATGGCTTTGTTGTAAATGCTGGAATAAAAATAATGCTTTAAAATGGATGAAATTTAAATATTCGGTACTAAAGTGCCGAATATTTAATAATGAAGATTGTATAATTCATTAATTATCGTAATATTGCAATATAAAAATAAACCATGGGAGCCACTAAAACAGACCACTTTACCGAACGACAAAATGAAATTGCAATTCTTGCAAAAGCAATTGGACATCCTGCACGGGTCGCTATCTTAGACTATTTAGCCAAAGTTAACACCTGTATATGCGGTGATATTGTAAACGAATTACCATTAGCACAACCAACCGTTTCACAGCACTTAAAAGAACTTAAAAACGCAGGCCTAATCAAAGGAAATGTAGAGGGTAATGCAATTTGTTACTGCATAAACGAAGATGGCTTAGAAAAACTGCAAATGTATTTTGGAGAACTTTTTTCTCTAATCTCAGACAAGAAAAATCAATGTTGTTAATTAAATCTATATTATGAAATTATCTGAAATTAAACACCACCTCAAAACTGCGGAAGCAGTCAATTTCAAACTTTCTAACGGTTCTTATGTCCCTGAAAACTTCCATGTTACAGAAGTTGGAATGATAACCAAAGATTTTATTGATTGTGGTGGTACCGTACGCCATGAGAAAGTTGCAAATTTCCAACTCTGGGATGCTAACGACTTTGAACATCGCCTTAAACCAACTAAACTCCTAAATATTATTAATCTCTCTGAAAGAGTTCTCGGCTTAGAGGACCTTGAAATAGAAGTTGAATACCAATCGGAAACAATTGGTAAATACGATTTAGGATTTGATGGTCAGAATTTTTTACTATTGGATAAACAAACCGCATGTTTGGCTGAAGAAAATTGTGAAACTCCAAAACAGAAGGTTAGATTGAGCGATGTAAATTCATCAGAGCCATGTTGCAACCCAGAAGGAAACTGCTGCATTTAACTAATTACAAACAATTAATAACAATTCAATATGAAACGAATCTTAGTACTTTGCACAGGCAATAGTTGTAGAAGCCAAATAGCACACGGCTATTTAAATTATTATGCTAACGGTACGGCCGAAATTTACAGTGCTGGTGTTGAAACCCATGGTGTAAATCCTAAAGCTATATCAATCATGGCAGAAGACGGGATAGATATTTCCCATCATACATCCAACAATGTTGATGAATATACCGATATCGATTTTGATTTCGTTATAACGGTCTGCGACAATGCCAAAGAACGCTGCCCATTTTTCCCTTCAAAAGCAAAGAAACTTCACCAAAATTTTTCTGACCCCGCTAAATCCACAGGAACTGATGATGAAGTTATGGAAGAATTCCGAAAGGTTCGTAACCAGATAAAAGAGTATTCAAAATCATTCTTTACTACCAATTTCAATGACTGACTGCACACCCACCTATAAACGGGAAAGATTGGGGTTTCTCGACCGCTATTTAACGCTTTGGATATTCCTCGCTATGGTCATTGGTGTTGGAATAGGTCATTATTTACCTGATGCTACCAACCTCATTAATTCGTTATCATACGGAACTACAAATATTCCATTAGCTATCGGTCTAATCCTTATGATGTATCCCCCTTTAGCCAAGGTGCAGTATAGCAAAATGAGAGAAGTCTTCTCCAACAAAAAAGTGTTGACGGTTTCTCTTTTTCTTAACTGGATAGTAGGACCGTTCTTAATGTTTGCACTCGCAATCATTTTTCTTCATGACAAACCAGAATATATGGCTGGGCTCATTTTAATTGGCCTTGCAAGATGCATTGCAATGGTTGTGGTCTGGAATGATTTAGCAAATGGCAATAGAGAATATGCAGCTGGACTTATCGCATTAAATAGTATCTTTCAGATTCTTCTTTATAGTATCTATGCATATTTTTTCTTAACAATTCTACCTCCACTACTCGGATTAGAAAGTATTGGAATTGATATTTCAATGAGCCAAATTGCACAAAGTGTAGGCATCTATTTAGGCATACCTTTTGCTCTCGGCTTGATAACTCATTATGGACTGATACATTTGAAGGGAAAAGAGTGGTTTTACAATAAATTCGTCTCTTTTATTTCTCCAATTACGCTTATCGCATTACTCTTTACAATATTGGTTATGTTTAGCCTCAAAGGTGAAACGATTGTCCAAATTCCTTTTGATGTTGTTAGAATAGCAATTCCATTGGTCATTTATTTTGTGATTATGTTTATTGTAAGTTTCGTTCTCGCAAAAAAAATGGGAGTAGATTACTCTCGAAGTACAGCGATTGCATTTACGGCTACAGGAAATAATTTTGAGTTAGCTATCGCTGTATCTATTGGTGTTTTCGGAATCAATAGCGGCCAAGCTTTCACAGGAGTCATCGGCCCTTTGGTTGAAGTTCCCGCACTAATTGGCTTGGTCAATCTTGCCTACTATCTAAAAAATAAATTACTTCTTAAATGATAAAAATCATGGTCATTTCCCCCGGGAAATGACCATGATTCTATTAGTTAACAACCATATTTTTCAGTCTGTTCACAAGAGTCTGAGTAATTGAAACACCTTTATAATCATTGTAAACTTGCTCTTTTCTTTGCTTACCAATGTATAGGACCAAGTCTTTCACTCTTATCTTTGAACAGTTAAAATCGTGAATAACCATCATACTTTCTTTAACGGTTAATCCCATGTTTGGAAGAATCTCATACAAGTCAACCTCATCAGTCAAATGATATTTTTGAGATTGGACAATTGGATTAACTTCTTTTACGCTTGTCTTAACTCCAAATTCAAGAGTTGCTGCATTCATAATTCCCTGAACTCTACTCAAATCCTTTTCCTCACATAAAAGCGCATCATAAACGTATAACACATGAATCCCTTCAGCATTGAGTTCCGTTATTGCTTTTGTCATAATTTCTACTTCAGTTTTGAAAAATTTACGTGATGTTATCTTGTAACCATGCTTACGTTTATCTTCCTCGATATTCCTTAAAGCATCTGGCTCATTCATCTGATAATAGTCATAAAGTGTTGATTTTTTCATTTGTCCAATTCTCTTATTGAAGAAACTAAGATGCTCCACCTTGACAACTTTTATATCTTCACCAATTGCATCAGCAATTTTTTCATGGTTTAGGTATTCACCTTTTCCTCCGTACAAAGTCATTGCAATATTAGGATGCAAAGCCACAAAATCGGCTTCCTTCAAAGGCATTCCTTCAATTGTAATCTGGTTACGAATCCATGACGGCATCAGCGTAAAACTATCAACAACACGGCCACCGCTCTTATCATCACCTTGAATTGGAATCATGAAACCACGATGTGTTAGATATTCAAAAAGCTTTATGTTATCCTCAACAAAGCTTCTCTCATTATGGTCCGTCCAATAGTGATTCTGATGTTTATTTCTAACGGTTAGCTTTTTACCTTTTTTTGTCATGTAACCGTTCTTAACTAAACCTTTTCCAATTTCTAAAAGCTCCTCCGATGTTGGCAAATCCAGTTTAGAATAAATCTTGACAAGATTTAATGCAATTGGATTGTTTAAGGCCTTGGATAGCTGTCTGTAATATAGCTTGTTTCGAACCTGAATAATCTTTGGAGTCCTCAGAATATATTCGGTAAGTCCAGCTTTTAAATACGGGTCGGCTAACTTATATTTCATACTGCTTCCATCATGGTAGCGTGTATCCACTTCCAATATTGGACCGTTATTAGTTCCATTAACCAAGACCTCAACAATCTTTTTATAAAGGAAAGTATTATCCTTATCCTTTGTTTGTTCGTGCAATAGAGGCGAATACAAAGCTTTCCATTTTTCATCCGTGTAAATCGTACTTGCGAGATTGGATAAGAAAACAAGACACTTTTCGACCGCTATGAATGGGTTTGAGTCAATGGTTTTCAGAGATTTCTTAGGCACGTATTTCTGAAGCGCATAAGCCACCTTTTTAGGTATAAGAATGCTGTTAACATTCGGAAATAATAATGACATTTCTTTAAAAAGAATGTCATTGGATAAGACACTTAGGTCCTCTGTATCGCCTTCATTGGCGATTAAATCAAAATTAAATTGTTGCAAGGCATCTTCTAATTACCTATTCCTCATACATGACAAGGATTATGACTTCTTGTTTTAACTTGGTAGAAGAAATTGGGTCCATGACCTCCCAATAACCAAGGATTTTTAGAGTTTACTCTCTTTGTTTTTCATAAGTATACACATTTAATTTTACATTGTCAAATCCTTTTATTTAGAAACTTACAATAGCGCAAAACAAGCATAATCATATTTACCAATCTTGGAACAATAGTACTATTCATAAGGATTTCCTTTATATAATTTCTCTATATATAAAGTAACATATATGAAGTAATAGAATTATATAATAGAATATAAAGTAGCGTAGATTAATGTAAATAGTAGAGCTACTTAAAGTTTAAAATACATTCTTAATGACATAAATACAAACAAATAGATATACATACTATGGCATAAAACACCAATAGTTATCACGTTCCATATAAAGACAATTTGCTGATTTAAAACAATTTAAAGCATCTAAAAACCTTAAATATTAGTGTGGTGGTCATATCCTCCCCTCCCAATGGTCATTTCTTTAAAATACTGTTCAAAAACCCGCTCTTTGAATCGACTTTTTGGAACTCTATGTACATTCCCATATAGATGTCTTCAGAAATCCTGGAAAAATTTTGGAGCCAAAAAAAGAGATTAATGTTTGTTGTGATATTTATAATAAAAACATTTATGAAACTGACTATTACTACAGCACAATTTAAACGTTTGCTTTCTAACCCGAGCATTAAACCAAAATATCCGATAACGATAGATTTGAAAAAAGTTTCAAAGACCGACCTAAAAGAACTGGTCGATTTGCTTAAAAAGAAGGCTTAGCCTTCTTTTTTTGTTATATACACAAGGTATTCTTACAGCTATAATTTTACGTCTTTAAATAAATCATTATAATCTTCCAAGTCCAAAGCCAATGCAATCTTGATTAATTTATCCGTTCCCATAATAATTGATGGTCCATTTGGGCCACCTACATATCGCCTAAACGTTTCAACATCAATTTGTGCTTTAACCGCTAATTCACTCGTTTTTAAACCCTTTTTTTTTATCAAATCCTTGATATTTTGGGCAACAGTCTTCACGTTTTCTGGTATTTGGGTTTTTCTTACTCGCATAGGATAAAGGTAAAACCATCAAGAATTGCAATCAATGATTCATCAATCATGACACATGTCTCATTATTTGAAAATTTATTTCTATTTTTGTATTACTAACAAATAAATCCAATCAATGAAAAATGTTTTTAAATTACTCTTGTTACTATCATTCGGCTTATTAGCATCTTGCTCTGGCGAGGATGGAGATGAATCTTCTCCAATATCAATTGAAGGAAAATGGTACGAGATAAGTTCGACTTTAAATGGAGAAGTAACACCAGCACTCCATGCTGACGGATGTGAATACAACTACTCCTTTTTTACTTCAAATTCGTTAACATCATACTATTTTGATAATATTACTGGTGAATGTATTGAGCATAAAGGAAACGAGAACGTATTTTCAATTGAAGAAGATATTATTACCTTATCTAACTCTGGCAGACAATATGAGATAGTGCAACTTGATAACGAAACACTAATACTTTTTTCGAATCGTCAAGTAGATTTTAATCAGGACGGCGAAAATGATGAACTCTATGTTCAATTTTCTCGGAGTCCAACGGGTAACAATAATCCGAATGTATCAACCCTTTTAGGAAAATGGATTTTATATAAGGCAATCTATGAAGGTGAATCACAGCCTACCATGTATGATATAAATGGCGATTGCGGTAAAGAAGTCTTAGAATTCTTTGCAAATAAAGAAGCTTTTGAAATGATTTATATTGATTCAAATTGCAACAACGGTGTCGGTACAGGTTGGGATTGGTGGTCAAGCGGTTCAGTATTCAAAATGGGATTTGAAAACTCAGATTCTGTATGGACCGTCTCTATAAATGGTAATGAATTACTATTGGATGGGTGGCAAGATTGGGGCTATAAGAAGTATTATAAAAAAGCTGAATAGCCATGAAAGAATGGATTGTTGACCTTTATCCAAAAGGAGGTGGTTTTAAGACAGCTACACGCGTATTTGCGGCAAATCAGTCGGCGGCACTTGTTACCGCCAGAAAAATGAATCCAAACTATAATACAGGTAATGTAAAACCTGCTAATCCCTAACATGAATACAACTCAAAAAATCATTTATACCATTTGGCCATTTGTAGCTGCTGGCATTGCAAAAGCAGTCTTCAAGGACGAGCAACCATTTACCTTCTTTACTGGTTTATTCTGTTTCGTTTCCTTTCTAATATATGCTAAATTTCTTTTACCATATATTGAGAATAAATACGATGTTATTGCCCAGATAGACACTAAAGATGCTTTAGAGCGGAAGAAAAATGACGCAACGGTTTATATCGCATGGTTTCATCTCTTAATTACTGTTGGTTTAATTTTCTTATTCTTCAAAAACTTATAAATTATGGATAAAATAACTTCATGTCCAAATTGCGGTAACAGCCATAGTGGGGACCGTGCAAAGCAATGCTCAAAATGCAGTAAAATCACATGCCAGAAATGCAGTTTTACTGGCTGTACTTGTGGCAGCACTTCATATAAAAAACAGCTTGTGATTGGCAAGTAACTAACGGGGCGAAAGCCTCGTTTTTTTTATGTTCCAAAAATAGATTATAGTCTATCAGTAACACATTTCTACTGGTGGTAAATAACAAAACACTGTCTTAAAAATGTATCAAATAAAACTATCCTAAATTTGACACAGTTAAAATATTATTTTATATTTGTGTAATTAATTTCAATCCTCCTAAACATGAAAGCCCGCTACAACCGTATTTCAACACCAAATCAGAAAATGGAACGTCAAATCGCCAAGCAAAATCCAGATGAGAAACTTTTTAATGATATAGTAAGCGGTTCAGTAAAATTTGCTGAACGTGAGATGGGGAAAACTCTTATACAAGAAATCAAAGCGGGACGCATTAACTGGGTTTCGGTGTCAGCCATAGACCGTTTAGGAAGAAACTTACAAGACCTTATAAACACTTTAGAAGACTTTGAAAACCTCGGTGTAACGTTGAGAGTGGATAATTTAGGTCTTGAATCTCGAATAGATGGAAAGCCTAATCCCACTTTCAAATTAATCGTAAGTGTAATGATGAATGTTGCAGAAATGGAAAGAAATACACTTTTAGAACGTCAGCGCGAAGGAATTGCAATTGCAAAAGCTAATGGAACTTACAAAGGAAGGATGAAAGGTTCAGTTGAATCAAACGCTGAAGTTCTGAAAAAATATAAGGAAGTAGTAAAATTTTTAAATCGTAAACAATCCCTACGTAATACTGCCAAGCTTTGTAATGTTGCATTGGGAACTGTACAAAAAGTTCACCAAATCATTAAACAACAAGAAAAAGTACTTTAATTAAAAACTAAAAAATATGAATGTTTACGCAATCACAATAAACGACATCGATAAGCTTTTGCTACCAACAATTGAAAAACTCGCGAATGAATTAAGTGGACAAGTTATTGCAAGAGAGAAAACTAAAGATGGTACTTATATTGAATACGAATTTCCTTCTTATCACAATCAAAAACAATTTGCTGCCGCCTTACTTGAAATAGGATTAAATCTATAATGTATATTTCAAAAAAAATGAATGCTTACTAAGTTCAAATTTCCAAAACGTGTTTAATGTCTTAGTTCGGCATATTGGATAAAATAAAGTATAAATTATGAATATCACCAATATCATCAATGAACTGACAGATACAGAAAGTTCTTTAGCTTCATCCCTTTTAAAAATTAAAGTCTTAGGGGTAAGATTAAACAATCAAGAGCTGGTCAATTGGACCAACAATGAAATCGAAGGATATACTGATGGAAGTCCGCTACCTATATATAGAAAGTACTCTTGTAATGTAGTTGGTAATATTCAAAACGGAAATTGGAATTTAACAAATCATTTTTTACCACTGGACGGATTCGATTCAGATTTGAAAGAAAAAATTGAAACCTTCGAATTATACCACAGCCTATCGGGTATGGAAAAGTTATTGGCAGATAAATCAACCGACAGATTATACAATTCCTTACCACTTCAATTACATCAATATTTCTCGAGGCAACTTCAAAAAAATGGTAACCACAATGCTCATGTATATGAAGCATGGAGAGAGCTTGGAAAAGGTGGTTTAGAACAAGCCATTTCAATAATCAGAAATAAAGCCTTGGACCTAATGTTGATGTTAGAACAGGAATTTGGATATGAAATCGAATATGACAAGCTGATTAGTTCAAAAACAGAAGCTAACAAAATAATTTACAATGTCCTGAATAATATCTATACCTTAGGAAGCCAAAATATCATTAATACTGGCAACAATAGCAATTTAACTGGAAATGGGAAATCGTAATTTTAATATAGAAATCAAAGATGGTAATAAATTTATTGAAGATTTAGTTACTAAAAAATTTACTACAATTGATGGTGAATATATATGGGATTTAGGATTTGATACTTTACCACATTGTACAGTTAACAAACCGAAAAACTATCCCAATTGCTGTGACTTTCATAAATCGATAAAAGAAAATGCTATAAAAAAATTCGAAAAATTCCCTCATTGTTGTGATTTCCATCGAAAATTAGTCAAGAAAGATTGGTTTAAAAAAGAGCTCTATAACCATGTGCCTGAAAAAATAGTTAAACAATGGATTTTCTTGGAGTGCTTCATGGATGAACATATTGAAAAAGATGACTGGTATAGAGAAATTACAGATTATTTCGATTATGTTTTTGATAGCTTTGGCACACCTACTGTCGGCATAAGTGATTTTATTGGCCATATGTATCACTACTTAAAAAATAACCATTTTAAAGAAAACTTTCCTCTTTGGAAACGGAAATTATTAATTGAATTTATAAACGAAAGTTTAAACGTCAAGAAAAATACGGAAATTAAAGCCAAGACAGATATTAATATTTTACATGGAACCTATCAAAAATGGGTAAAAGCTCTTCCAAGTGTAATTAAGGAGAAAGAGAAATTGGAACAAATTTTTCCATTGGGTGTATTGATACATTCGCCACATTACAACAGATTTACTCAACTTACAAAGTATAAAACTCGTACTAATGGAGAATTTATCGAAATTTTGATAAATACAACAAAATCCTTTTTATTACAAATTGATTCGACAAAAGTTGCTGATGCCCAAAAACACCAACTGGAAATAATTAACGAATCACATAGGATTAAACAAGTTTCACTACTTCAAACTTACAGTAAAAAGGAAATGAAATATATTAAGATTCTAAACATTTGGCTAAAAAATGAAAAAGACTATTTCCATGAATTAAACTCAGTCCTTCATCCCCTTCCAATGGTAACAAATAACATTTCAGTAAAAAATGAAGGTAACGAAAACATCATCAACCTTGGTGATAATGCGGTTATTCAAATTCAGGCTAAACCATAGTATTTTAAAATGCCTTGAGCAAGAACAGAACCAGCGGCTCCAATTCCAATTTCCCAAACACCAGACACGACTTTTCCCATCATCATTTGAATCCACCCACCCACTTGAGGACCAAATTTTGTTGGTGTTGTCAAAGAAACTTCGTCATCAATTATCTCCACTAATTGCGCCACGTCTTCATCTGAAACTCCTTTTTCGTTAAGGAATTTCTTCAATTCCTCTTTATTCCCTTTTGTGATAACGGCATTATTTGTAACCGTAGAATTGTCTCCTGTATTAATCGTATTACCGTCTCCTGTCGTTGTTATTTTAATCTTATTCATATAATAGTTTATTGTTTGATTAACTGCTTGTTTATCTATAACACGAGTTTCCATTTCCGCGTCAATGTTGGGAAAGTCTTCTTCCAATTCGAGCATAAGTTCCAACAACTTTGAACGGATATTCATAAGCACCTCGGTGAATTCAAATACCTGAATATTGGTTCTTAACGAATGGACTCCAAAGGTACGACCTTGTTGCCT
The DNA here is from genome assembly GCF_049060005.1 of Flavobacterium sp. PLA-1-15. Classification (NCBI taxonomy): domain Bacteria; kingdom Pseudomonadati; phylum Bacteroidota; class Flavobacteriia; order Flavobacteriales; family Flavobacteriaceae; genus Flavobacterium; species Flavobacterium sp. PLA-1-15. Next base: position 87,546 of record NZ_JBMGQS010000008.1, on the reverse strand, counting down.
GAGGTCTTCGGTCAACATTTGGCAAAAATCAGCAGAATGAGGTTGAACCACAGAACCTTTTGGGTCGGTCACAATTATTTCCTCTAATGCTCTTATACTGCTAAATACTCGGTATTTAAGAAGTATTTCTCGCACAACTTCTGAAAAAGATTGAAATGGTAATGTTTGTTCAGGCAAAAAATTCCCTCGTTGTTTTAAGATAGCGAAATTTGTGCACTTTGCATATCTATACATTGGAAGTACAGCTCCCGTATCATATCCATTGAGTTCTTGAATTACCCAATTGTAGAGTCCTTCGTTTCCGATACGTTTAGCAAATATTTGAGCTTTCAAGAATGCACTAACCAGTGATTGACTGTCGTCGGATAATAGATTAATAATCTCGGTAATGTTTTGCGCTTTCATAAAAACAAATATAATCTAAAAAACCTCAACAAATTGTTGTCGGGTACAAGTGTCGGGAAAGTTGTCGGGAATACCTGTTAAAAGCGGTCGAAAACCGAAAGACTAAATTTTACAATGCTGGATTTACTGATGATTCCAGATTTATTTAAAGATTCATAACCCTGAGGTCACGGGTTCAACTCCCGTCTTCGCTACCACAAAACGGACTAATTAATTAGTCCGTTTTTTTTTGCTCGCTATAGAAAATACCTTTTTACGCTCTACATCGTAAAAATCAATCAGTTAAACGATAAAAAACTTCACACAACTTTAAATAATATAACTTAGCCGGGATTCATTTGATGGAAATCAAATAGGTAGTTATGATTTTTTTACCCCTAACTAAATAAAAAAAGGACAATCTTGAAGTAAAGATTGTCCTTTTGCATTTATTAAAACGTATTGTTTAGACCAAAGCTTCTTTCAATCCGTCAAAACTTAAAAGCACTTGCTCTCCCGACACAAGATTTTTCAAAGCAAATTTATTTTCTTTCATTTCTGTTTCTCCAATAATCACCGCAAAAGGGATGTTTCTTTTATCGGCGTGGGTAAATTGCTTTCCTACTTTTACATTATCAGGATACAATTCTACTTTGATTCCTGCTTTTCGCAACTCTGCAATAGCTTTCATAGCATAAAAAGCTTCGGTATTTCCGTAATTGATGAACAATGCTTTTGTAGTGGTAGTAACGGTTTCGGGAAATAAATTTAACTCTTCGACAACCAAATAAATTCGATCCAATCCAAAAGAAATTCCAACACCGCTCATATTTTTGAGTCCGAAAATACCAGTCAAATCATCATATCTACCGCCACCACCGATAGACCCCATCGAAACGGAAGCTGGTGGAGCCACTTCAAAAATAGCACCTGTATAATAATTCAATCCTCGTGCAAGCGTCACATCCAAATCTAAAATCGATTTCTGCATTCCTAGATTTACAACGTTCTCACATATGAATTTCAATTCTTCCACACCTTTCAATCCTTCTTCTGAAGATGCCAAAAGTGTTGCTAATTTTTCTATCTTTTCAGTAATTGTTCCTGTAAAATTGAACAACGGCTGTACTTTTTCGATTGCCGTTTCCGAAATACCTTTCTCAAGCATTTCTTTCTTTACGCCATCCTCGCCTATTTTATCCAGCTTGTCCAAAGCCACCGTAAAATCAATCAGTTTGTCCTTTGCACCAATCACTTCTGCTATTCCGGATAGTATTTTTCGGTTGTTGATTTTAATCTTCACACCTTCCAGACCTAAATCTGAAAAAACACCATCATACAATTGTACCAACTCCACTTCCTGCCATAATGAAGTAGAACCTACGACATCGGCATCACATTGATAAAACTCTCTGAAACGCCCTTTTTGAGGACGATCGGCTCTCCAAACCGGTTGGATTTGATATCTTTTAAAGGGAAACTCAATATCATTTTGATGTTGCACCACATATCTTGCAAAAGGAACGGTTAAATCGTAGCGAAGGGCTTTTTCGGAAATAGAACTCGTTAATTTTAAACTGTCTCTGTTTTCCAATAAAGTTCCATCGGCTTTCGCCAAATAATCTCCAGAATTCAATATCTTAAAAATCAATCGGTCGCCTTCTTCGCCATATTTTCCCATCAACGTTTCTGAATTTTCAAACGAAGGCGTTTCAATCGGTTGGAAGCCAAATTTTTCGAAATTGGTTTTGATGATTTGGATAATGTATTGTCTTTTGGCCACTTCCGTAGGCGAAAAATCTCTTGTTCCTTTTGGTATGCTTGGTTTCATTCTTTAAAATTATGAGTTATGAATTAGGAATTATGAGTTTTCCCATAGTTCGTAATTCTTTGCAAATATCTGACTTTATTGCGTCTTTGCCCAATCGTAATTCGTAATTTTCAATTCGTAATTCTAAAGGTCGCCTTTGTCATTCGGTCGTTATCATAGATATCCTTTCTGAGTTCGATATCCTGAAAACCTTTGTTGTGAAGCAATTCTATCATTTCTTCTCCTAAATATTGGTTGATTTCAAAATACAATCTTCCCTCTTCATTGAGGTTTTTAGTCGCCAATTCCGCAATTTTTCGGTAGAAAATCAATGCATCGCTATCTTCTACAAAAAGTGCCAGATGCGGTTCATTATCCAAGACATTCTTCTTGATTTCTTCCTTTTCTAAATTTCGCACGTAAGGCGGATTGGAAACAATAATATCAAATTGCATTTCCAAATCATTGGTTTCTAGAATATTTTTCTCTAAAAAAACAACTTCTACCTGATTGATTTCAGCATTTTCTGTGGCTGTTTTCAATGCGTTCGGAGAAACATCAATCGCATACACTTTAGCATTTGGGATATTTTTAGCCAATGAAATTGCAATACAACCGCTTCCTGTTCCGATATCCAAAATCTTTAAATCTTTAAATCTTTGAATCTTTAAATCTTCCTGAATAATCCACTCGACCAATTCTTCGGTTTCAGGCCTAGGAATCAGCACGTTCCCATTAACCTTGAATTTCAATCCAAAAAATTCGGTATTTCCTAATATATATTGAATAGGTATTTCCTTTTTCAATTCGGCTAAAATCAAATCCCAATCTTCAATTTGCTCTTCAGAAAAAGAAAAATCAGGATTCAAAGCCAAATCAATCCTTTTCATCTGATGCTTTTCTTCCAAAATCAAATGAAAAAAACTTTCGGCTTCCATCACATCATAAATAGATTGAAGTTGTTCGATAAAATAGGTTCTATATTCTTTGGCTTTCATAAATTAAAATTTTTTCAACATCCAAACCGGACAAGAAGTATGTCCTGTATTTCCCAAAGGTTTATCTAAATATTCAAAACCCATTTTTTTGTAAAGCTTTTGAGCCGATTCCATATAAGGCATCGTTTCCAAGTAGCAACTTTCAAATCCGAATTCCGTGGCTTTCGCCAAACATTTCTCCATCAAGGCAATCCCCAATCCCAAACCTCTGGCTTCGGGCAGGAAATACATTTTCTGCAATTCGCAAATGCTTTCATCTTCATTTTCAAGCTGGCTCACTCCTGCTCCACCTACTATTTTGCCATTATTTTCCACTACAAAATAAATTGCTCTTGACTTGTCATAAGCTTCAAACATCAGCTTTAATTGAGGGTCAGCATAAGCAGTTCCTACTTTTGGGATATCCAATTCAATAAAAACATCCCTTATAACTTGTTCAATTGCCTGGTTGTCTTCGGGTTGTATTGGTCGTATATTTATGTGTTGCATTCCGAAACAATGTCTTATTTTTGTGAGGTGAAGATACACGAAAAATACATAAAACGTTGCATCGAGCTGGCCAAAAATGGACTAGGAACCACCTATCCTAACCCTTTGGTGGGGAGTGTAATTGTGTATAATAATGAAATTATTGGTGAAGGCTGGCATAAAAAATCAGGCAAAGCCCATGCGGAAGTGAACGCTGTAAATTCCGTAAAAGACAAATCCTTGCTTTCAAAATCAACGATTTATGTGAGTTTGGAACCTTGCAGTCATTTCGGAAAAACGCCACCGTGTTGCGATTTGATTATTGCTAATAATATTCCAAATGTAGTAATTGGGACGGTTGACCCAAATGAGAAAGTAGCAGGAAAAGGCATCAAAAAATTGATTGAAGCTGGGAAGAACGTCACAGTCGGCATCTTGGAAGAGGAATGTAACGAACTCAACAAGCGATTTTTTACTTTTCATCAAAAACAACGACCTTACATTATTCTGAAATGGGCTGAAAGTGCCGATGGTTTTATCGCTCCAGAAAAAAGAACTGAACAGAAACCAGTTTGGATCACCAATCAATATTCCAGACAATTGGTGCATAAATGGAGAAGCGAAGAACATGCTATTTTGGTGGGAACCCAAACGGTAATTGACGACAATCCTACTTTGAATGTTCGGGATTGGACTGGAAATAATCCAATTCGAATTGTTTTAGATAAAAAAAATAGAATTCCAAAAGAAAGTTCTGTCTTTAATAACGATGCCAAAACGATTGTGATTTCTGAAGAAAAAAATACTTCTGAAGATTCTAATTTGATTTTTGAAACGATTGATTTTGATGGAAATATTGCTGAAGAAATTACAAAGGTTTTATTCAAACACAACATCCAATCGGTAATAATTGAAGGCGGAAGACAAATGCTTCAAACTTTTATTGGTGCCTATATTTGGGATGAAGCCCGCGTTTTTAAAGGTTCTATTTCCTTTGGAGAGGGAATAAAAGCACCAAGTTTGCATTCCAAATTAATAGGAAAGCAAACTATTCTTGACGACGAACTTTTAATTTTTCGAAACCATGATTGATGCCATAATTTTTGATTTTGGAGATATTTTCATCAATCTGAACAAAGATGCGATGAAAAACGCCTTCCATACTTTGGAACTCGAAGAATGGAACGATGATATACGGAAATTGAACAAGAGTTTTGAAGTTGGAAAAATTTCAGAAACCGAATTTCTTTCTGGAATGCAAAAACACGTTCCGAATGCATCTCTTAAAATTATCAAGGAAAATTGGAACACGATTTTAATGGACTTTCCGCTCTATCGATTGGAATTCTTGCAACTGCTTTCGCAGAAATACCGACTGTTCCTTTTGAGTAATACCGATGCCATTCACATTCAACATTTTCAAGAAACAGTCGGCGAATCGTTTTACAGCACATTTTATCAGTGTTTTGAAAAGGTTTATTTTTCGTTTGAATTGGGAATGCGAAAACCTGATGACGAAATTTATAAATATGTTTTAGAGCAAAACAATCTTTCTCCAAAACGCACTTTATTTGTAGATGATAAAACCGAAAACACAGATTCGGCTTCAAAATTGGGCATTCAAGTTTGGAATTTGCAAGTTGGAAAAGAAGATGTCGTAGATTTATTCGACAAAAAACTACTTTAAATTTTACTTTTGGAAATCAAGGACACTTATAAAACATTAGCCGAGCCATCTGAAGAAACATTACTGAAAGAAAAAAACAGCAAGTTCTTTGGCTATGCTTTTCCGATTGAAAGCGAAGAAGAAGTCAAGGAAATTCTGGAAACTTTAAAAAAACAACATTCTGGAGCGGGACATTTTTGTTATGCGTATCAAATTGGAACCGATAAAATTTCTTTTCGTGCCAATGATGATGGCGAGCCAAGCAATTCGGCTGGAATGCCCATTTATGGACAAATTCAATCTTTTGGACTTACGAATGTATTGATTGTAGTTATTCGGTATTATGGAGGTGTCAAATTAGGTGTTGGAGGATTGATTTCTGCTTATCGAACTTCTGCTCAAATGAGCTTGGAAGCATCAGATATTACCGAAAAAACGATTGACGTCCAATATATTGTTTCATTCGATTATAAAAACATGAACAAAGTGATGCGTGTTATAAAAGAAAAAAATCTCGACATCATTTCTCAAAAAATGGAAATGAGTTGTGAGATTGTGATTTCGACACGAAAAAAAAATGCCGAAATGGTATTCGACATTTTCAATTCTATGTTTGAAATTGACATCAAAATTAAAGAATAATCAACATCCAATTTGTTTAACTGTCAATTTCTAAAAGTTTGACTTTTATATACTCTGGAGGAAGTGTCGGACGACCCGTTTTCATATCCACAAAAACTAAAATTGAGTTGCCAATTGTTAATAACTCATCTGCTTCGTTATAAATTTCATAATCGAATTCAATCTTAACAGAAGTCTGATTTTTATAAATAGTTTTTACCCTTAAAAGGTCGTCGTAACGTGCTGGCTTTTTGTAGTTCATACTTAATGAAACCACGGGAAGCATAATTCCGTTTTGTTCCATCCATTTATAAGAAACCCCCATATTTCTTAGCCATTCCACGCGACCCATCTCAAAATATTGTGCGTAATTTCCGTGATAAACTACCCCCATTTGGTCGGTTTCGGCATATCGTACACGTACTGTAAATTCGTGTTCTCTCATATATATTTTAGGTTATTAAATATTAAATTTTCTATTACTTACAACTTTATTTTTACAAATTCAAACCCTATTTATTTTTTTTTAAAGAAATTTGTTCACATATTTGTTCTCCCGAATAAAAGCGGAAAAACCACTACATTTTTAGTAAGATAAACCATTAATAACAAAAGCAAAACTAATAGAATATATGAACAAAACTGCTCAATCAGTATGGGAAAACTGTCTTCTATTTATAAAAGATAATATCCAGGATCAAGCTTATAAAACTTGGTTCGAACCGATTAAGTCAGTTGAGCTAACCGACAATGCTTTGTATATTCAAGTTCCAAGTAAATTCTTCTACGAATGGCTCGAGGAACACTATGTGAAATTATTAAAAGTTGCCCTTACCAAAGAACTTGGGAAAAACGCAAAGTTACTCTATAAAATTAAAATGGAGAACACTTACGGAAACAAACAACCTTTTACGGAACAATTGCCGAGTGCTCACAGAGCTCCGATGAAAGCTCAAGAAGTGGATGCTCCGTTCAAGAATTTGAATCCAGAACTTAAAAATCCTTTTGTAATTCCGGGAATCAGAAACCTTAAGATTGAATCTCAGCTTAATGCTAATTACAGCTTTGACAATTTCTTGGAGGGAGATTCTAATAGATTGGCGCGTTCTGCAGGTATGGCTGTTGCCAACAAACCTGGAGGAACTTCCTTTAATCCTCTGTTGATTTTTGGTGGAGTTGGTTTAGGAAAAACCCATTTGGCCCACGCTATTGGGGTTGAAATTAAAGATAAATATCCTGAAAAAACGGTTTTGTACATCTCTGCCGAAATTTTCACACAACAATATATTGATTCTGTAAAGAAAAACAACCGTAACGATTTCATTCATTTCTATCAATTGATTGATATTTTGATTATCGATGACGTTCAATTTCTTTCAGGAAAAACAGGTACTCAAGACGTATTCTTTCACATTTTCAACTATTTGCACCAAAACGGTAAACAGGTAATACTGACTTCTGATAAGGCTCCAGTTGACATGCAGGACATAGAGCAAAGATTGTTATCCCGTTTCAAATGGGGACTTTCTGCCGAATTGCACCAACCGGATTACGAAACAAGGATTTCCATCTTAAAGAACATCTTGTATCGTGATGGTGTTGAAATGCCAGAAGAAATCATCGAATATGTGGCCAGAAACATCAAATCAAATGTTCGTGAACTTGAGGGTGCCATCATCTCTCTAATCGCACAATCTTCTTTCAATAAAAAAGAAGTGACTATTGATTTGGCTAAACAAGTAGTTGAGAAGTTTGTTAAGAATGTAAAACGTGAAATATCCATTGATTACATCCAGAAAGTGGTTTCGGATTATTTTCAATTGGATGTAGATACTTTGCAATCTAAAACTAGAAAACGCCACGTGGTTCAAGCAAGGCAATTGGCAATGTTTTTTGCGAAGAAATTTACAAAAGCCTCATTGGCAAATATTGGTTCGCAAATTGGAGACCGCGATCACGCTACGGTTTTGCACGCTTGCAAAACGGTTGACAACTTGGTTTCTACCGATAAACAATTCAAGAAATTTGTGGAAGACATCCACAAGAAACTTTCCCTTTAAAATGCCAGTGAGGATTTTGATGGTGTGCCTTGGCAATATTTGCCGTTCTCCTTTGGCAGAAGGCATCTTGGCATCGAAACTTCCAAAAGATAAATTCTTTGTAGATTCTGCAGGAACAGGCAATTACCATATTGGCAAAAAGCCTGATAATCGTTCTATTGGCATTGCAAAACGCAAAGGAATTGATATTTCTTGTCAGAAAGCTAGACAATTTACTGCACGAGATTACAAGGAATACGATTATATTTATGTGATGGATGGTTCCAATTACAGCAACGTAATTGATTTGGCTCCCGATGAAAATTCGAAGAAAAAAGTTTCCCTAATTTTAAACGAGCTTTTTCCCAACGAAAATGTAGATGTTCCAGACCCTTATTTTGGGCTAGAGAATGGCTTTGCAACTGTTTATGAAATGCTCGATGAAGTTTGTGATGTGATTGCTGAAAAGCTCATCAAAGAACATACTACTTCATAATTTTCTCTTTTCTAATATAAAATTTCATGAAACCAACCTTACTCAAAGGAAAATTGTATTTAATTCCAACAACCTTAGGCGACACAAACAATAGCGACTTGTCGAAGCAAACTGAACCTATGGATGTATTACCGCAAACGGTAAAAAGAGCAATTGATTTCATTGACACTTATATTGTTGAAAACGAAAAAACAGCAAGGAGGTTTATTAAAAGCATTCATCCTGAAAAGGTGCAATCCAGTTTAAAACTCAGCGCTTTAAACAAACATACCGAAAAATCAGAGCATTTTTCGATGATAAAGCCTTGTCTAGATGGCCATAATGTGGGTTTGATGTCAGAAGCGGGTTGTCCCGGAGTTGCCGATCCAGGAGCAGTAATTGTAAAATTGGCTCATGAAAACGGAATCCAAGTCGTTCCTTTGGTTGGTCCATCTTCAATTTTATTGGCAATCATGGCTTCAGGAATGAACGGTCAGAGTTTTGCATTTAATGGATATTTGCCAATTGATAAATCAGAAAAAAAATCGGCTTTAAAAAATTTGGAAAAACTTTCGGGTGATAAAAATCAGTCACAGATTTTTATAGAAACACCTTATCGGAACAATAAAATGTTGGAAGATATTTTGCAAGCGATTAATCCTACGACTTATTTATGTATTGCTTGTGACATCACTTTACCAACAGAATACATCAAAACAATGCGGGCTTCGGATTGGAAAAAAGCAAAGATTGATTTGCATAACCGACCGACTATTTTTATCATTCATAGGATGTAAGGACTTCTTGAAAATTGCTATATTTGAGATACTAAATAAATTGCAATGAAGATAAAATATATCAAAGATCAAAAAGGCAAAACTACTGATGTCGTTTTATCTTTAAAAGATTGGGAAACCATTAAAAACTCTTTTCCTGATATTGAAGAGATTACAGATGATATACCGACATGGCATAAAGAAATTCTTGACCAGCGACTTGAAAATATTCAAAAATATCCTGAAAACATAACTACTTGGGATACAGTTCAAGAAGAAATTAAAAAGAAATATCGCTTATAATATTATATTTGAGCCAAACGTAAATTTAGAAATAACCGACCAAATTGATTGGTACAATTCTACCTCAAAAGGTTTAGGTTTCCGATTTTATAAAAACCATCAGAATCAGATTTCAATTATTTCTAAAAATCCTTATCTATTTGCTAATAAATACAAATCAACCAAAGTTTCCTATTTGAAGATTTTTCCGTTTGCCATTTACTACATTATTTTCGAAGAAACTAATACGGTTTTAATTTTAGCAATACTTCACACAAGCAGAAAACCACTTCATCTATAAAAACAAAAAAACTGCCTTCCAGCAGTTTTTTTTTATTTTATAAATGAAGGAAAGGTGATTACCTTTTCACTTTAGCATTACTATCGGCTACAATAAAAGAAGTATCAAAGCCACCAAATGCTTTCATATAGCTTTTTAATGAAGTTCCGTAATTATCCTTGATTGACTTCTTCCCTTCATTTCTGAAATACTTTTTCACAGAACCAGCTCCACCCAGATGAGCAGCCGCTAAAATTCCCGATTCGGTAACTTTGATTCCGTTTACGACCTTACCTTCGTATTGTTCGATTTCTTCCCTCAATTCCCATTTATTTTTGGCAAGCAATGCTTTGAATGCTTTTTCTTGCAAACGAGGATTGTTTAAAAATTCAGAGGTATTGTGAATTCCGATGGCTCGCAAGGCAGCAACACCAAATTGGTATTTACCCATATAACCTAGGGTATTGATTAAGCGATATCTTCCTTGTGATTCTTTGAATGCGAGTGCTTCTTTGAAGCCTGTGAAGGATTTTCCTGTGAATGGAAAATTAAAATCTGAGTATTCTTCTTCCTCAAGTGAGGGAAATAAATGAAGTAATTCTTCATTTTCTGAAACATAAAACCAATCTTTATTTTGTTGTTCAGATGGTTTAAAACTTAAGCTTATAAAAGCTACAACAATTGCAATACTAGTGTAATAGATCCATTTTTTAGTCATACTTTGTTTTTCTTCTCAACCTGTCACACCGAGAAATTTCTACGGGGCAAATATACGACAAAAAATATAAAGCTGAAAATCAGCATGTTAATATTTTCTAAAAGTAAAGAACATGGAATTTTGACTTTCCTAAGCTATTGATTTCAAACGTCGGAGCGGGAATTTTGATGGTGTTGAAAATGGAAAAAAGTGTTTTTAAAGTATGTGATTTTGTTTCAACTCTAGTCAAATCAACATCCAAACTCAGGTAAAATTGACGTATTCTGGTCTTCTCTGGAAAGAAAACGGTGTTTACCAAGACATCATCTCCCGTAATCATGCCTTCGGCTCCATAACCAACGGCAACGTTCAACCATTTTGGAATTTTTGAATCTTTAAAAAAAGAATGGATATTACCCGAAAGCCAATAGGTTTGACCGTTGTAATCTTTTAAAATCTGTTCGTTTAGCGATTCTCCTAAAACATTCGGACGAGCAGAAGCATAAGGTGTGGTGTGGAATGAAAATTTCGGAACAATACGTTGTTCGTTCCAAAGCAATTCTTGCGAAACATATAAAGCCGTTCCGGAAGCATTTGCCACCATGTCGCCCCAGGAAAAACCCCATTCAGACGAATGTCCGTCGAAGATCTCAACGGCTGTAAGAAAACCCAGTCCAAGTGTTGAGCCATAAATCAGTTGGCTTTTCTGACTGGCTCCACTCCATTCGAGCAATTCCGCTCCAAATCTTCCCATCTGATAGGAGGAAAATACATGTCCAGCCTTGTCCATTTGAAGCCATTGGGCATTGTCATTTTTTAGATGAAAACTGGATTTTGCATAATCGCTGTACCAAACTTGGTTCAAAGCAACTAAGGTTCCCGTTAATACAACAGCTTCCGAAATGACAACCGCATTTCTTCGTTGAACATTTAAAGTATCAGCGGGCTTGAGGAAACTATCCAATTTGCTTTGTCCGAAAAAATTCGAAAAAGAGCCGATTAAAAAAAGTAAAAGTATGTGCTTCGAAAATTTCAAACTATCGTTTTATACCTTGTTTGCTTACCCAAGCCACATATTTTTGACGATTTACTTCGTGTTGGGCTGGCGTTAGCGCAAATTCGTGGTAACCAAAGTTCGTCACGCTTGCACAGAAATAAATATAGTTGTGCTTTTCTGGATTCAAAACTGCATCAAGAGCCGTAATATCAGGCATAGCGATCGGTCCGGGAGGCAGACCTTCATTTCTATAGGTATTATAAGGAGAAACGGTTTCCAAATCTTTATACAAAACACGTTTGATAACTTGGTCCCAATCTCCTGAAGTTTTCTTTACCGCATAAATAACCGTTGGATCAGCTTCGAGTTTCATTCCAGTGTTTAATCTGTTCAAGTAAACTCCTGCTACTCTTGGACGTTCATCCTTTTTTACGGTTTCTTTGTGTACAATAGAAGCTAAAGCAGAAACTTGAAGCGGTGTTAAATTTTGAGCTTCGGCTTTTGCTAGTCTTTCCGGTGTCCAGAATTTACGGTATTCCTTTGCCATTCTTTCGCGGAATTTCTCGGCATTAACGTCCCAGAAAAATTCATACGAATTTGGAATGAACATGCTCAAAACATTTTCCTCTGTAAAACCGTTATCTTTTAAGAATTTTTCATCTTTGAAAGCATTCAGCAAACTCAAGCTATCGGCTTCAATTTGGGTTGCAATTCTTCCAGCGAAATCTTCCAATCGTTCTTGATTGTTGAAGGCAAGATTTACCGGAACTTCCTGACGAAGGCTGTTCACGATATCGTTGCTGTTCATTCCGTTTTTCAACAAAAATTTACCCGATTTTACGTTCGCCACATACGATTTCTTCTCGGCAACCATATTAAACTTACCAATATCTTCTACATAAGGCTTGATGATTTCCACAACCTGATTGTAATTCGCATCGGTTGGAATATAAACAAAAACTTCTTTTTCGCTAAATTTTGTATTGGCAGAAAAGATTTTTCTATACGTAAGATAACCGTAAATCGAAGCGATTACCACTACAACAAGCGAAAAATAAACGAGGATTTTTTTTACTTTCAAAGTATTTATATTTTAAAATGATTGATTGATTAATTGAAAAAGGGATTCATCAAGATATTGGCCGTTGACCAAATTCCATTGCTTTTTTGTTCCGATTAATTGAAATCCAAAATTAGTAAAAAGCTTTAAACTTGCTTCATTATTGCCATCAATATTTGCATAAAGCTGGTGTAAATTTAAATGCGTAAAAGCATAGCTGATTAAGAGTTGCAAAGCTTCTGAACCATTACCATTGCCTCTATTTTCTTTATTTTGAATCAGAATACCAATTCCAGCACGGTTATTTCTTGGGTCATAATCGAATAAATCAATCAAACCGATGGCTGAAAAATTGTCATTTTGGCAAATGGCCAATCGCAATTGCTTGGCTTCGTAAATATCCTGATGGGCATTTTCCAAGTACTGACGAATCAGAAAACGACTGTAAGGTGTTTGGGTATTGCTGACATTCCAAATGGATTCGTCATTTTCTATGGCATACACAAACTCGAGGTCTTCGGGTTCGATTGCTCTTAGATAAATGTTTTGTCCTTTTAATGTTATCATTTGGAATTTATATTTCGATTGTTCCAGAGAAAACAAATGTAGCCGGTCCTTTTAAGAAAACGTCTGTAAACTTGTTGTCATTTGAATGAAAAGAAACTTCCAATTTTCCGCCTTCTACATTTAATTGAATTGTATCGGAATTTGTTTTTCCTAGCACTTTCATTGCGATTGCAGTTGCCGTTGCACCGGTTCCGCAAGAAAAAGTTTCATCCTCTACTCCTCTTTCATACGTTCGAAGTGAAAACGTAGAATCGTCCACTTGTTTTACAAAATTGACGTTGCTTCCTTTTTCGCCATACAATGCTCCGTAACGAATTTGTGAACCTCTGGATTTTACATCCAAATTTTTCAAATCGTCTACGATTTCGACGTGATGAGGCGAACCGGTATCGAGGAAAACATATTCTGGTGTGATTTTTATATCGGCAACATCTTTCATTTGAAGGGAAACAATTCCGTCCTCGAAGATTGTAGCGTGGTGCAAACCATCGGTTGCGATGAAAGTGGTTTCTTTTTCGATGACCTCTAAACTTTTTGCGAAAGCGACCAAGCATCTTCCGCCGTTTCCGCACATAGAGCTCTGGTTTCCATCGGAATTATAATACACCATTCGGAAATCTGTCGAATTGTCATTTTCTAAAAGGATCAAACCATCGGCTCCAATGCCAAATCTTCGATCGCATAATTGCTCGATTAATTTGGTATTATTTTTGGGAAATTGGTCATCACGATTGTCTATCATCACAAAATCGTTGCCCGTTCCTTGGTATTTGTAGAATTTGATTTGCACTTTTTTGGGTTTAAGGTTCTGGATTTAAGGTTTTGGATATGGCGTTTAAAGGATGCTATTCGTTTTTATATAGCCCCGACTGGAGGGAAAATCCTTTTTGTTTTTTCTTTAAAAACAAAAAGATTTGGAAGGAAGGCGGGAATAGGGTTTAAACAAATGCCCGAGCGACTTGCTCCTAATAAAAAATAGCAACACAAAGTTACGAATATTAATGAAAAGTTAATCATTGTTAATCGAGCGTTAAACTGATTTTAGGTGAGGAATCAATCAATTAATTTTACTGTTAAATAACTTAATTATTATCAAACAATGAAAAGATTTGGAAATTTATTCTTGGTGGCCTTGTTAAGTGGGGCGACGACTCTTGGTGCTTATAAAGTGCTGTTTGATGACGGTGGCGTGTTAGAATCGAAATCGGTTGTGACGATGGCGCCCAATAATTTTTCAAGAAATGTAGGGCTTGGAGCCGAAACGGTTGATTTTACGGATGCGGCGGACAAGGCGGTTCATTCGGTGGTTCACGTGAAGAACGTTTCGTACCGAACGGTTTCAAACCCGATTATGGAGTTTTTTTACGGCTACAAAGGTGGTCAACAGCAAGAACAAGTGGGTACAGGTTCTGGTGTGATTATTTCGGAAGATGGTTATATCGTGACGAACAATCACGTGATTAAAGATGCCCAGGACATTGAAATTACGCTAAACAACAGAAAATCATACAAGGCAAAATTGATAGGAACGGATGCTAAAATGGACATCGCGTTGTTGAAAATTGATGCCGATGTCAAACTATCCTATTCTACTTTTGCTGATTCTGATAACGTAAAAGTTGGAGAATGGGTTTTAGCGGTTGGAAATCCTTATAACTTGACTTCGACTGTTACGGCGGGTATCGTTTCGGCGAAAGCCAGAAATTTAGATACGAACGGAATCCAATCCTTTATCCAAACCGATGCCGCTGTAAATCCTGGAAACAGTGGTGGTGCTTTGGTAAATACTAGAGGCGAATTGGTGGGAATCAATACGATGATTTCGTCGATGACAGGTTCGTATGTGGGTTATTCTTTTGCGGTTCCTTCTAATATTACCCGAAAAATTATTGAAGATATCATGGAGTTTGGAAATGTTCAACGTGGTATGCTTGGTGTTGAAGGTGCTGAATTGAATGCAACAATGTCGAAGGAATTTGGTATAAATCAGACAGAAGGTTTCTTTATAAACCGTGTGAACAAAAATTCCGGTGCTGAAAAATCGGGGTTGACCAAAGGTGATATCATCGTAAAATTAGACAACCAAAATATCTCGTCTGCGGCGGATTTGAACAGTTACATCAATACGAAACGACCTAACGATAAGGTGCAAGTTACTTTTTTAAGAGATGAAAAATTGATGACGACTTCTGTTTCATTATCGAAAAATGACATCATCAACACCGAATTTAAAGGTATTAAGATTGAAAATATTGGTACTGCCGACAAGAAGAAATTCAGAATTGGATATGGTGTAAAAATCCAAGAAATTGAAAATCCAAGATTGGCGCGTTATGCTGATGAGCTTTCTGGTGCTATCATCCTTAAAGTAGACAACATCAAAGCTGTTGATGTTGAAACCGTTTCTAAAATTATGTCGAACAAAGAGGAAGAAGAAGGAGTTCAGATTGAATTGATCACAACTTCAGGACAGATTGTTCGAATGATTATATAATATGTTTCCCAAATTTTTAGATCAAGCCGATAGTTTCTATCGGCTTTTTATTTTATAAAGATCTGTTTTATGTATTTAGAAAAGCATTTCATAGTTCTAAATAACTGATTCAAAACATTTGTAAAAATAATTCCTTAAAACATTTCACGAAAACGTTATAGTTGATTACTTTTGCACCGAATTAAAAATCGACAACACTAACTATTTATAATTTAAACGAATGGACAACAAAAGGGCATCCTACGAAAAAGAGCTTTCTTTTCAGGCAGACAGAAGACGTGCTGGTGTAGAATTTATTAAAATCATCAGCGATTTATGGTATGACAAATCAATTGAATTGGTTTTTTTTAGAAACCAATTGATCGACAGAAACGTAAGCGAAATCATCAACCTACACGAATATGCTGGTGGATTTGTAGAAAAACCTATCTCTGTTTTTGATTCTGTTGAAATCGCAAGAGCAATCCTTTCCCTTGATTTACCGCCTTCAAAATTGGATATCGGAAAACTTACGTATGAGTTTCACTTGGAAGACGACAAATACAACGATTCTAAATCATTCGTAATTGACAAGCTTAAAAACGCAAAAGAGTTCAAGAACATCAATCCTAAAAACGTAGTATTGTACGGTTTTGGACGTATCGGACGTTTATTGGCGCGTGAGTTGATGTCAAAAGCTGGAAAAGGAGATCAATTGCGTTTGCGAGCGATTGTAACACGTGACAAAAATGATGCTACTACTTTAGAGAAAAGAGCTTCATTGTTGCGTTATGACTCGATCCATGGAGATTTCCAAGGTTCGGTAATTGCTGATCCAGAAAACAATGCCTTGATTATCAACGGGACAACCGTTCATATCATTACAGCAAATGCTCCAGAAGAAATTGACTATACTGCATTTGGTATCGACGATGCCTTAGTTATAGACAACACAGGTGTTTTCACAACGCAAGAAGCTTTGGCAAGACACTTGACTTGCAAAGGCGTTGACAAAGTTTTATTGACTGCTCCAGGAAAAGGTATCCCAAACATCGTTCACGGTGTAAACCACACCGAATACAATCCAGACGAAGTGAATATTTTCTCTGCCGCTTCTTGTACAACAAATGCAATCACACCGGTTTTGAAAGCAATCGAAGATACATTGGGCGTTGTAAAAGGCCACTTGGAAACCATCCACGCTTATACAAACGACCAAAATCTTGTGGATAATATGCACAAGAAATACCGTCGTGGTAGAGCAGCTGCCTTGAACATGGTTATTACTGAAACAGGTGCTGGAAGTGCGGTTGCAAAAGCATTGCCTTCTTTGGCTGGTAAATTGACTTCAAACGCTATCCGTGTTCCGGTGCCAAACGGTTCTCTTGTAGTTTTAAATCTTGAGGTTAACAAAGAAACTTCTGTTGCCGAAATCAATGCGATTATGAAAAAATATGCATTAGAAGGCGAATTGGTAGAACAAATTAAATATTCAATCAATAATGAATTGGTTTCTTCGGATATTGTAGGAACTTCTGCTCCATCGATTTATGACAGCAACGCAACTATCGTTTCTGCAGATGGAAAAAACATTGTACTATATATCTGGTATGATAACGAATATGGCTACAGCCACCAAGTTATCCGACTTGCAAAATATATTTCTAAAGTAAGAAGATTTGCTTACTATTAATAGATAAACACCAAAAACCAACCAAACCAACGAAAAACCGTCCTGGATTCAGGACGGTTTTTTTATTTTATAAAAAAAATAATTTTATAAAATAATTTTATATTTTTACATGGTATAATAATTTTCCCCAAAATCTGTTATTATGTCCAAAATCATTACCCTACTTCTATTTAGCTATGGTTCAATGTTTTCACAACAGAACACAGCAACCTACGACTACGGTCATAACGGAATGGAATTAGTTGCCACAAAAAGCAACGAGACCGTCATCATCAATAACTTTAATGCAAAGATGACCATCCGCGAAGATATTGCCGAGAAATTACTCGATTTATACAACGCTAATGGCTTGATTACCGATACAGATATTACGGTCATTGGAGATGAAGCAAAAGTAAATGGCAAAATCATTATCCAGAAGAAAGACAAGCTAACTTCTGTTAATTTCTATTATGAAAAAGTGGAATGGAATTCCGGATTGACAGAAGTCTATAAAAAACCATAAAAAAATAGAGCCATAGTATTTATGGCTCTTTTTTTTTTATATCTACTTTATTCTTTTGGCTTAGTCAAATAATAGATTGGAATTCCCAATAACATTATCGCTACACCCCAGCCGCAAGTGGACAATCGGGTAAAAAGCAACGACACACAAAATGCCGATGCTACTATTATATACATAAAAGGTAAAACTGGATATCCAAAAGCTTTATAAGGTCTGTCAGCGTCAGGGCGTTTTTTCCTTAGGATAAAGATTCCGTAGATGGTAAGGATGTAAAAAATGATGACGATGATCATTACAAAATCCAAAAGAGCGCCGTATTTTCCTGTTAGGCATAAAGCCGAAGCCCAGATGCATTGTGCCCATAACGCCCAAGCCGGCACACTTGCCATATTTAAATTTGCTGCTTTCTTAAAGAACAATCCGTCCTTTGCCATCGTATAATATACCCTTGCTCCCGCCATGATCAATCCGTTGTTACAGGCAAAGGTGGAAATCATGATCATGATCGCAATAATCAGCGTACCAATGTTTCCGAAAATATATTCTGAAGCCACTACTGCTACCCTATCGGATTTTGCGGTTGCAATTTCGTCAAGCGGAATAACGGCCAAGTACATCAAATTGGCCAAGATATAAATTACCGTAACAATCAACGTTCCTAGAAACAAACTCAATCCTACATTGCGCTCTGGCTTTTTGATTTCTCCAGCTATAAAGGTAACGCCATTCCAAGCATCGCTTGAAAATAATGAACCTACCATAGCTGCAGAAATTCCAGTGATCAAAGCAGTTCCACCGATAGGCAACCACGAACCGTCAACAGTATTGAACACTTTCGGATTCCAAGCATCTACCCAATTCGCATCCCAGACTTCGCCTTTGGCAGCAAGTAGAAATCCGAAGATAATCAGTCCCAATAAAGAAGCAATCTTGATGATGGTGAGCACCGTTTGCAGAATCTTGCTGTTCTTGACCCCTCTACTATTAAGGTAAGTCAGGAAAACAATGGTAATGATGGAAACAATTTGGGCCGCATTTAAAGTAAAGAATCCCAGTTCCAACAATATGTTTTGATCACTAAAAGGTTCGTAGAGGTAGGCGGCAAACTTTGAAAAGGCGACTCCCACTGCCGCAATAGTGCCTGTTTGGATAACGGCAAAGAAGCTCCAACCGTATAAAAAAGCAATCAACTTTCCGTAGGCTTCCTTAAGATAGACGTATTGTCCGCCGGCTTTTGGAAACATCGCACTAAGTTCGCCGTAACTTACTGCCGCAATCACGGTGATCAATCCGGAGATGACCCAGATAAGGGTGAGCCATCCGGCCGATCCTACTTGTCTTGCAATATCTGAGCTTACGATGAATATTCCAGATCCGATCATAGAGCCAACCACGAGCATGGTGCCGTCTAGTAATCCGAGTTCTCTTTTAAAATGTTCTTGGTCGTGGTTTTCCATAATTTGGTTTTTGGTTGGTTAAAGATATTATTATTTCGCTATTTTTTTGATTCTTTATTATTTAAACTTGGCTTTAATCCTTAATAATACTGCAATTGGCTGAATTTATTTCAAAAAAGAATATATTTGCCTCACTAAACTTCAGGAAATATGATTGTTTCAGCCGTCCTCACTTTCTAAAACAGGACAATTACTTCTAGAAAACAACAAACTGGGACCGTTTCTCTAAACAGGCTTCCCTTATTTCATTACTCTACATTTATTTACTATGTCGAAAACAGGACAACCTAGGAATATATTTTCTACTATTTTATCGGTTATTAAAAAATCCCTCAAAGGGGAAGAACTCGATTATACAACAGGAAGCATCAGGCTTTCGGTAATTTTATTGGCCATACCGATGATGCTCGAAATGGCAATGGAATCGGTTTTTGCGTTGGTCGATTTGTATTTCGTCGGTCATTTGGAGAACAGCAGTTTTGCGATTCAAACCGTTGGCTTGACCGAATCGGTATTGACGATTATCTACTCGCTCGCCATCGGGATCAGTATGGCGGCAACGGCTGTCGTGGCGCGAAGAATTGGCGAGAAAGATCCTGTTGCCGCTGCAAAAGCTGGTATGCAGGCCATCTTGATTGCGTTTTCCATCACGTCGGTCATTAGTGTATTAGGTGTTATTTTCGGAACGGAGATATTATTGCTGATGGGGGCTTCGCAAGAAGCGGCCGAACACGGAACGCCTTTTATCCGCATCATGATGGGCGGCAGTATCGTGATTATGCTACTGTTCTTGATCAACGGAATCTTTAGGGGTGCCGGAAACGCGGCCATTGCGATGAAGAGTCTTTGGATTGCAAATATTGCCAATATCATTCTTTGTCCGGTTTTGATTAATGGTTTCGGGCCTGTTCCTGCCTTTGGCTTGACTGGTGCGGCGATTGCCACTACCATCGGGCGAAGCATTGGGGTGACCTACCAGCTGTATCATCTGTTTAACGGAAAGAACCTGTTGAAGATTACGCTGGCGTATTTAAAACCGAATTGGGAACAAATAAAAGCCTTGGTAAAGATTGCTTCTCCGGCGGTTTTGCAGTTTGTAATTGCATCCTGCAGTTGGATTTTCCTCGCACAGTTGGTCGCCACAACAGGAGGCGACAACGGTTCGGCGGGGTATCAAACGGCAATGCGACTGATGATGTTTTTCCTTCTACCGGCATGGGGTTTGAGCAATGCGGCGGCGACTTTGGTGGGGCAGAATCTGGGTGCCAACCAAGTACAGCGTGCCGAAGAGGCGGTGCTGAAAACTGTAAAATACAACGTGATTTATATGGCAAGCGTGATGCTGATTTCGCTTTTGGGTGCAGAACTCTTGGTGGCGTTTTTCACCAACGATCCTGAAGTGCAGGTCTATGCCGTGAAAGCGGTTCGGGTAATCGCACTGGGTTATATTTTCTACGGAATCGGGATGGTTTTGATCAATGCGTTTAATGGTGCCGGCGATACCTGGACGCCTACGTGGGTAAACTTTATCGGGTTTTGGCTGTTCCAGATTCCGCTTGCTTATTTCTTGGCAAAATATTTAAAGATGGGCCCGATGGGGGTTTTTGTGGCGATTCCGGTAGCAGAAACAGCGATTACCATTGCGAGTTTTATTTTGTTTAAGAGAGGGAAATGGAAGAAGGTGCAGGTTTAGAAACACTAAAAAAGTGTTTTCTAAAAAATTGAAATGCCGTTACTGGAATTGAAATGCCATTACTGAATTTGAAACATCATTACTGGAATTAAAATACCGCTACTGGGATTGAAATGCCGTTACTGAATTTGAAACGCCGTTACTGGAATTGAAACACCGTTACTGAATCTGAAATACCAAATAGTAATCCTAAAATGCTGTTACTGGAACTAAAACACCGTTACTGGCTCTGAAATGCCAAATCGTAATCCTAAAATACCGTTACCGAAACTAAAACACCGTTACTGAAATTGAAATTCCAAACAGTAATCCTAAAATCCCTTTACTGGAATTAAAATAAAGTACAGTACAACTCAAAAAAAAGGTCCAGCTCTACAGCCAGACCTTTTTCATTTTATATTAATCCTCCCCACCCTGATTACCCGATCTCATTCTCATAATCAGCTTCGGCATCGAATACAAATCTTTTCTTTTCTCCTTCGCAAAAACAATCTTGCCCGCCTTCATAATATGCTGTACCATTTTTCGAAGCTTCTTATATTCCTTCTCATTAGCCGCCGTCAGTTTCACACCATCATCCATCAACTCATTCTGTCTTTCATTAAGAAAATGAAGCTTTTCAGCAGTATCCACTAAAGAATCCGGATACTCAGCCTTCACACCCTTAACAGCAAGAGTCGCAAGATTATTCTTCGTCACAACCGCCAAATCTTTCAAACCCTCACGGGCCCCTTCAATATCAAGCTTGTTCAACTTAGATTTCACCTTCGTAATCAGTGATGCATCAACACCAGCACTTTTAAACTTAAACGACAACGTGTTCATCTCAGTATTCGTTTCATCCGCACAAAGATAAAGCCTCTTCGTCGCATCCATCTGCTCCAGCGTCTTCGGATACTTCCTGTCAAGCTGTTCCACAATTACAATCTGATCAACAAAATCCTTCAAAAACTCCTTGTCAAACTCCTCAAAAACCGCTGCAATAGCCTCTCGGTCGCTAGCAAATCTAATCTTCACAAAAGCCGCCCCCGTGGCAACTTCATCATTCCTCAATCTGTAATACATAATTTAATGGTTTTAAAATTTATTTTTATGGCTTTGTTAAGGGGTGTGAAAGCGCTCTTGTTTCTGTTTTTTTCTCTTTTCTATTGTTTCATCTACTAATTCGAAAATAATAAATTTAACTTTATGATTACGGATTGTTTTTATTTTTTTTTAATTTTTTTTTGATAATGGAGATTTGTGTTAAAATTATAGTTTAAGAATTATTTATTTTGAGATGTTTTGTAGGTTTTTTTGGTATATTTGGGAAACTAAAAAATTTAGCAGGAACTTTTTAAAATCACACTCAACGATTAAATAAATGGGAAGAACAAGAAAAATCCAAATTGAATGGAGTTATCCAATTAAAGTTGATTCCGCATTGACAAAAGAAAGATGCATACAAAGTTTTGGAATCTATTACATTAGCAGAAAGTTTGGCAACAAAGAAACCCTCCTTTACATTGGATTAACTTTAAATCAAAACTTCATTAATAGAGTTCTTCAACATCACAAAAACTGGATGGGAAATTATCGTGGAGAAAAGTATATCCGTTTTGGAGAATTTCCTATTGGAAAACCTGTTACTAGACACATGATTGAAGATATTGAAAGTTGCATTATATTTGAATTACAACCTATCCAAAATATCAATAAAAAGTCAAGTTATACATGTAATAATGAATATGAAATTTCGAATATAGGCTATCGAGGAGTTATTCCAAAAGAGATTTCAACTAAGAACCATTAAAGCTTGTGCTAACAGCCAGTACTGAAATTGTGGATTTTTCGGCAAATTGAACACCCAACAGTTAGCGTGGATTTACAATCCGTGCCGACAAAGAAATTAATAGTAATTGTGATTTTGATGATGGGCACGGATTGTAAATCCATGCTATCGAGTTACGGAAAACCATAATTTTGCATTTGAAATTATTATTACATTGCGGGAAGTTTCAAACTGTTGACTTGAACTAACGGTTATTAAAAATCTCAAAAAAAATTTATTATGAAAATTTTATTTGCCTTTATTGTTTTTTTCTCTTTTACTTCTTGTCAGAATTCCGTAAAGCCTGACTATGATATAAATGATATATATGTAGAAACTGATAGTTTAGAAAACTTACCAAAAGAAAAACCAATCACAGACACAGTTATTGAAAATAGAGGAATGGTTGTAAAACCAATTATCTATGAGCGTGATACAGTCAAAGCTATTGAACTCAAAAATACTGCACTGGATCTTTTAATAAACAACGGCAACCTACGTAATGCGCAAAGCAAAATATATCAATCGATAATGTATAATCCTCAAGATGCAGATGCTCTTTATATTTTAGGAAACATAGAAGAAAAAATGGTTAAATATGACGAAGCATATAAAAGTTATACACGTGCTATTGAACTTAATCCTAATCATATTGATGCAATTATGAAATGTGCAATTCTTGCAAGCAAAACTGAGACTAAATTTTCATCTTGCTACTATCTACATCAGGCTTGTAACTTAGGAGATCCAAAAGCTTGTGAAGGTGTTGCTAAATTTTGTACAAATAAAAATTCTTACGAATAAATAAATCAATTATGGAGAAACAAAAAATAGAAGATCTCATTCAAAAAATGCAAAATTCTATCAGCTTGAAAGAAATGAAGGAAGCACGTAATGAAATTAATCAGACCCCCCCCGCTCCCGCGCGAATCCCTTCGCGTGGGCAAAATAAAAACATAAATCAAAATGAAATCATCATAACCACTTCCCTAATCAATTTTAGAATCTAAAAAATGGCTACAACAGACGAACACATTGATTTTAACTTTGTAAAACCTACCTTATACTTTTCTATTGCCGGCTTATTTATGTCCGGTTTTACACTTTTCTTTATGATTTTACTTCAAATTGCTCTAGAGAGAAGTGGTGTTGGCTGTACTGCTTTTTGGTACAACTCTTTTTTGTTTTCGGGTCTGTTGGCAATTCTTCTACCTGTACTTTTTTGCCTTCATATAAAACATCTGCCTCATAAAAATGGACTGCTCTTGAAAATCATCCTATTCAATGCTTTGGAATATTTTTTTATACAAATAGGTCTTGGTCATTTTTCTTCAGACGTAAAAATGCTTTGTCATGGCAGTGATGGCCAAAATGGATTGGAATTGGTTTTTAATGGATGGCTTGCGCTTCCTGTCCTTATTAGTTTTGCCTTTCTTTTCAATTATTTACTGGATGTGAGAAATACATCTGTATAAAAAAACACTGCCTTTCGACAGTGTTTTTTTTTATTTAACCGAAAAGCTCAAACTCAATTTATACACCAAATTATCCTTTGATTCTGGCAATTCATATTCTCCATAACGGTAATAGATTCCGGCACCAAGACCAATATAGCCTACGTTCATATAATTCATCTTTAGAAGATTGTCTACTTGGAGACCGCTTTCCATAAAGATCTTGTTTTTGGTTTTATAGGGCGTCAGCTGGTTGCTGATTTTGTTTTTATCGGATAGATCGCCCCAGCCAAAATTGTTATGGAGCGTGATACCCGGCTGGAACTTTCCGGTCTTGATGAGCAATCCACCAAAGTTGTGCGAGAGGAACAGGTTGGCATATCGATCGGAAAGGAATTCGTAGGGACGCATCGTTTGGAAATAATTCGGAATCATGTACGGATACTCCTTGTCATAGCTTCCTTCGCCCGTGAAGAGCAGTCCGTATGGCAACGGATTGTCGATGTAACCAAGGTCCAGGCGGTATTTTGTGTTTCCGAAATTCTTGGTAAAGAACGTTTGCTCGATTCGGGCTTCGATCTTGTCGTAATTGAAATCACTGTTCATAACGTCCTTGATTCCCTTTGAGTAGGAAAGCGACAGGACAGGATAGGTAGTGCCCAGCGAAAGGCGCTGGTTGAAGGACGTGACGAGCTTTTCCCTAAAGGCAAAACGCAAATCAACACGCACATTACTGTCCTTGTAATCAGTATAGATTTGTCCGTTATCGTGGAATTCTGTGAGGTAAGTAGGTGTCGTTTCAGATTGAGCAAAGGTGACTTTCCACTTCAAATAGCGGAACGATCGGGCTTCGATGTTGAAACTCGCCTGCCTGATGTTGTCCATCAAAAAGGCCTGAAAATTCCGAAAGTTGAGCATGTTCTGGATGGAATAATTCAGCCCGTAATTGCCTGCTTCCACAAGATTGTCCTGGTATTTTGCGCCCATCTTGAATTCGTATTTCTTAGAAAAGGTATAGAGGACTTCTCCGCCGTATTTCCATTCGTAGTCTTTGGTTCCGTAGCCAAAGAATCCGCCGAGGGTAAGGTTTTCAAAGAGCTTTTCGTTGGTATAAACGCCAAGTCCCAAACGGTAGCCTTCGTATTTGTTATAGACGATGGTCTTGGCAAGATCGAGGTCGAAAATCCCGACACCTAATTTGAACTGGGTGAGTTTTTCCATCGTGGTGAGTATCCTGTCAAAATTGTGCTTCTTCCCTACACTATCGACCACGCGGTAGGTTATCTTTTCGGTATCCGACAGCTTTTCGATGCGGTACTTCTCCCAAAAAAGGCTGTCGCGTTTGGTGGCCAACTTGTCGATACTTACGGATTCTATTGCAAATTCTTTCCTGCGCAACGGGATGTC
Organism: Flavobacterium sp. PLA-1-15; assembly: GCF_049060005.1. NCBI lineage: Bacteria > Pseudomonadati > Bacteroidota > Flavobacteriia > Flavobacteriales > Flavobacteriaceae > Flavobacterium > Flavobacterium sp. PLA-1-15. The sequence continues at coordinate 61,934 of NZ_JBMGQS010000008.1, read as the reverse complement.
GGTTTGCACTTCGCTGATGTAGCTTCTTCCGTCCACGACCATTTTTAGTTCTGGAAAAATGAGGGCATAATTGAGCTGTTCTGGAAACCAGTATTTGTTGTTGACAAAGTTGTATTGCTGCTGGATCTTGATTTCGATCTTTCCTTTTTCGAAAGGAGTTGCGATGACATTCTGCACCGCATATTGATTCGTATTGATGGACAGCGTTCCTTTTAATCCTTCGAAGTTCTTGTTCTTTTGGGGTTGGAACGAAATCACATACACCGTATCGCGGTTTTGATAAATCGTATCTTCGATCTTGAAGCGGTATTTGTTCAAACTTCCCTTGCTGATGGGATTCAGGTATTGGATGTCGAAGAGTTTGATGTTGTCCTTGTAAAAAGAAAACGGTTGCAAATCGGTTGCCAGGGAAGCAAACGACGGATTTTGAAAGCCCGATACTTTGGTGGCTGTGACGATTTCCTCACTGATATCGGGCGCGATGAATTTGCGTTCGGAAACGGATTCCATCATAAAAAGCGGACTGTCCTTGAGGAGTTTTCCTTTCATCTTTCTGTTGAGGCTGTCGCTTTTGGTCGTGCCATCGGTTTTGATATCGTACACTACCTTATTATAGGAAGTATATTTGAAGGTGGCGATGTTCTCGGGATTGTTTTTGTATTTGTTGGCAATGACGTTTCGGATGATGCGGTTGGCAGGATTTTCGCCCGGCCTGATGACTACTTCGTCTAATGCATCGGCGGAAGCCTTAAGATAAACGGTAAGACTCTTGCCTTTTTGAAGTTTTAACGTTTGGGTTTCGTACCCGATGTAGGTAACCGTCGCAGTGGTTAATTCCTGCGTGGAAGTAAAGCTGAACCTACCGTCGATATCCGAAGATGCGTAGAGCTTCTGGTTGTTGTTGAAAATAAAATTGGCAAAGGCAAGCGGTTCTTTCGTTTCGGCATCGAGCACTTTTCCTGAAATGGTTTGGGCATAGGAAACCTGCATGCACAAGAGCAAAACGAACAAAATTCGTAATAAGTTATTCATTTGTAGGGGTTTGTTTTTTGGTTTTACAAATATAAAAGAAAAATTGATTTGGGTATTTTTTAAGAATTTTAATACGTTAAAATAATCATAATGAAATTCTATAAAATAATTATAAAATTACATAAGCCGTTGAGAATGAGTTAGAGTAATTTAGTATCAGATTAATAACCCCAAAAATCGAAAGCTATGAAAACCCTATCTCTAATATTATCAATCGTTGTATTCTTTGCATCCGGTTACTTTTTTGTTGTTGACTTTACTGCCTCAACCGAAACGAATTATTTAATTTATATGGCGCTTCTTGTCATCCTAATGTTGATCTGCGTGGTAGGCGTATTGATCAATCTGCCGATGATTTTGAGAGAAAGACGCAAAATGAAAGTACTGATTTACAACAGCTACTCTAAGAAAAGAATCCAAAACAGAGAGTTCGACCGACAGTTCGGAATTTCTTAACCATAATATCACTAAACCAACCTTTGACCAACTTGATTGAAAAAACGGCTCTATTATTTGGGCCGTTTTTTTTATGCTGATTTGTACAGTTTGCTTACTTTTACTTTCCTTAAAATAAGCCAGAATGAACAGCACCATCCTTACGATTATCGTTTTTATTATTGCCTTGGCTATAGGCATCTACCTTGGAAAACTATTATTTTCAGCACGCTTTCAATCGGAGAAAATTGGTTTGGAAGAGAAACTTATCGGCTTGACCGCCCAACATAATATCCTGAAAGAACAATTGGTAAACGAAAAGATTTCGGCTGAAAAACAATTGTTGCAATTGGCCGAAGAGAAAGAAAACATCCGTACCGAAAAAGATTCCTTAGCCATTCAATTATCTAAAAAAGAAGTCGATTTTGAAAATCTGTGGGAACGAAATGCTGAGCAGAAGCAGGAAGTAGAAAAACTTCAGGAGAAATTTACCAAGGAATTTGAAAACCTTGCGAACAAGATACTGGAAGAAAAAACCAATAAGTTTACCGAACAGAATCGTGAGAATATGAAAAATATCCTTTCGCCTTTGCAGGACAAGATTCATTTGTTTGAGAAAAAAGTAGAAGACACCCACAAGGAAAGCATCGATTATCATGCGGCTTTGCGTCAGCAGATTTTAGGCTTACGCGAAATGAACGAGCAGATGAGCAAGGAAACCATCAACCTTACCAAGGCTTTGAAAGGAGACAGCAAGATGCAGGGAAACTGGGGCGAACTTGTTTTGGAACGCGTTTTGGAAAAATCGGGATTGGAGAAAGGACGCGAATACGATGTACAGCAAAGTTTCACCAATACTGATGGACAGCGTGTTTTTCCAGATGTAGTGGTGAATCTCCCAGATGGCAAAAAGATGATTATCGACTCAAAAGTTTCGCTCACGGCGTATGAAAAATACATCAATGAAGAAAGTGACTTGTTGAAAATTACCTATTTGAAAGAACATGTAAGTTCTATAAAACGCCACGTGGAGCAATTGGGCGAAAAAAATTACCACGACCTATACCAGATAGAAAGCCCGGATTTTGTGTTGCTTTTTATCCCGATTGAGCCGGCTTTTGCGAGTGCATTGAACGAAGACACGACATTATACAACCGTGCTTTCGAAAAGAATGTAGTGATTGTGACCCCTTCCACCCTATTGGCAACCTTGAGAACAATCGACAGCATGTGGGCCAACCAAAAGCAACAGGAAAACGCTTATGAAATTGCGCGTCAGGCGGGAGCGTTGTATGATAAATTTGAAGGTTTTATATCTGATTTAGTGAAAATCGGCAAGAAAATGGAAGAGGCCAAAACCGAATATGGCAACGCAATGAACAAGCTTGTGGACGGAAAAGGAAACCTGATTACAAGTGTCGAAAAGCTTAAGAAAATGGGGGCAAAAGCCAAGAAAGCCTTACCCGAAAATATCTTAAAAAGAGCTTCGGACGACGAAAACGAACTTCTAGAAAACTAAATCCTTTGCTTATGGAATTCAAAACGGTAGAATCCTCAAAAGTTACGCTCTCGGAATTGATGCTGCCTTCGCATTCCAACTTCAGTGGAAAAATTCACGGCGGTTATATTTTGTCTTTGATGGACCAAATTGCGTTTGCAAGCGCTTCCAAATATTCTGGTTTTTATTGTGTTACGGCTTCTGTTGATACGGTTGATTTTTTGAATCCGATAGAAATTGGCGAGTTGGTCACGTTGAAAGCAACTGTGAATTATGTGGGAAGAAGTTCAATGATTGTGGGCATTCGGGTAGATTCAGAGAATATCCAAACCGGAAAAGTGAAGCATTGCAATTCGTCCTATTTTACAATGGTCGCAAAAGACAACGAAGGTAAAACGGCGGCGGTTCCCGGACTTATACTTTCCGACGATGAGGAAATTAGGCGCTTTTATAATTGCATCAAGCAAATCTCACTCAAAAAACGAAAAAATCATCATGAGGAAGTATTTGATTACAAATCAGATAGAGCTCTTAAAGGGCTTGAGAATTATAATGTTAAGCTTCAAATAAAGGAATAAACCTTCGCAAGACCTTATATTCATTGATACCTTACTATATTCTGAAAACTATTGAGCATATAGTAGCTATTTTTTATTAATGTTACGAAATAATTATTATTTTTGGTGGGATTATTAAAATTTCCAATGAAACATAATTACCTAATTATTTCTATCTTTTTTTTATTCGCTATTGGTCTAACTTCTTGTTCAGATAAAGACGACGAATACACTCCAATTGAAGAACCTATTGAAGAAGAGCCAATTGAAGAATCTCCTGTAGTTCTTGATTTATCAAGAGTTCCTTATCAAACATTGTCAGAATACAAGCTTTTTGAAGGAGAAATGAAAAATCAAGATCCTTCGCTTGGGGTTTTGCCTTACGAACCCATCAGCCAGCTTTTTACAGATTATGCCCATAAGAAACGCTTTGTTTGGATGCCAAAAGATGTAAAAGCCACCTATACTAGCGATGGAAAAATTCTTGATTTCCCTACTGGAACTGTTTTAGTAAAAACGTTTTACTATGATAATGTTCTTCCTTCCAATACCACAAAAATAATTGAAACCCGTTTGCTGATAAAAAAAGCAGATGGATGGGTTTTTGGCGAATATGTTTGGAATGAAAACCAGACAGAAGCTACCCTACAAACAACAGGAAGCTATGTTGACTTAGAATGGATGGAAGGCAATATTCAGAAAAGTACAACTTATAGAATACCTTCTGAAGCCGAATGTTTTACTTGCCACAAATCGGGATTAAATATTGTTCCTATTGGTACAAAACCACAAAACTTAAACAGCACTTTTGCTTTCGCTGATGGCGTTAAAAACCAATTAGCTAAATGGGTTGAAATGGGTTACTTGAACAGTGACTATCCTGCCGACATCACTACAGTAGTAAACTGGAAAGACACTTCTTTGGATATAGGATTAAGAGTACGTTCCTACCTTGATATAAACTGTGCACATTGCCATCAGGAAGGAAGCTACTGCGATTACAGGCCTATGCGATTTGCTTTTAGCGAAACGACAAACCCTGCAAATCTAGGAATCTGTATTACGCCAGATCAAAATCTTGGTAACGGTTTAACCCAGATCGTTTTTCCTGGAAGACCTCAGCGATCTGTTTTAGATTATAGAATTAATTCTACCGATGAGGCTACAAGAATGCCTTTATTAGGCAGAACATTAGTGCACGAAGAAGCCGCAGAAATGATAAATCAATGGATCACACAACTTGAAGGTTGTGAATAACACTTTTAATCCCTAAAATCAAATGTCAATATGAAAAAAATTTTACTTTTATTTTTATTATCAATAACCTCTTTTGTCGTTAACGGACAAAATACCTGCGCCACTGCATTGCCGGTAACAGCAGGTATTACTGTTATTGATGCTATAAACGGCAGTCAAGCGCCTTCTCCAGTATGCATAAGTGGCGGAACTGTTGCCACAGCAGGAGAATGGTATGTTTATACTCCTGTTGGAAATCATACAGTAACCGTAACTACTGATCTGAATATCAATATCGGTGATGATCCACGCGTGCACATATACAAAGGATCTTGCGAAAATCTTATTTGTGTTACAGGTGATGATGACAGCGGAATTCTTGGAAATCCTGATGCACTTTGTGTTGTAACATTTGATGCTTTATCCGGAAACTCATACTACATCGCCTTTGACGACAAATGGGATTCAAACGGAATCACTTTTAAATTAATCGAAAACGAATACATCCCACAGCCACTTTCTGTAGTTTCATTCACACAACAGCCTATTTCAATTCAAGGTTTCTACAAAGACTGTGTGGTTGACATGAATGGAGACTACCTAGACGATATCGTTTCGGTTAGCAATGGTCAGGTCCATATGTTGCTTCAAACAACAAGTGGCACATTCCAATCTATAAACCGTACTACTCCTACAACTAATTTTCAACCATCCTGGAGTATTGCCGCGGGCGATATTAACAAAGACGGATTTAATGATTTATTATATGGAGCAGGTCAAGGAGTGGCATTTATGTTGCAAAACAGCACTCAGACAGGTTTCAACATGCAGTCAACACCTGAATATGTTTTCTCTCAACGTTCGAATTTTGTAGACATCAACAACGACGGACATTTAGATGCATTTGTATGCCATGACGTAGATCCAAATGTTAGATACATGAATGACGGAAATGGCAATTTCACATTCTTTCAAGGAGGAATGGGTGACTATGAGCCTGGAGGAAATTATGGTTCTATCTTTGTAGATTATGACAACGATGGCGATATGGATTTATTTATTGCCAAATGTGGTAGCGGACCTATTGACGAGCTTCACCGAAACAACGGCGATGGAACTTTTACAGATGTGAGTATCGCAGCAGGAATGGCAGAACCTTCTCAATCATGGTCGTCTGCATGGGCCGATTTTGATAACGATGGAGATATGGATGCAATGATTGGAGCCAGTAATAATTTTAGCGGCGGACACAAATTGAGACGCAACAACGGTGATGGAACATTTACCGACATCACTTTAGGTTCTGGACTTGATGTTTTTACCCCAACAAATATCGAAAACGTAGCACATGACTTCAACAATGATGGCTGGGTAGATCTTTTTATGGGCGGAAACACAATCATGATCAATAATGGAAATATGACCTTTACTCCAAATCCTATCAATACAGATGTAGGATCTATTGGAGATTTGAATAATGATGGTTTTCTTGACATTCAATTAGGAGACAATATTTACTTCAATAACGGTAATGACAACAACTGGCTGACTGTAAACCTAGAAGGAGTAACAAGTAACAGAAACGGAATTGGAGCACGAGTGGAGCTATACGGAGCTTGGGGAAAACAAATCCGTGATGTAAGAAGCGGTGATGGTTTTAGACACATGAGCACGTTGAACACTCATTTTGGTATTGGCGAAGCCGATGCAATTACAAAACTTGTAATCAAATGGCCTTCTGGAATAATTGATGAAATTTTGAATCCCAACATCAACGAAAGGATTTTGGTTGTAGAAAGCAGCACTCTTGGAATTAATCCTTCTATGGATAGCAAATTCTCGATATATCCAAACCCAACAAAGAATATCCTGAACATTCAATCGGATCTATTTGAAATTAAATCGGCAACGGTTTATGACATTACGGGAAGGATCGTGATCATTTCGAAAGCAAACAACAATAGCATTGATGTTCACACATTAGCTGCGGGAACATACATCCTTTCGTTGACGGATACTGAAGGCAAAAGCCATACTCAGAAATTCATTAAGAACTAAATGATATAATCTTTCATAAAAAAAGAGTCCTCAACGGGACTCTTTTTTTTGTGCTATGATTTGCTTTTAGAAAACTCTTGATAAATTAAATCCAAAGAAAACATCTCCTTTTGTCCAATCTCCAGTAGTTTGACCTAGATATCCTGCTTCATGTATGCCTTGCGAACTCGTGAAATGCATTTGAAAAACGTGGCCCCCTGTTTCTAAATCTACACCAATTGAAAGAGGGTTTTTATATATGGAACTGCTTGTCCTATTTAAGTGTGCCGCATAATCTACATTGATGGACCATCTGCTGGCAACCTTGTATCTTCCTCCTATTCCTATTGCGTATTGGCTGTTGTCCTGCAAATCATTCTCTACAAAATTTTCATGGAAATAAGTAGGCGCCAATTCTAACGATAACTTATCTGAGAATTTTCGGGACACCAATACCTGCGTTACATAGGTCAGCCTGTTTTCAAATGACATGTTTGGATAATTGCTTTCCTTTAACGTATTATTGATGGCAACACTATTAAACCCTACGATTGTAAACGGAAAACCATCCTTGATCTGGTTCTGCAACCTGTATTTTACTGAAAAGTCATAGGCCAATTCGCTTCTTGCGGCGCTCAACGTTAGCCATTCCTTTACTCCATATAAAAACTTAATTTGCGTATTGGCATTGTCCAAACCATAAAAACCTTCAAATCCATCCTTTACCGAACCAAAACGGTGGGCTACTATAAAATACATATCGCCCTTTGCCGCCAACTTCGTTGATTCGAGGTTGATTATTTTTAAAGCTTTAAAAGCCGATTCCACTTTTTCATTGGTAGTTGTTGAATCGATTTCGGCCAAAAGATCGTCCTGAGCAAATGACATCATTGGAAAAAGCAACAGTAGTAGTAAATGTTTTTTCATAAATAGAAATTAATGGTTTTTGTAAAACTTACGTAATAATTTGGATTTGGGTTTAGTTAGAAAGTGTGGCCTGATCTACTTTAAATTCTTCCAACAAGTCATCATAACCTACAAATCTTCCTTTTACTTTTATGGAATCATTGGCATTTATTTTTGGAAGGATCGAATCTAAAAAAACTACCGATAATTTTTCATCAACAATGATCGTATGCGACGAAGCATCCAAATTGCTCACTTTCCCGTATATCTCAACAGTCTTGTCTGCATATTTTGAATTTGCCAAACTATCGTTTTCAGAAAACTCTTTTGACAAACCAGAAACAGACATCTTAAAATCAGCACTTTCCGAAGCAATATCTCGATGGCCTTTATAGGCATAAAAATATACGGCGGCACTTGCAACGAGAACAATTCCAATGAAGATCAATATCTTGTTTTTCATTTTATTATTTTTTTGGCACAAATTTAATTAAATTATTTACCTATGCTTATTATCTTAAGTTTATTATCTAATTTTGAGGAAAAATAATACCTATATGAATTTAAAAAACCCCCTGCTTCTCGTTTCGCTTGCTTTGGTTTTCACAAGTTGCACAAACGACAGCACCAGTGATTTGACCGAAGCAATTCCTGCCGATGAAACCATAACTTTTAGCAGAGTAAGAACCATTATGCAGTCAAATTGCACCTCTTGCCACGGCGCGACACCTACTAGTGGTGCTCCTAACTCACTTGTTACCTATAACGATGTAAAGACTGCCATACTCGAAAGCGACTTAATAGGAAGAATGTCTGTAGAGAATGGTGGCGATGGCCTTATGCCGGAAGGCGGACCAAGACTGCCTCAAACTACAATTGACTTGGTCATCAAATGGCAAGCAGACGGGTTTCAAGAATAATAAACAAACACATCATGAAAAAAATAGTATTACTTAGTTTCCTATTGTGTGCAACAACCCTCTTTGCACAGGAAAAAATGATTACCAAAACGGGGAAAATCACCTTTGAGGCCACTGTCCCATCGTTTGAAGAAGTAAAAGCCAAGAACGACGGTGCAACTTTTATATTAAATGCAAAAACGGGAGAGGTGGCGAGTCTTGCCCTAATGAAGGGTTTTAGGTTCAAAATTGCCTTGATGGAGGAGCACTTTAATGAAAATTATGTGGAGAGCGACAAGTTTCCAAAAGCTACTTTTAAAGGAAAAATTGAGAACTTTGATGTAAAATTACTTACGGACAAGCCAAAGGATTTTACCATAAAGGGAAAGCTGGAATTACACGGAAAATCTAAAGATATTACTTCAACCGCCAAGATCAGAAAGACCGATGCCGGAATTGAAATCATTTCGAACTTTAGCGTAAATGCGAGCGATTTTGACATAAGCATTCCAAATGTGGTCAAAAATAAAGTATCAAACAAGATCGATATCAAATCGGAATTTACCGTTAAATAATACTCAAAGCATATTGCAAACAGCAATGTTTCGCTTTTACAATCATTATAAACCAAATTAAAAAACATGGAAAAAATTACTGTTAGCACTACGGTCAATGCCTCAATAGAAAAGGTTTGGAACATTTGGACAAATCCCGAGCACATTATCGTCTGGAACACACCGTCGGAAGATTGGCACACTACCTTTGCCGAAAATAATTTGACTGTGGGCGGACAATTCAAATCGACTATGGCGGCCAAGGACGGTAGCATGAGTTTTGATTTTGAAGGTGTTTATACCGCTATAGATACACTGGAAAAAATTGCCTATAAAATAGCCGACGGACGTGAAGTGACCATCTGGTTTGATGATTTGGGCGACCGCGTCAAGATAACCGAAACCTTTGATCCAGAAGGCATAAACCCAATCGAGATGCAAAAGGCAGGATGGCAGGCCATCATGGACAGCTTTAAAAATCATGCCGAAAGCATTTAATACTCACCCCTAAAACCAAAGACATGATTAGAAAAATTCTGGCCGTTATTGGCGGACTCGTTGCAGGCGGTATAGTGATTACATTGGTAGAAATGGTTGCCCGACAGCTGCACCCGTTTCCAGAAGGAATAAAAATGGACGACTTTGCCGCATTGGCAGAGCACGCCAGCAAGGCTCCCCTTTCGGCACAAATTGCAATCCTAGTGGGATATGCGCTTGGCGCCATTACAGCGGGCTTCGTTGCAACAATTATTGCGAAAGATGGAAAGAAAATCTATGCTACCATCTGCGCGTCCTTGTTTATTATATCCACAATAATCAACCTATCCATGATCGAGACACCAATTTGGTTCTGGATAATAGCACTCTTGCTCTGGATACCTTTGGCACATTTAGGACATCGATTGGCTTCTAAAAAAGCATAGCCTATCATCGTCTTATTTTTCTACGCATGTAAGGCTTTATAGAAAAGACAAATAGAATAACGGCAGTTTTTATAAACATCAAAAGCACTGCGTTATTTTTTTTGTCTTTTTTTTATTTTCATCATTCCTCATTTTGGTTTTTTTTCTTCATTCTCTTCATCATTTAAAAAAATAACGGAACTGTTCCAATGCCTATATTTTTTTTAGAATGAACGTTGGAACTATTCCAATGCTTATATTTTTTCAATAATGGATGCAGGAACTGTTCCATTATTCATAATTTTTTCAGAATGGACATTGGAACAGTTCCAAAGCTTATATTTTTTTCAAAATGAACGTTGGAACTTTTCCAGTGCTTGATTCATTTTTCAAATACTCAAAAACAAATTATCTGTATTCACTTTTTTAGATGTAAAGATTCAAAACCTTTTCAAGCTTCCTTTTTAAAATAATTATTTAAAAAAACAAGGCAGTACCTTTAAATAAATATTCAAACACAACCTATATTATCGTTTATATATTTTATGTTGCATTTAAAAACAATACCGTTGAATCCGTTTTATAAAAACCAAAAAAGCATTATTGAAATTAAATGTTGATATAAAAATATTTTAATATCTATTTTAAGTATATAATGTTTTTTTTATTAATTTCATCTTAATAAATTTTAAAAAAAATTGACATGGAAAATTCAAAAACAGAACAAAACGAAAATGTAAACCACAAAAAAACGGCTGTATTGCCTACTACGGAGATTGATTTAGGCACTGTTGCCAGTAGCGCTAGCAAAAAATGGCTCGACTCACCGTGGCTCACCCTGCTTTGGATGAAGGCTCCAGACTTTGCCACTAAGGTGGCCTTGTTTGAAACAACGGTAGATTCGCGTAGAGTTACAGGCTCTACACGTCCGCAAATTACCAAGTCCTTGAGGCTTCTTAACCGTGAGATAGAAGATTCTTTGACCTATGTCAAGAATTATATCATTGAAAAGCACAAGAAAGAAACCGCAAAAAGTTATTTTCCTTCTTTTGGGATGGTGGTCAAGGGAAAAGGCTATATCCTGCCGAGGGACCAGAACAGCCGTTCGAAAGCATTGAAGATGATGATTGAGGCGTGTGTTGAAAACGATTTTAAATCCAAGGAGTATGGAACCGGCTATTGGGAAGACGTAAAAGACAGATTTGACAGCCTTTTGGAACTGGCTTCCAGTACAGACGGAACCGTTTCCTTGAAAGTAGGCGACAAAAACATCTTGAAAAAGGAGGTAAAAAAAGTATTGAACGCGCTTATTGGCGTAATCAAATCCAATTATCCCGATACCTACAAGCATGAACTTCGCAGTTGGGGTTTCCAGAAAGAAAAGTATTGATTTTAAAAAAGCCCGAAAGGGCTTTTTTATTTTAATCCTTGCTAAAACCCGCTTCTTTTATCTTTCAAACAAAAAAAGAATGTCAAGTTTGCAACCATCCTATTGTCATTCCGACGAAGGAGGAATCACATAAAGTAGAGCGGTAAAATAAACATCCAAACTATTGTGCTGTGATCTCTACTAACGGTCCTATCGTCATTCCGACGAAGGAGGAATCACATAAAGTAGAGCGGTAAAATAAGCATCCAAACTATTGTGCTGTGATCTCTACTAACGGTCCTATTGTCATTCCGACGAAGGAGGAATCACATAAAGTAGAGCGGTATTATGACATGACAAAAAAACCAAAACAATTACAAAAACACTTATTACTGTTGATGATGTTTCTCTTCGGAACATTTATTTTCTCCTGCGAGAATGATGAAATTTTGATTGAAGAAAAAACAACACCCGTCATTAGCCAAGAGCTTGACATAACAGTAGTGAACACTACATTTGCAGAAGCAGGAGAGAAATTTAACCAAATTGCAAGAAGCCATAACTTAGAAAGCCATAAAAAGTTATTTTCTTATGCAGGTATCGAAAAAAGCAATTCCTCTGGCGGTATTGTCATTATTTCTGAAGAAGTAAAAGAAATAAAACGAGGCGACTATACCTCCTATACCATGCTGATTGAACCAAAGGATATAGCAAGCAATATCTTCTATAACCTGACTATCGAGGAGGAAAAGGGTGTTACCAAACTGTTTATCACTAAATACGACCCTACTGATGCTTGGCTTCAAAACAACAACATGCGCTTTGAAGGACAAATTACCACTTTCAGGATTAATGATTTGCAAACTGCTCTCGACAGGATTGACACGCCCATTATGAGTGGTACCGAAGGTGGAGGCATGATGACCTATCCTACTGATTGCGATGGAACAGTTGTAGCGACTCTTGTAATAGAAGAAGTTCGATGTGGCTGCGGAGATGGTATGGCAGACAATTGTACTGGATGTAATATCCCTCCTTATTTCCCCTACTATGACTATAAATTTGTTTATGAATGTATTCCAAACTCCCCACCACCTAATGGCAATCCATTTACAAATCCTCCAGGAGGTGTTCCAAGCACTCCTACTCCTCCTAGTAGTGGTGGTTCTGCTGGCAACCCACCTTCTACAACTTCACCGGCTGGAAACAATCCTTCTTTGACGGCTCCTATACCGCCAAACAATACAACACCAAGCTCTTCGCCTCCGTGTATCACTCTTAAGAAAAACACGAGTGACGATGTAACCTACAAACAGAAATTTAGGGCCTTGAACACACCTGCAAATTATAATAAGAATCACGAAACAGGTTTTTTCAAGGTAGGCAGTTCCTATGTTGATGGTGTACCAAATCCTACAAATCATTCTATAATAATTCCTCAAAATGCAAAAAATGGAACACATGTTCATAATAACCAGCCAAAAACGTATATTAGTAATGGTCAAGCTTATGATGGTGCAATAAAAATGCTTTCTATTATTGATTTACGCTCAATGATTAGAACCATGCAACCACAAAACGCTGATGCCAAGGATACCTTTGTGGCTATGCTGTCAAATGAGGGGATATTTGCCATAACAATTTTAGAACCAATTGAATGGAATCCAGAACTAAGAAAAAAATTAGAAACTTTTGAGAAAAATTATAAAAAAGATGTTGATCTTTTTATAACTAATTATAATGGTTATAATGCTACTTCTAGAAAAAACTTCCTGACAAAATTGTTCCTGAAAGGTCTGAAAGATGCTGGCTTGAACAACAAGATAGGCTTATTTGAAGGAGTAGTTGAAACTGGAACAGATACAAACATTAACAACTATAAAATAAATTGGACCAGGAAGACTTTAAAATCGGTGACTTTTGGATATAATGTAATATCAGAACCATGTAATTAATCATTAAAAATTTAGAGATATGAAAAATCTATTTAAAATAATTTGCTTGCTTCTACTAACATTGGAAGCCAGTTGCCAGACATTACCTTTATTAACTCCCAGTTTTGATATTTCAACCGGAGCGTACTTAAAAGACCTAGATAATGAACTACCGTATTGGGTGGGGACTTGGAAAGGTGTTTCTGGGAACAGAGAATATACCTTTCAGTTTACCAGCTTTCCACATCATTTAAACTCTTTTTCAAATGGAGACTATTATTATATTGACGAGCTTAAAGGCAAATTCAAAGTAGTCGATCTAACAACCAATCAGGTTTTATATAATGATATGATGGTAACCAATTTTGAGGATTATAAGATTGGACTATCAGCTTATGGCACCAACATTGGGTATCGTTTTTATTACCGCGACGATGAAGCACATTGTGATAACTTTACAGGGTTCGTATTATTGAAAAGTTCTTCCAACTCCAACCAAATTACCTACACAGGATTTGAGTACTATCAGCTCCTTGAAGCCGATACTTGTCCTTATCAACAACAAAACATTCCTATGTTTTTACCAAAAGTGACTTTGACTTTGACACGACAGCCTTAGAAATTGAAACGGCTGGTTTTAAATAATAAAATCAGCCGTTTTATTATTCTGAACAAACTAATACCGCAATGAAATGTATAAAAAATTTTTATTTATTGTTTTAGGCTTTTTTTCCTTTCATTTCATTTATGCTCAAGATGAGATTACAAAGGGTATGTATGTTTCTGAAAACAAGTTAGAAAGTATTTACATTATGAAAAACAATACTTTTGGATATACTCGATATATAAATGATTCTCCCTATTTGCATAAAGATGATGTTATTGCAAAAAACCAGTGTGGCATTAGAGGATTTGCTGTAAATGAAAATGGATCAGGCATCTATAAAATACAAAATGATTCTTTAATCCTTACTTTTAATAACCCCCGATCGGCTTCACAAATTGACAGTATAATTGTAAGTGTTTTACCAAGTGAGAAGATTAGTGATTCAGTTAACCTGACACTTGAAAAGCATTATAATTATAAGGCTGCTGGTGGAATTGATATTACTGCTACCGATGAAAACAACACCGTTGTACTTTTCTCTGTTTTTGAAGATTTTTTTTCTCAAACCATCACTCCCGACAGATTTCCGCTGAGACTAAAAATCAATTATTCTGAAAAGCTGGTATTGGAAACTGCTCAACACTACAAAATTGATGTTTACATTAATTGCTTTAGAACGTATGGAATTATCCCTGGAACAACAAAAACATACAAACTTAAATCGCTTATTTATGATCATGAATAGAAACCTCATTTATTGAATATTCCTCCAGATTTAGATTCATTTCAAGAGCTCAATACGCACAAAAATCACTGTACATTTTTTGTTAAAATAATAGTTTAGTAAAGCAAACAATAAATATTATAGTAGTTTTGAAAGAAAAAAATAATGATTAAAAAACTACTACTTTATAGTTGCCTATTTTTGTTTTCGCTGACAGTAAAAGCACAAAATACCGTAGGGGTAATGCTCAACTCAGAATATGCCGCAGAAGGCTACACCCTTTTTACGGCACACACCAAAACTTTTTTGATAAACAATTGCGGCGAAGTCATCAAGCAATGGAACAGCGCCTATACTTATGGCAATTCAGTTTACTTATTAGAAAACGGAAACCTCTTAAGGGCTGGAAATACAGGAACTACCGACATTTTTTTTGGAGGACAGGGCGGTGTTGTAGAAATATTTAACTGGGAAGGAAATCTGATTTGGCAGTTTTTCTATGACACACCACAATACCGCCAGCACCACGACATCTATCCGATGCCAAATGGAAACATCCTGATTCTTGCCGCAAAAGTAATGTCAAATGCAGAGGCAATTCAGGCAGGTAGAAATCCGGCAATGTTGCTTCAGGGAACCTTATATTCTGAGGAAGTTTTTGAAATTGAACCTACGGGAACAAGTACTGGCAACATAGTATGGTCTTGGGACATCAAGAATCATCTTGTGCAGGATTTTGACGCATCTAAAAGTAATTATGGGATTGTCTCCGATAATCCAAACAAGCTAGACATTAATTTTACCAATGGTATGGCGGGAAATTCAAATTGGTTGCATGTCAATTCTATTCAATACAATCCCGTTTTGGATCAGATTGTTTTAAGCTCCCGCAACTTGAGTGAGTTTTGGATCATCGATCATTCTACCACTACAGCGGAAGCAGCAACTTCAGCGGGCGGTAATTACAACAAAGGTGGGGATATATTATACCGATGGGGAAATCCGCAGGCATATAAACGAGGCACAGAAGCCGATCGAAAATTGTTCGGTCAGCACTATGTAGATTGGATAGATCAAGGTTTGCAGGATGAAGGGAAGATCATCCTTTTTAATAACGGAAACGGCAGGGAGCCCCAATTTTCTGAAGTATACATCATGACACCGCCAAGTACTGCTCCTGGTGAATATATTTTAGAGCCTGGAACCACAACTACCTACGGACCGGTTGCTCCAGATTATATCTATTCTGACACAAGCAGTAATCCTTCGGTTTTCAATTCAAGTATTTTAAGCAGTGCACAACGATTGCCGAACGGAAATATTTTAATATGTGAAGGAATTAAGGGAAATTTCTTTGAAATTGACAGTGAAGAAAATATTGTTTGGAGATATTTGTCGCCAGTAAACAGCATCAACGGAACTATTGCAAGCCAAGGAGGCAACCCTCCCGCAGGACCGCAGGTGTTTAGAGCTACAAAATATGCTCCTGATTATATTGGTCTTGAAGGCAAGAATCTAATTGCGGGAAGTCCGATAGAATTAAACTCGGCTGCAAACGTAGCCTGTTCAGATTTAAATACTATTGAACATACATTAAGTGATTTTAAATTAAGCCCAAACCCAACTTCAAGTATTGTAAGAATTGAAACCAAATCGGAAATTCACAAAATAGAAGTATATAACATTCTAGGATCAAAAATGAACACCATTATAAATTCTAAAACTGTGGACTTGTCTGGTCTTGAGAGTGGCATTTATTTGATTAAAATGTTTTCTGAGGAAGCAGTGGTGACTAAGAAAGTCATCAAACAATAGATAACTAAATTAGAAAGGTCCAAAAACAAAAAATCCACATTCCAAATAAGCATTTATTTGGAATGTGGATTTTATAATTTTAAAACCTTACCACTTCATAATCACACTGCCCCAAGTAAAGCCACTACCAAAAGCCGCCAAAACTACCGTATCGCCCGATTTGATTTTTCCTTGTTCCCAAGCTTCGGTCAAGGCAATCGGAATAGACGCCGCCGTAGTGTTGCCATATTTCTGGATATTGTTATATACCTTATCATCCGTAAGTTTGAATTTCTGTTGGATGAATTGCGATATCCTCAAATTCGCCTGATGCGGAATCAGCATATCAATGTCCGATACTTGCAGGTTATTCGCCTGAAGCCCTTCGTTGATGACTTCTGCAAATCGGACTACCGCATTCTTAAAAACAAATTGCCCGTTCATATACGGCAAGTAGCTTTCGTCGTTTTCCGGGTCTTTATCTTCCAAAATATCCGTCACCCATCGGCCTCCCATACCGGGCGCCTTTACAATAAGTTCCTCAGCATGCTGTCCTTCCGAATGCAAATGGGTCGAAAGGATGCCTTTTGTATTATCCTCTTCACGGCTCAAAACCGCCGCCCCTGCTCCATCACCAAAAATAACCGAAACGCCTCGGCCACGCGTGGTCATGTCCAACCCTACCGAATGCACTTCGGAACCTATCACCAAAACATTCTTGTACATTCCGGTTTTGATGTATTGGTCGGCAATTGAAACGGCATACACAAACCCCGAACATTGGTTGCGGACATCGAGTGCACCAACGGTTTTCAATCCCAAATCCCTTTGCACCAAAACACCCGGCCCTGGAAAATAATAATCTGGACTAAGCGTAGCAAATATGATAAAATCGATATCTTCCTTTGACACTCCCGAACGTTCGATAGCAATCTTCGCCGCCTTCACGCCCATGCTTGTCGTGGTATCTTCTCCCCTAATGATGTGTCTTCGCTCCTGAATCCCCGTTCGTTCCTGAATCCATTCGTCATTCGTATCGATGATCTTGCTCAAATCATCATTCGTCACAATATTATCTGGGACATAATAACCCAATCCCGTTATCTTCGAATTGTACATATTTTGGTAGTTCGTTAAAAATGAATTATCTAAATTGCTGATGCTTTAAAAAAGCTACGACAAGTTAGTGCTTTTTTGCTAATTAGCAATTTTTAGAAGCTTTTTCCAGCTATCCGCTACAAATCCTCAACCAAGAAAGCTGTTTTTCCAAGCCATAAAAGGAGCTTCCTTCGGTCGCTCTTTTCTGGCAGGAATAACTAGCTTTCTTGGTTTCCGGGTTTTCCGCTGCTATCTGGGCTAGGGAATTGCGTTAAAATCAAGTTTTAGCTTTCAATTGTAACAACCTACCCTTATCTTCGACATACAATTATATTAATCAAAACAAACGAACAATGAAATTGAAATTCACACTTTTTTCGTTCTTGCTCATCGGTTTTTCTGGAATTGCCCAGGAAAACGTTACCTATCAGAAGCCTTCCAAAGAAATTTTGGACTTGGTGGATTATGAAAGAGCACCTACAGTATCAATGGATACCAAAAAGGAATACATGCTGCTTTCCTATAGAAATACTTACAAGACACTTGACGATTTGAATCAGGAGGAAATGAAATTGGGAGGATTGCGCATCAACCCGATTACGAACATTTCGAGTACGGTGACGTACATCAACAATCTAAAAGTTAGAAAGATTTCGGGCAAGGAGGAAATTCAGGTTTCCGGATTGCCTGCAAATGCAAAGATCAGCAACATTTCTTGGTCGCCAAACGAAAAGAAAATGTCGTTCTCGAACACAACCGCCACAGGAGTTGAACTTTGGGTGCTTGACATCGCTTCGGCGAAAGCCACAAAATTAACGGACGCTACGGTAAACGCAAACTTGGGAAGCCCGTTCAGCTGGTTCAAGGACAACGAAACAATCTTGGTAAAGATGCTTCCAAAGAACCGTCCAGCCTTGATCAACGCTGCAAAAGATATTCCGACAGGTCCGATTATTTCTACTGCCGACGGATCGAAATCGCAAAACAGAACGTATCAGGATTTGTTGAAAAACAAAACCGATGAAGCCAATTTTGAATCGCTTGTGAGTTCTGAATTATACAAAGTGACGTTGAATGGAACAAAGACATTGTTCATGCCAGCCGACTTATATGCAGGAGAAAGCTTTTCGCCAGACGGAAATTATTTGATGGTTTCGACTATTCAAAAACCATTCTCATATATCGTTCCCTTGAACCGTTTTCCCTCTAAAACTATCGTTTATGATTTGAACGGAAAAGCAATAAAAACAGTGAACGAAGTACCTTTGAACGAAATCATGCCAAAAGGATTTATGGCCGTTAGAAAAGGAAAAAGAAGCATGGGTTGGAGAGCCGATGTGCCTGCTACGCTATCGTTTGTTGAAGCTTTGGACGAAGGTGATCCTGCAAACAAGGTAGAATTCAGAGACGAGGTTTTCTTGTGGGAAGCGCCTTTTTCTGGCAATCCGACTTCTTTGGTAAAAACGGGTCAGCGCTATGGAGGTATTACTTGGGGTAATGCCACTACAGCCTTTTTATACGATCAATGGTATGATACTAGAAACGAAAGGACTTTCTTAATCAATCCATCAAAACCGAATGAAAAACCGAGATTGGTTTGGGACAGAAATTCGCAGGACATTTATTCCGATCCAGGAGGTTTTGAAACCGTAAAAAACCAATACGGAAGACAGGTTTTGGCACTTGAAGGAGACAATGCCTTTTTGCTTGGCGAAGGACACACAAAGGACGGACAGTTTCCGTTTGTGGACGAGTTCAACATCAAGACTTTGAAAACAAAAAGATTGTACCAATCGACTTACAAGGATAAGATAGAAAATATTTTCTCTATTGAAGATTTCAAAAAAGGCGATGTTTTGGTTCAGATTCAATCAAAAACAGAATATCCTAACTACTATTTCAGAAACATCAAGAAGAAAAACAGCTTGAAGCAGATTACCAACTTCAAGAATCCTTTTGAAAGCTTCAAGAATGTGCAGAAGGAAGTGATTAAATACAAAAGAAAAGACGGCGTGGAGCTTTCTGGAACTTTGTATTTGCCAGCGGCTTACGACAAAACAAAGAAAGAGAAATTGCCTTTGTTGATTTGGGCGTATCCAGAAGAATACAAGGATAAGAACAGTGCGGGACAAAGCTCTCAAAACGCAAACGAATTTACGTTTCCTTACTACGGATCGTTTATTTACTGGGCGGCAAAAGGATATGCGGTTTTAGATGATGCTTCGTTCCCAATTGTGGGTGAAGGCGAAACGGAACCTAACGATACTTTTATCCAACAGTTGGTGGACAATGCTGAAGCGGCCATCAATGCGGTAGATAAATTGGGATATATCAACCCAAAGAAAGTGGCTGTTGGAGGACATTCTTATGGTGCTTTTATGACGGCAAACTTGTTGACGCATTCTAACTTATTTGCATGCGGAATTGCAAGAAGCGGTGCTTATAACAGAACGTTGACACCTTTTGGTTTCCAAAGCGAGCAAAGAAACTATTGGGAATCGCCACAGATTTACAACACTATGTCGCCGTTTATGAATGCGGAAAAAATGAAAACGCCTCTTCTATTGACACACGGTGAAGCCGATAACAATCCGGGAACTTTCACACTTCAAACGGAACGTTATTTCCAAGCTTTGAAAGGTTTGGGAGCTCCAGTTAGAATGGTAATTCTGCCAAAGGAAAGCCACGGTTATGTAGCTAAGGAAAACATCTTGCATCTGCTTTGGGAACAAGATCAGTTTTTAGAGAAGCATTTGAAGAACTAAGTTTCTAGAGAAATGAAGAAAGAAGCAAGAAGGAAGAGGAAAGATATGCTGAATGTCTTTCCTCTTTTTTTATGTATTTATTGCTTATTGTCTCTTTCTTCTTGTTTCTTTCTTCTTTCTTCTTGCTTCTTTCTTCTTGCTTCTTTTCTCTATCTTCTAATCGAAATAATTTCCTCATCGGCTGTAATGCAGACCACTTCGTTTTCTGGTAGCACGAAGGGATTCTCGAAAAAGATAACTTTTCGGTCGAAAACAGCTTTTATAAGATAACCATCGCCTTTGAAATAGCAATGTTTTATGGTGACAATCAAGTCTGAAATATCGGTTAGGAATAACTCGCTGGCGTAAAGAAGGATTGTTTTTTCCTTGTCTTCGGTTTCGATAAGGTTGTGCAACTTTACTTCGTTTACTTCTCCAAAAAGCGAAGCTACATATTTATCTTTAGGTTCAAGATAGACCTTTTTGGACAAATCATTTCGGACGATTTCACCGTTTTTCATTACAATTGTATCGTCTGAAAAAGAAAGTGCGTCGATGCTGTCGTGTGTGGCGATAATGCAGGTGATTCCTTTGTGTTTTAGATAGGCAAATAGATTTCTGCGCAAGGCACCTTTCCTAAAACTATCGATATTACTGAAGGGTTCATCAAGCAACAAAACTTCGGGCTCTAGCGCCAAAACCCTTGCCAAGGCTACACGCTGTTGCTGTCCTCCGCTTAGATATTTTGCTTTAGTATTGGCGAAAGCCTTCATCTCTACCATTTCGAGAAGCTCGTTTACCCTTGCTTTTTTTTCGTCCTGATAAATATTAGACAGGTACTTGCCTACGTTTTCTTCGACGGTTGTATAGGGCATCAAGTCGAAATCCTGGGCAAGGTATTTCATTTCATCTGCTCCGGGAACAAGATGGAATTTTGGACCTAGGATTTGGTTTTGGCTCCAAAATATTTCGCCTTCATTGAGATCATAAAGACCATAAATGAGTTTGAGGAGCGTGCTTTTTCCGCAACCGCTTTCGCCGATGATGGAGAGGTTTTGTCCTTTTTGGAGTTGGAACGAAACGTTGTTGATGACCGTTTGTGTGTCGTATGAAAATGAGATGTTATTGACTTGAAGCATTATGCGTTTTATGAGTCGCAAACTTACGAAGAATGATGATGGGATGAAAACAATACAATCAATTTGAGGACTTGAATGTTGCCGCTTATTGTATAATTATCCTTTGAAGATGATTATTAGGATATCTTAGGAATACTAAAATGTATGATTACACTAAGTATATTTCTGATTACACTACATTAAATTATTATTACTCTATAAAAACTTATCATTAACATAAATAAATAGTAATCTGAAAGGTAATTATGCGGGATTTCAGTGGAATAGGATGGGGAATTTTGCAGTTGTATTAAAATGATAATAACTTTTACAGTAAGGATTTTTGATTTTGTGTCCGTACTGTAAAAGTTATTTTGTTGGGCTTATTATAAAATTCATAGGGTGGTTTGAAATTTTGTTAGTGGATTATTTTTTTTATGGTCTTTTGATTGCTGTTGGTTAGAATCTCTATGATAAGTAGTTGCTGTTGTTGTGGCAAGTTCTGAACGTATGCTTCTGAGTTGTTTATGCCATCTTCCAGATGAATCAATCGGCCGGCTATGTCATAGAGTTTTATTTGGTGTATAATTTCTGAATTGGTATTTATTACAAGTACATCATCGGTGGTTTTGTAGATGATGATGTTATCCGACAGGTTATGGTTCTTTTTGAGGCTCGGCATTGAATTGTTGTAGATGATTTCAAACCTGTTGTGAAATGTTCCGATGGTGGAAGTAAAGGTGTAGGCTTCTTCTTTTAGATTATGAACATCATCCAGGAGATTGTCTTTTAGGAAAATATCCTGATCATAAAACAACCCCTCGAATTGGTCGAGGCTTATGCTGAAGGTGCCTGCTTTTGTGGTTTTATACCCTAAAGGGATTGCATCAGTATCTGAAAAAGGAAGTGCTTTTGCCTGTATGGCAAGCTTTTCCTGATCAAGAAGTGAGTATAGGCTTATTTGGTTGCTGCTTAGCGTTTTTCCGTCGTATCCCCAATCAAGGCCATTGGTTGCGTTTTCTAAATATCCCAAAAGAATTTGACTGAAAACTCCTTCTGCGCCTGAGAAATTGAGCCAAAAGCGGTGCTTTTCATCGGTTACTGATTCTACTCCTTCCCCGCCTGCAGGTCGGTAGAATTGGCTGTTGTCGTTGAGGAGGCGCATGGAGTTGTTGAAGGTTGCGTTTCCGTTGGCAATTCCTGCTACAAAAAAGGATTGACCTGAACCGATCTTATTTCCGGGTATTGGGCTGGAACCGGGAGCTGTACCGCCTGAGAAATTGTAGGTGGCATAATCCGACTGGAGGTAGCTGAGGGTGCCACCAGAATTTACGGGGGTTGCATCATGTGTCCATAAATAGATGGTACCATCGAGTGTGGTATTGTTTGCCGTCAAAAAGCTCAAGGCATTGATCGCAGAAGGATAGGGATTTCCGATGAGATTGTATTTGTTTCCAGTGGAATCTCCCGAGACAGGATAGGTGATGGTTCCGTTGTTTGGAGTTCCTACGAATACTCCTTCGAATATGGTTTTTATGGCAGGATTGACAGAATAGCTTTGAGGCGCTCTGATGATGTAGCCTTTTCCGGGGATCATCGTTTCGGTTCCGTAAGGATTATAGACCCATGTTTGCGTTGTGGCATCCCAAGAAGCATATTTGTCGAAAAAAGTGCCGGGTGAGAGGTCATCGAGGGTGGTTTCGGCTACGGGTGAGGACCAATAGGTAAAGTCATAGCGGTACATGGGCTGTGTATTGCGGTAAATGCTTGCCATTCCTACATTTGGTTTGGAACTGTATTCCTGAACAAGACTTGCATTGTTAGCTACAACTAATGTTCCGTTATTGATGATTTCATTAAAGGTCTTGATATATGTTGACCCGGCAATGGTTACTGTGTGTCCTGCATTTATTTGAAGCGAACACATAGAGATACTTCCATGAATTGCTGTATTATAATTACCATTGATGATGGCTTTTTTACAATTATCTGGTATTCCGTTAGACCATGAGGTTCCGTTCCAAGTGGTGTTTGCAGAAGCGTTACACGAATAGGCCTCATAAGTGATGCGGACAATTCCCGGAGCACCGTTTCCGCCCAGATAAGTGGGCTGTGAAAAGAGGAGACCTTTTCCTGCACCACTTCCACCAGCTCCATAATTATTGCCTGGGTTTCCTGAAAATCCTGCTAAAGCACTTAACAGAAAACCATCTTGACCTGCTCCACCTGCTCCTCCGTTATCTATCCTTGCAGCGCCTGGTGTTAGACCGTTGGCATTATTTCCTGCACCTGTACTACCGGCACCGCCGCCCCCGCCACCGGAACGATAGCCCAATGCTACAGCAATATTATACGTGGTTCTATTGCCACCATTACCGCCATTGTACTTGATTGTCCCAACGGAAGCAGCGGACGAACCACCAACACCACCGGTAATTACATCACCCGCTAGGCCTTTACCACCTTTGGCCATAACAGTAGTTGCATTTCCAAAAAAAGTATCGCCACCATCAAGGGTTGATCCGGCTCCTCCAGCTCCAATACTGATGGCAAAATTTTGTCCAGCTGTGACACATAACTGAGAGCTTGCATAGGCACCACCGCCACCGCCACCACTTGTACCGGTTGCTGTTGAAGACACATTACTGCCTTTTCCTCCAGCGCCCCAACATTCGATCTTGAGGGAAGAAACGCCATTAGGGACCGTAAAAGTGGTTGATGTTGTAAAAGTAATAACTGTCTCTTGAGCATGTATTGCATCTTCTGTGCCTAAGATTAAGCAACAAAAAAATACAACCTTGCTCGCACAAGTCCCAACTAACCAGTTGGAAGCTTGTCTTGGGTGATTTTCTTTCATATTTTGTAAGATTTAATAACATAAATTTACTAAATATAAAAACACAATACCCACAAAAACAGCATTTTAACTATTATTAAAACATTTTTTTTGTAGTCCTAGTGTAAAAGTTCCCAAAAGATAAAAGTATTCACTCATTTTTGCTGCAACTTTAAAAAAATAAAAAACCATCTGCAAAACAGATGGTTTTAATAAAAAAACGATAATTATGATTGCTTAAAAAACAATCTTTTTGACCAGTTTACAACCTTCGACAGTTAATACCTCTACGATTATTACTTGATGCGTTTCTGGAATATTTTTGATGATCACATCACTACTATCAATGTCTTTTGTATGCGAAAGCATTCTTCCTGCTATGTCATATACTTTTACTTCTTTTATGACTAAGAAACCTGCATTCACTGCTATTGTGGAATTTGTATTCTTATAGATAATTATGCTCTCTGGATTGATTCCTGGAGTTTCGACACTTAGAGTTTCATTTTGATAAACGATTTCAAATCGGTTGTCAAATGTTCCGATGGCTGAAGTAAAACTATAAGCACCATCCTTTAGATTATGGATTGTATTCAGTAGTTTATCTTTAAGGAACACATCCTGACCTTCAAACAATCCATCAAAACTTCCCAAACCTATATTGAATGTTCCGACAATTGTTACTTTATATCCCAACGGCACGACATCTGTATTATTAAAAGGTAACGCTTTTCCTTGGATGGTCATTTTATGCTGATTAATCAAGGAATAAATGGTAACGTAATTACCTCCTAAAAGCTCGGCATCATACAAACGATCCATATCATTTGTGGCTCCTTGTATATAACCAATCAAGGCTTGGTTAAAGGCTCCTTGGCTATTGCTAAGATTCAACCAATAACGGTGCTTTCCTGTGGTTTCCCAATTCTCTGACGGATCTTGTGGTCCTGGACGGTAGAAATTAGAATTGTTTCCTGCGATACGCATGGAGTTTTTAAACTTAACCGTTCCGGTAGCAAGGCCTCTTATAAAAAACGATTGTCCGGCGGCTACGTGACCATTTACAGGCGCATTATTGTTGTCATCAGCATCAGTTGTATCATTCGGATCGCTTGGTGCCGCGGTTGCAGTGCCTCCGGTACTATTGTAAACCGCGTAATCATTTGACGTATAACTGATAGTTCCCGAACCGTTGTCTAGCGCAGGAGTATTATGTGTCCACAAATAGATGGAACCGCCTACTTCTGTATTATCCGGATCATTGATGAACAAATCAATATCGATAGCCGAAGGATAAGGGTTTCCTATTAGATTCCACATCTGTGAAGTGTTACTGCCTTCAAAATCAGTATATGATATTTCGCCATTGTTTGGCGTACCAATAAAACTAGTTGTAAAATTTGCCGGAGTGGTTACCGAAAAATTTTGAGGCGCTCGGATGATGTATCCCCTTCCTACTTTCATTGTTATTGTATCCACAGAGTGTGTGATCCAGGTTCCGGCGGTTGGATTCCAGCTGAAATATTTATCAAACAAAGTCATTGGAGAAACGGCATCCAAATTTTGCTTGGCTACTGGCGAAGACCAATAGGTAAAATCATAGCGTTTCATTGGCTTTGCATTACGAATCATTGTAATGCTTCCTGTATTTGCAACGTTATTTGTTTGAAGTAAACTACCATTATTTTGAATAGTAAAACTTGCATTAGCTCCAACGGTGACTGCATTTTCTACAGTTAAGGTATTATTTGAAGGAATATTTATTCCGGAGGTATTCGTAAGATTTACGCTTTTTGCGTTTCCGTTAGCATTGACTGTAATAGTCCCTGATGTACCAACAACACAATGTTCGCTTGTAGGAACTCCTGATGGCGACCAATTCGAGGCTACATTCCAGTTACCCGTGCCACCAATCCACGTTTTATTCACATATATTTGAGTGGTTGCGCAAGCACTTATGGTATGGCAAGGAGATTCGGTAACTTTCAAGACCGTGTAGCTGGTTGGACTAACTGTAGGACTAACAACTATACTCGAATCATTGGCTGCCGTATTTTCGATTACCGGTGCAGAAGCCAGGACAATGTAATCTATTTCCATTCTTACATTGGCTCCAGTGGTGTAATCAAAACGCCAACCTGTTATGTTACCGCCTGTATTGTTCCAATTTGAATTCGTTAACATATCTATTGAAAGTACGTGCCAATTCCCATCACTGATCAAATTTCCTCTTACAACTTTATCTTCAGCTAGAGCTAATGCTCCTTTCTTAAAATAAACCTCCGTCATTATTGCTGTTCCTGAAACAACCCTGTAACGCATTGAAATATAGCGCTGAACTGAAGGTGTTATGGAAGAAAATATATTCTCCATACTGAAACTAGCATCAGCGGGATTGATATTTGCAGAAGTTACATTAAGAATTCCAGAACTAACGCTATTGACAGTTGTTTGTATTGTACTGTAAGGAAATGTTTGAAACTCATGAACAAACCCAACTGTTGGGCAATTTGCGCCCAGAAACCAAAGCGTTGATGTGTCTGTCGATACATTGCTTCCTGAAGCAGTCAGAGTAGCACTAGTACCCGAACAAATAATATTTGAAGGAGGACCTGCAACCGTTGGCGCAGTTGGAGCAACTATTGTAAATGTAATATGTCCGTACCAGTCACCAGGACCTTCACTTACCCTAAATTCAACACGATCATTAGCCCCCAATGTCCCTTGCCATGCATTTAAATTTTCAGGAGGGGTGGCTCCTTCTCCACTCCAATCGGCTCTGGACCAAACCATCACATCGTTTACATATAATTGGGCAAGGTCATCATTTCTAACTACATCAATACGATACAATCCGCAAGGAAAACCTTGTCGTTTAGCCGACAAAGAACTATCATTTGCATCTACGGAGCAACCTATCCAACCTGTTGCAGAACTTGGAGAACCTCCTGCGGCCCAATGTGTAGTGGCATTAAAATCAAGGTTTGAGTTTACATAATAACCTCTGTACTCTGCACTCCAAGCTCCGGAACCACCAGAGATATCGCCACCATTCCAGGCATATACGTTCCAGACATTATCACCATAGGCAAGCGAAGAGGCTGGAACATCGCCAACAGTGTAGGTAATACGGATTTGACCAGCACCTCCATTACCTCCAATCCTGTCGTTACCATTTCCAGCCCTTCCTCCAGAACCTCCAGCACCAATGCCTCCAGCGACACCATCATTAGTAGCATTTCTACCAATTGCTCCAGCATAACCATTTGTAGGAGCAATTCCTCCTGCCATACCATTAGCATTTCCTGCAACAGTCGTACCGGCACTAGAGCCTCCTCCACCGCTAATATTATTACTTGCGGCAGCTCCATTACCTCCATATGTACTGATTGTACCTCCAATATTTCCTGCGGTAGGAGCATTAGCTCCCTGTCCATAACTATTATTTGAAGTCAAATTGGCAGCTCCATTACCACCAACTGCCAAAAGCGTCGTGTTGGACATGAACCAAGAAGAACCACCTGATTTGGTTGCTGTTCCACCAGATCCACCAACTCCAACAGAATAAGATATACTTTGATTGGGTGTTACTGCAAAAGAATTCCTCACATAGCCACCTCCTGATCCTCCACCTCCAGCAGACGGGTTTCCAGCAACCCTGGCACCTCCACCTCCAGCACCCCATACCTCGACGGTAATAGAAGTAACACCACAAGGCACAGTCCAAGTAGTGGAATTATTGGGTAAAAGAACAGAAGTTTGAGAATAGGCACTTAATGGACAAGCAAGGAGCAAAAAGAGAAAAATCTTAAGAAATTGTACAAAATTCTCTAGTTGAAAATTAGCAAAACGAATTTGCAGGCACATGGACGTGCCTAGTGCAGTTGTAGGGTTTTTCATAATTTGGGGGCGGTTTTGTTTCTCCAAACTTATGATAACCAGCGAATTTGAAAAATAATTTACAAGACTTTTATACGTGTTTTCGACAAAATGTTCAAAAAAATCGACTAACCGCAAAAACCCAATAATTATGTAAATGTATTTATCTTAAAAAAATAAAAATAATTTATTTTTTTTTCTGTTTATTGGGTTTTTAATAATGACTTGATTTAAAAGGCGCAATATCATCCTCCGAAATCAAACTAATATAGCTGTGAAAAACTTAAAAAAAATAAGAGCACGCTTTTATTTAAAAAAACGTGCTCTCACCAACCAAAAAACCAAAACTATGATCTATCTATATTTTTCGTAGGATTTTGTTTCAATCCTCGCTTTTAAGTCGTGTAGTAAATTATACAATCCGAAGAAGGTTCGGTTAATGTATAGAAAGTGCTTCGAACCCCTATTCCCATTCATTTTTCTAAGCTGGGTGTCTTTGGAAAACTCCTCTCCCATCTTGGCAATATTTCCGAAGAATTCTTCATCCGAAAAATCAAAACTATCCCCATGAAAAGGTAATGTAAACAAGCTCAACAATTGATGAAACAATGCTGTAAAATATTCCACTTCTTCCTTTGTATCATCCGTTCTCAATATTTCAAGCTCGTATAATTTTTCATTGAAAAGTTTCGAATTGTCAATAATGGATGGGCTAGCCAATTCAAAATAAGGAATATAAAAATCTTCTGGAACCTGCTTGATGCAACCAAAATCAATCGCAATCAAATTCGCTTCTGTATCAATCAAGAAATTTCCAGGATGTGGGTCGGCGTGCACTTGTCGGAGCTCGTGGATTTGAAACATATAAAAATCCCACAAGGCCTGACCGAGTTTGTCGCCTTTTGCTCTATCGGTATTAAGAGCGGTAAACTCAGACAAATGCTCACCATCCATCCAATCCATCGTCAGGATTTTTTTGGAAGACAATTCAGGGTAATATTTTGGAAATTTTAAATTTGGAATCTTGCTACAAGCCTCAGCAATTTCAGTTCCCTGCTTCAACTCTAAATCATAATCGGTTTCTTCGAGCAATTTATGCTCTACTTCCTTGAAATACTTTTCAGAATCTTTGCCTTGCAGATTAAACATCTTGATGGCAAAAGGCTTTACAATCGCCAAATCAGAACTTATACTTTCGGCCACTCCGGGATATTGGATTTTCACAGCAAGTTTTTTCCCATCTTTGCTAGCCTGGTGCACCTGACCAATACTAGCAGCGTTAACGGAGTCCGGAGTGAACGAATCGTATATGGCTTCAGGGAATTCTCCCAGATATTTTTTGAACGTTTTTCGAACCAAAGGCGCCGACAAAGGCGGAACCGAAAATTGTGCCAGCGAAAACTTCTCAACGTAAGCTCTCGGCATAATGTTCTTGTCCATACTCAACATCTGTGCCACTTTCAAGGCACTACCCTTCAAATTCTTCAAACCATCATAAATATCCTCCGCATTATTTTCGTTCAGCTTGTCCTTCGAAAGCGACGGATTCACTATTTTCTCGCCATAATACGCCATATAATTTCCTCCAATCTTGAAACCCGTTTTCACCAATTGGCCAGCACGTTCAATCTTCGTAGTCGGAATTTTATCTAAAGTTTTCATGTTACATTTTTTTGGGCGTTTTAACGGGCTATCCACTCCAATCTTTTCCTCGCTAAAGAAGCGAGAAAAAGGATTTCCACTCCTATCCCTAACGCAGTCTGTGCTTCTAATTAAATTTTTCTTTCCAAATGAACTTCCCCAAGTCCAACAAGCTTTCCAAAGGCTTGGTATTCATCAAGTCTGCAGAAGTGTTTACTGATTTCTCAATCAAGATATCCGTCTTTTCAAAACCTTTCGAAGTGTCGTCCAACCAGAATTTCAAGATAAACAAAAACTGAATCCAAGCACCTTCCGAAAAAACAGGCTTGGTGATTTTCTTCACCTTATTTTCTTTCTCTTCCGTATTCGGGTTCATTATTCCGCCCACAAAATCCTTGAACTGTTTGCGGAATGTTTTCAAGGCTTGCAGATTCTTCAAACCTTCCTTATTTTCTTTCAATGAATAAACAATGTAGCTTCTGTTTAAGATAAAAATCTCAAACAAGGTAAAATACAACGTTAGCATTTTATTCTTCTCTGAATAACCTGCATACGCTTCTTCAAGGTTAATCGTAACGATTGCATTCTCAAAAAACTTCACCCAGATATCCTCCTTGATGGCATCAAGAGAACCAAAAAAAGTATAGAATTCCGATTCCTCAATTCCGTGTCGTTTACAAAACTGATAAACGCTCTCAGGAGCTTTGTTTTGCTCCAGAACATCGTTCATATACAAAGTAATGATTTGATTGTCATCGAGTAATTTCTTCTTAGCATTCGGTCTTTTTGTTGTTGCCATAACGAGTGGTTTTAAATCTTATGTAAATTTACTTTCAAATATTTCTGAAACATAAAAACATTTGTTAAAAGTCTTTCAAAAAAAATGTAGGCTTCTTGAAGTCAATTCAATAACATATTTTAAGTTTAAAAAAAAGCCACAGATTCACAGATTATCAAAGCAATTTAATCTGTGAATCTGTGGTCAAAACTAACAACAGAGCAAAAAAAAGCCGTTTCTTTCAAAACGGCTTTTAAATATTGTTGCCTTAAAGCTTATTGCTTAGCTTCTTTTTCAGCATCCTGAATCATTTTTTGGTTAGCCGTAATAGCGAACTCAACTCTTCTGTTTTGGCTTCTACCTTCAACAGTTTCGTTAGATGCAATTGGATCAGCAATTCCCATACCCTTTGTCGTAAAACGTGCGGCAGAAATCCCTTTAGAAACTAAATATGATTTTACTGAAGCTGCTCTTTGCTCAGACAAAGTTTGGTTGAATTCAACTTTACCAGTACTGTCTGTGTAACCAAAGATTACGATATCAGTATCAGGATATTGATTGAAAACCGTAACCAATTTATCCAAGTTTCCTTTAGCTGTAGCTGTCAAAGTAGATTTGCTTGTATCAAAACGCACTGCATTTTCATTCAACACCAATTTGATACCTTCTCCAACTCTTTCGACGTCGGCACCTGGAATGGCTTGGTCAATTTCTCTCGCTTGTTTGTCCATTTTGTTTCCGATAACACCACCGGCAACTCCACCAACAACTCCACCAATTACAGCTCCAAGAGCAGTGTTTCCGCCTTTTCCGATATTGTTACCTAAAACTCCACCGATAATTGCACCTGCAGCGGCACCGATACCAGCACCTCTTTGCGTTTTGTTTGTATTTTTCGCAGCCTCACAACCTGTAAGAACCGAACCTATCATCATTAATGCAGCCAAGGCTACTATTGAAATTTTTTTCATCTTGTTTTAGTTTTGAATTAGTCTACTTTTTGGAATTGATACACAACGTCTGTCATTTTCCCTCCAACGTTGATTTTATCAACCAATTGAAAAGAACTTTCAGTTTGATTGGCTACATTCAACACATAACCGTCTCTAACTTTTTTCGCTTTTTCTCCAGCACTTAACACTTTCAAAACGAATTGTCCATCTTTGTTGACAAACCAAGTGATTGGAGAACTGAAACCAGCACAACTAGGATTTGTCAAGGCCATATCGCCTTTGTTGTTGTTGGATACAAATTTCCAAGTACTTCCTTCAAAGCATTTAGAATCTGCCAATTGGAACGAAGTTACTTTGATAACCTCTGAACCCGGATAAGAAACTGAACTGATCACCCAGTTTCCTTTCATCAAACGCTCGGTTTTGTTGTCAACCTTTGTGTTTGTTGCTGATGTTGACTTGCAAGACGTAAACGTTACCGCAAGTACAGCCATTAAAAATAATTTTTTCATAGTTTGGTATTTTAATTTAAGTACAAATATACAATCATTCGGTTTTAAATGTTAAAATTTTTTTCTTCTTTATCTTAAAATTAACAATTCCGACAATTTGTCATTTTGTTGTTTTTGGTACTCTATTTGAAGAAACGTGAGCAGGAATAATTTAACATAAATAAACCCAAATAATTATGACAACAGGAAAAATCAATGTTTCAGTAGAAAACATCTTTCCCTTAATTAAGAAATTTTTATACAGCGACCACGAGATTTTCTTGCGCGAATTGGTTTCAAACGGGACTGATGCAACACTTAAATTAAAACACCTAATTAGTATCGGCGAAGCCAAAACAGAATATGGCAATCCGATTATTGAAGTAAAAATCGATAAAGAAGGTAAAAAACTCCACATCATCGATCAAGGTTTGGGAATGACGGCGGATGAAGTTGAGAAATACATCAACCAAGTCGCTTTTTCTGGAGCCGAAGAATTCCTTGAAAAATACAAGGATTCAGCTAAAGATTCAGGAATTATCGGTCATTTTGGTTTAGGATTCTACTCTGCTTTTATGGTGGCGGAAAAGGTGGAAATCATCACAAAATCATTCAAAGACGAACCTGCCGCACATTGGACGTGTGATGGAAGCCCTGAATTTACATTGGTTCCATCTGACAAAACGACGAGAGGAACTGAAATCATCTTGCACATTGCAGAAGATTCTTTGGAGTTTTTAGAGGAAAGCAAAATTTCTGGCTT
This sequence comes from Flavobacterium sp. PLA-1-15, assembly GCF_049060005.1. Taxonomy (NCBI): domain Bacteria; kingdom Pseudomonadati; phylum Bacteroidota; class Flavobacteriia; order Flavobacteriales; family Flavobacteriaceae; genus Flavobacterium; species Flavobacterium sp. PLA-1-15. The sequence continues at coordinate 29,149 of NZ_JBMGQS010000008.1, read as the reverse complement.
GCTTCAAAAATACAACAAGTTCATGCCTATTCCGATTAAATTCGGAACTAAGCAAGAAGCCTTGCCAAAACCAGAGGATGCTCCAGAAGACTATAAAACAGAATATACAGAGGTTGACAAGATCATCAACAATCCAAATCCGGCTTGGACAAAGGCTCCAACTGAATTAAAAGAAGAAGATTACAAGTCGTTTTACAGAGAATTGTATCCGATGCAATTCGAAGAACCGCTTTTCAACATCCATTTGAATGTGGATTATCCGTTCAACCTGACTGGAATTTTATACTTCCCTAAATTGGGTGCTGATTTACAGATTCAAAAAGACAAAATTCAATTGTACCAAAATCAGGTTTACGTTACCGATAATGTAGAAGGAATTGTACCTGAATTTTTGACGATGTTAAAAGGTGTGATTGATTCTCCGGATATTCCGTTGAACGTTTCGCGTTCTGGCTTGCAGGCTGATGGTGCTGTGAAAAAAATCTCCAACTACATCACACGTAAGGTTGCTGATAAATTGAAAGCATTGTTTACAGAAAACCGTGAAGATTTCGAACAAAAATGGAACGATATCAAAATTGTTTTGGAATACGGAATGCTTTCTGAAGATAAATTCTACGAAAAGGCAGGAGCTTTTGTTTTGTATCCAACCGTTGATGGCAAGTATTTTACACTGGAAGAATTAAAAGAAAAAACAAAAGAAAATCAAACCGATAAAGACGGAAAACAGGTTATCCTATATGCTGGAAACAAGGATGCGCAACATTCTTATATCCAAACCGCAAAAGATAAAGGTTATGAAGTCTTGTTGCTGGATTCGCCAATTATTTCGCACTTGATTCAGAAATTAGAGTCCGACAATCAAAATTTGACTTTCGTCCGAGTGGACTCAGATCATATCGATAATTTAATCAAGAAAGACGAAAACACGATTTCTAAATTATCAGATGAAGAAAAAGAAAGCTTGAAAACGGTTTTGGAAGGTTTTGTTCCGAAGCAGACGTATTCGGTTCAATTGGAAGCGATGGACAGCACTGCTTCGCCTTTTATCATCACGCAACCTGAATTTATGCGAAGAATGAAGGAAATGAGCCAATCCGGAGGTGGCGGAATGTTCGGAATGGGCAATATGCCGGAAATGTACAATTTGGTGGTAAATACCAATTCTGAATTGGCAACCAACATTTTAAATACATCCGATAAAACGCACCAAGAACATTTGGTAAAACAAGCGTTGGACTTGGCAAAATTGTCTCAAAATCTATTAAAAGGAGAAGACTTGACGGCTTTTGTAAAAAGAAGCTTCGAATTGATTAAATAAGTTGATTTGGTTATTTGGTTAACCGTTAATTCAAAAGAAACCTGTAAGTTTAACTTGCAGGTTTTTTTATGCAAAAAATTGAAAATCACTTTACATTCACGAACTTTGAGATTGAAAAAAATTAAAAATTAAAAATTAAAAAATCTGAAATGACCCTAAATATAGAAACTCCCGCTTTACTTTTCTCTGCAACTTCTTTGATTTTATTGGCCTACACTAATCGTTTTTTGACCATTGCACAAATTGTGAGAGGCTTAAAGAAAAATTATGAAGAGCAAAGCAGTAAGACAATTTTACTGCAGATTAAAAACCTAAACTTGCGCATCACACTCATACGGTATATGCAACTTTTTGGCGTTTTGAGCTTGTTCCTCTCTGTTTTTGCAATGCTGTTGTTATTTGTAGAACAGGAAATCATCGGCATTTATCTTTTTGGTTTGAGCTTGCTTTCCTTATTAATTTCGTTGGGAATTTCATTTTGGGAAATCAGCATTTCAGTTAAGGCATTGCAACTTCATTTGAGCGATTTAGCTGAAAATTAAAATATTGAAAATTTCAAATCCCTATTGTTAGGGATTTTTTTTATACTTTAATGTCCGAATTTTACCCTAACCTTAAAAACAAAACAAAATGAGCAAAACTTACTTAGTTACTGGAAATTTTGATAGTGCAAATATCAATTTAAAGATTCACTTACCCGTACTATCAAACAAAACGTATAAATTTAGTACAGGAATAAATATTTCTAAAAACGTTGGTGGAGAGCTGAATGAAGTAAACGCCGTTTTTGTTTTTATGCAAACTGAGGGTAAAAATGATTCTTTGCCAGAAGATGCAAACCAAACATTTGGTCACAATTTTGAAATTCAATCATTAATACAACCTGGTCTGGGAGAAATACCTTTCGACAAAAGCCGAGATACTTATATTTTGCTGTATCACAATGATGAATTCAAAATGAAAGCAGTAAAGGAAGCTTATGATAGATTACTAGAACTGATTGACAAATTGAATGAGGGTGATTGTCCGCGACGTGGTGAGCTAGAGAAAAGTTCCGACAAAAATCCAAGGCGATTAGGAGTAAGCATCATAAGAAAGTAATGCTTACTGTCAAAATCAATATCTTAAAAATTATCCCACTCCTACTATTGCTTACGGGTGGTTTGTGTTTTGCACAAAATACAAACAATAAAAAAGTTGAGGAGTATATTGGAGAAGGAAGGAATAATGGCGCACTAAAAATCCTTGATTCATTAGAAGCCCAAAAACCTCCCAAAAACCAATTGGCTCAGATTTACCTCTATAAAGCAAAAGCCTATGATAATGAAAATTCGAGCAACCAAGCATTTGAACTATACATACAATCAAAAAAAGCTTTTTTGGCAGTAGACAGTATAGACAAAGCAATGAGCATCAATTTAGATATTGCTTATCTATTGAGCATGCAACAAAACAATCAGAAATCGGCCGAAAGCTATATCAAGGAATATTTAGCATTTACGAAGAAAAACAACAAAAGCAGTCTTACCGCAAAAGGCTACAGCAGTTGGGCATCACTCCTCATCAATGACAATCCGGAACAAAGCTTGAAGTATTTCCGAGAAGCAATGCGTTATAACAGTCAAGTCAAGGACGAGAAGATTTATTCCCAAATATACAGTAATCTGGCAGTTTTGTTTAACGAAAAGTTGCACCAACCCGACTCTGCCTTGGTTTACATTGAAAGATCAACCCAGATTGCAAAAAAGAACAATAACATCAATGACCTTTGCTTAAATCTCATCAACAAAGCAGGATGCTATTATTATAAAGAAGAATTCCAAAAAGCCATTGCGCTTTTAAATGAAGCCAACACCATCAAAATAACAAAGAATAGCAAAAACATAAAAAGCTATATCAATAATTTTCTTTCCCTAAATTATGAAGCACTTGGCGATCATAAAAGCGCTTATAAGTACTTGAGCGAGTATGTAACGGTACAAGAAGAACTTGATTTGGAAAAACAGAATATAAAAATTTTGGATTTTCACACCAAATACAAAAGCCAGGAAAAAGAAATTGAAAACCTCAACCTAAAAAACAAACTGCAAACCAACAAAATCATTGTTTATGCTTTTATAGGATTACTACTTGTGATTTTAACTATCGGAATTTTGGCTTATAAAAACATTTCTAAAAAGAAAAAGATAGCTGAACAGGAAAAGCTTATCGAGACCCAGAAACTCGAAAAAACCTTGAAAGACCAAGAGCTTCGCGACATCGATTTAATGCTAGAAAGTCAGGAAAAAGAAAGACAGCAAATTGCTAACGAGCTTCATGACGAGCTAGGAAGTATGCTGGCAACACTGAAATTGAATTTTCAAAACTTGAAACGAAATGCAAATTCGGAGAAAAATGAAATAAACTTGTTTGACAAGACAGACAATTTGATTGAAGAAGCCTATCAGAAAGTTCGAAATATTTCGCATTTAAAAAACCTTGGAGTCGTAGGAAGTCAGGGATTGCTTGTAGCCGTAAAAAAAATGGCTGAGAAAATGAGCGTCCTTGATCGGCTAAAAATCAACGTCATTCCATTTGGCTTGACCGAAAGACTCGACAATCAGACTGAGGTTTCGCTTTTCAGGATGATACAGGAATTGTGCACTAATATCATTAAGCATTCTGCAGCAAACGAAGTGAATATTTACTTGACGCAACCTAATCCAAAAGAAATAAACATTATCATCGAAGACAATGGAAACGGATTTGATACAAAAAAAGTAAAACCCAAAAGTGGCATCGGGTTAAAAAATATTGAGAAAAAAGTAGAACAGATGGGAGGCACTTTTACAATCGATTCTATACCTACAAAAGGAACAACCATCATCATAGACTTACCATTATGATTACAGTAATTATAGCCGAAGACCATCAGGCATTGATAGACGGCATCAAACTTTCGATTGAATATGAAGACGACATACAAGTCATAGGCGAAGCCAATGATGGCGAAATGCTGGTAGAATTAGTTCGAAAAAAGCAACCCGATGTGGTCATCACCGATATAAGAATGCCAAAATGCGACGGGATTTCCGCAACGCGAATCATCAAAAAGGAATTTCCTCAAATAAAGGTAATTGCATTCAGCATGTTTGACCAAGGAGAAGCAGTAGAGCAGATGAAAACGGCAGGCGCTTCGGGATACATAATGAAAAATTCATCACTCAAGAAAGTCTTGGATGCTATCAGGATTGTTGCAAAAAATGAATTATTTTTTGATGACGCTATCACATCAAAAGATGGAGAGACAAAAGAGGAAATTGTCTTGAGTTCGCGCGAAAAAGAAATCTTGCGATTAATTGGAGAAGGCAAGTCTTCCTTGGAAATCTCCGAACTCTTGTTTATTGGCAAAACTACAGTAGATACACACCGAAAAAATATTCTTCGCAAGCTTAACATTCATGGAAAAACAGATCTCATTCGATTTGCCGTAGAACGGAAATATGACTTTTAGAAAAATACTACTTATCTGGTGTTACTTTTTCGTTGATTTTATTCAATGCTTTCTTAGGAATCAGTTTTAAGAATAAAATAGTTGCACACACTAGGGCCGAGATGCTATTTGCAATTAAAACCGGATAATCATTGCGACTAAAGCCATACACAACCCATAGAACAAAGCCAATCATAAGCATGGAATACGTTACTATGGAAATGTCTTTCGTTGATCTGGTTTTAATAATTTTATAAGTTTGAGGAATATTCGCCGCTGTTGTTAAAACTGCTGCCAAAAGTCCGATGATTTGAATAGTATCCATAAATATATTTTTGCATTAAAGTAGCTAATTGGCTAGCTACCAACTTATATTCTGATTTTATTTTTTTATAAAATACAAACAATCGAATACTAAATAAAAAAGCTTGTTCATCCAATATAATTTGTAATTTTGATTTCCCAAAACTCAACCCCGGGTTCCTGCAAATATGAAAAAAAACGTTACTCTTTTTTATGCTGATGATGATGCTGATGATCTGGACTTTTTCAGAGATGTAACAGAGGCAATCGACAAAAACATTGAGGTATTTACCCATGATAATGGCAATCAATTATTGGTTGCGGTAAAAAATCCTCCACCTTCTCCTCATATCATTTTTTTGGATTTGAATATGCCGGGAAAAGATGGTTTTGAAGTTTTAAGAGAATTAAAGACTTCCGAAGAATATAAAAATATTCCAGTAGTGATATTTTCAACTTCTAACGATCAGAAAAATATCCTACGAAGTAAGGAATTGGGAGCCAATCTTTACATCACAAAGCCAAATTCATTTGCCAAATTCAGAAAATCAATCGAGCACACCTTGAGCATCAATTGGGATGTATTTAAACCTTCATTAGAGAGTTTCTGCTACAGCTGCTAGATGATTTCCTGATTTTGTTTAAAAGGCAATTCAATTGTAAAAGTTGCCCCTTTTTGTAGTTCGCCTATTGCAGATATGCTGCCATGATGACGTTCTACAATCTTCTTGCACAAAGCCAGTCCTAACCCGGTGCCTTCATACTTGTCCTTTGCATTAAGACGTGTGAACGCATCGAATATTTTGTCTAAAAAATCAGGATCAAATCCAATTCCATTATCGCTGATCTCTACTTTTAAGAATTCAATGCCGTCCCTGTTTACAGACTTGGAAGTGATTTTTATACGAGGCAATTCTTCTTTCTTCGAAAACTTCAAAGCATTATTGATCAAATTATAAAACAATTGATGCAGTAAAACAGATGCGCCTTGTATTTCTGGAAGTACTGACCTTTCAATAACGGCTTGCTTTTGCGCCATTACCACTTCCAAATCAGTTTCTATATGATCAAAAATGGTATTCAAATCTACTGTTTCGATTGGCCTTTCGGCAGAATTTATAGTAGAGTACGCCAAGACACCCTCCACCATTGAGAACATCCGGTCGGTAGCATTTTGCACTTTTTCCAAATATACCATCCCTTTTGGTGGGATATTTTCGGCATATTCGTTTTCGATCATGTTGGTAAAAATCTTAATTTTACGAATAGGCTCTTTCAAATCATGACTCGCAACGTGGGCAAACTGCAACAAATCATCATTTGAACGTTGAAGTTGTTGAGTTCGTTCTCTAACCTGCCGGGTAAGTTCTTCTGCAAAACGTTTTTGCTCGGTAATATCCTGTATAACACCTAATAACGTTATTGGTTTATGATTTTCATCAAAAATGACCCTACCTTTGATTTTAACCCAATGTTCTGAATGATCGTCTTGAATAATTCGGGTCTCATAATGGAGATTTCCAGTTATCAAAGATTCACGATGCGCATTATCCCTTAGCTCCAGATCATCTTTATGAATAAATTTTATAAGTTTTTCACGTGTTACATTGCCTTTTACTCCCCAAATTTCATTGAATCTGTCGCTTGTCTTGATATTATTAGAAATCAAATCTACCTCATAAGGCCCTAAATCTGCCGATTCTACTGCAAGATTTGCCTTTTGCTGTGCTTCTTCGATTTCTTTTCTGCTTAAAACTTGTTCTGTAACATCTATCACAACAGCCATTACGCCTGAAATTGCACCATTTTCGTCCCGGAAAGCTTCATAAACAAAATCAATGAAAACCGTTTCAATGCCGCCGTTTCGTGGCACCGAAATAGGAACTTCCAATGCTTTTTGGGTTTTTCCAGTTTGATAAACCTTGTTCAATAAATCTTCAAATCCTTGCTCTTTTACTTCAGGAAGGCCTTCAAATATCGGTTTGCCCACGATTTGCTCATAAGGTCTGCCCCAAAATTCAAGCATCAAATCGTTTGCAATTTCTACCGTATAATCTGTACCTCTGAAAATACACATAGCAACAGGAGCTTGGAGTATCACATTTCGAAGGTTTTGCTCCCTTTTCTGTAATTTGTCCTTGGCAACATTTAGTTCCGTTACATCGGCAGCGGTGTTCATTACACCGTAAACCTTTCCATCGGCATCAAAAAGTGGTGTAAAACTGTAATTGAAATAAAAGCTTTTCTTTTTGCCGTTCATAACCAGGAGAAGCTTCGTGTTTTTGCTATGGAAAGGAATTCCTGTATCGTAAACTTCCCTCAACTGTTCAAATATCTTTTGGTTTTCCAGTTCGGGCAAAATGTTGGAATATAATTTTCCTATCACGTCGTTTCCTTTTCCCCAAACATCTATTATGGATTGATTGGCCAACTGAATTTTCATTTCCCTACCTACATAAACGCCAATAGGAAAAGGAGCGCTTTCTACCACGCTTCTCAATTTTCTTTGGCTTTGCTCTATTCGTTGCTGGGCAATAATTTTTTCGGTAACATCTACTGCCGTAGAAAGGATTCCGTAAACTTCACCAGCAGAATTGATCATCGGCTTGTACCAAAAATCATAATAATACTGCACCAACTCACCATTGTTCCAATACTTTACTGGTGCTCCTTTCATTGAGAGATTTTCACCGCTGGTATATACTTTATCCAACAATTCTAAAAACGGCTGGCCTTCCATTTCAGGCAGAACTTCCTTTATGGTTTTACCGATTACGGATTTGTCTTTTTGCCAGCTTTTCAAAACAACATCGTTGGCAAGCTCGATTCTCATATCCCTGCCTGTTAAAAATATGATCCTTACAGGAGATTCATCTATCAGGAGATTGAGACGGTTTTTACTGCTTTCTAATTCTTTCCTTCCAATAGATTGCTGAGTAATGTCTTGTAGCGTTCCATTAAATCTATAGGCTACTTTTTGATCATTAAACCACGCTTTTCCTTTTGCCCTAACTATTCTTTGTACTTTTGTAATGGGATGAATAATGGTATATTCCACGTCATAATTTCCTCCTGATTCATACTCCAAAGCTTCTTGAATAGCATTTGCAATTTTAAACTTATCGTTATCTGCAATGACATCAATCGCTAATGAAAGTGCAATTTCTGATTCTGGCGGAAGCCCAAACCATTCTTTGAGTCGATCGTTTCCAGTAAACTTATCCGTTTTCGGATTATAATCCCAAGTCCCTAGTTCTGTAGCATCGATGGCAAATCGCAAAAGATTTTCTTTTTCTTCGAGGGTCTGAAAGCTCTTCACTTTTTCGGTAGTCTCGATACAGGTAACGAAAACGCCTCCCACTTTTCCCGATTCTGCCTTAACCGGACTATAGCTGTAAGTCCAATAAATATCGTCTAAAAGACCGTTCCTGTAACTAGGAAGCAATTGGTCTTCACTCCAGCTTGCCTTTCCTCCAGCCATTACCTCATCGATCAAAGGAACAATATCGTTCCAAATTTCTGGAAAAACCTCTTTACCAGGCTTCCCTACAGCCGAGGGATGTTTACCATTGTTTCCAAGACTTGGACGATAGGCACTGTTGTAAAAGCAAATATGGTGTTCGCCCCAAAAGAGAAACATCGGGAAGTTTGAATTTAAGATTATACTTAACGTAGTAAGCAAACTTTGTGGCCAGGTATCTATAGAGCCTAAAGGTGTCGAAGACCAATCATAGGAACGAATAATAGTTCCCATTTCTCCACCATCGGACAAAAAATCTGAAGAATTCATTTAACTAAATTTGAGCTGAAAGTTACTCAATTTTAGTTATAAATGCGGACCGAAATGTTATAACATTTCAAATATGTTGCAATCTATTTTATCATTACCTTGTGAAGATAATTTTTGCTTAATTTTACAAGCCCTATCCAGAAACCTTACCCCTTGATATATCTGGAAGTCTCCTGATATACGAAAAGTATAAAAATGATAAGAACCAATAATTTACATATAGTTATTGCCGAAGATGATACTGACGATACTGAAATAATTCTGGAATCATTTTCCAGACATTCTTCATTTACGAAAATCAGCCTCGTAAAAAACGGTAAGGAACTCATTGATTTCCTCAATAGCGACGAAGAAAAACCTGATGTAATCCTTACGGATATCAACATGCCGGTTGTCAATGGGATTGAGGCTTTGAAAGAAATTTCTAGAAATTCAGAAATGAGCCAAATCATCTCTTTTGCCTATTCGACTTCTATAAACATATTGTATCAAAAAAAATGCTTGCAGTATGGAGCTAAAGCTTTTATCATAAAGCCGGGAGTGATTGGTGAATTCGAAAGAATCCCGTATAAAATCATGGAAGTAATAAACTCTTTACAAACCTAGACCTATTCTATAATCCATAACAAAACTGGTTTTTGCGTTTGCCTTAATTTAGCATCCAATAGCTCCATGAACGCATCTGAAACAGCAGGACAACCCCAGCTCAACGGACTGTATTCTGGGTAGATTTCTTTATTTCCGACAGCTTCCCAAGAGTGCAGTACCACCACTCTTTCAACAGCATTTGAATTGGTAGCTTCCAAACCGTGAAGCCAGTACTTGATTTTGATTCCCCAGGAACTATAATCCCTCTTTCCGATTTTATATTTCCCTTTTGAAGAACAATGGCTGTTGTTCTCGTTGCTGAATTTTACCTTCTCCCATTTTGTTTCATTGGCTTCAAATTTATCACAGCTTCCATGAGTAACCAAGTTGGTATTACTTATTTTATTGGTTTTAAAATCGTAAATAAAAAAACGATCCTTGCCCGAATGTACATTAAAATCAACCAAGAAATAATAGTCCTCATTAAAATTCTGAGCCTTGCAGAATGCTCTTGCTTCTTTATGGAAGTGCTGATAATCCCTCTTTTCTTCAGCTTCAACATCAGATTTTTTTCCATTTATAGTACAGCTCCAAAAAATCAAGACAAAAAGAAGCATCAATTTTTGAATCATCTTCATACAGTTATAAGAATTGGGTAAAAATGTTTTTTGTTCTAACAATAACTTTAATCTTGTTAAAAAAAGTATGTTAAACATCGAAAATATTTAAATTTTTTCAATTTGAAGATGATTAAGAAACAACTAAAGCCTATATTTGCCGGCTTTTTAATTTTGAAAAAATGACAAATAATAATGTTTTAAAGGGAGTTGTTTTAGTAGGTCTTGGCGCTACAAGTTATGGAATGTTGGCTACTTTTGTAAAGATGGCCTATGGAGAAGGCTTTACAACTGCCGAAGTTACTGTATCTCAATTCCTTTTTGGCATCATCGGAATATTGCTCATAAATGCTTTCCAAAGAAAGAAAAACAACAATACAGCTGTTAAGGCATCTCGAAAAAACATCACACAACTGATGGTTGCTGGAACTTCTACCGGACTGACCAGTATTTTTTATTATCTCGCTGTCAAGTTTGATATTCCAGTATCTATTGCAATCGTGCTTTTAATGCAGACAGTCTGGATGGGTGTGCTATTGGAAATGTTTCTGGAGAAAAAACTTCCTTCATTAATCAAGGTTGTGGCCGTTGTAATTGTTTTGATTGGAACTGCCCTTGCTACAAACCTAATGAACTCAGAAGTAAACCTGAATCCGTTGGGAATCTTTTTCGGAATGCTCGCTGCCGCTTCATTTACAACCACAATGTTCACTGCAAACAGTGTGGCAACAGAAATTTCTTCGGCCCAACGAAGCCTATACATGCTCTTGGGAGGCGGAACGATGGTGTTACTTTTTGCCCTAATTACACAAATTCTTCCCAATCAATCCGAAACAATGGCAGATGCCCTGGGTGTTTTTTCAACCGCCCAAGATTTCAATTTTACAATATTCTTAAAATGGGGAATTGTACTTTCACTTTTCGGAACCATAATTCCGCCAATGCTTTTGAATGCTGGTTTTCCACATACGGGAATCGGATTAGGAAGTATTGTTTCTTCACTTGAACTGCCCGTTTCAGTATTGATGGCTTTCTTCCTTTTGAACGAAAAAGTAATCTTGGTTCAATGGATCGGAATCGTGCTCATTATTCTGGCAATAGTCATTATGAATATCCGATTCAAATCGAACAAGGCATAATATTTTTTTTGAAATACAACTTTTAGCCTTTGAATTTTTATATTTTAAAACTACATTAGCTTTTATAAAGTTCGAAAATGATTTTACCGCTTCCTTGGCATCTGTATTTGATGGCCCTGCTATACATACTGGCAGGAGTCAATCATTTTGTAAAGCCTCGAATGTATATAAAAATCATACCTCCTAGTTTCCCAAAACCAGCATTATTGAATAAAATTTCTGGCTTTGCAGAGATTATTTTAGGCATTCTTTTATGCTTACCAGCCTTTACTAAATTTGCTGCTTGTGGAATAATTGTGTTGTTAATCGCAGTGTTCCCAGCCAATTTATATATGTACCAAAACCCAAAAGCGGGTTTTGGACTCCCTAAGTATATGCTCTTCTTAAGGCTACCCCTCCAAGCACTTCTAATGATTTGGGCCTGTTTATATATACGCTAAAATGAAAAATTTAAACCATTTACTGAACAAACACATTCATCATGAAAAAATTATTCGCAGAATTTTTCGGGACCTTTTGGCTCGTTTTCGGAGGTTGCGGAAGTGCTATTTTTGCAGCCGGAATTCCCGACTTAGGAATTGGATTCGCTGGAGTTGCTCTAGCTTTTGGTCTAACTGTATTGACAATGGCCTATGCCGTCGGACATATTTCGGGGGGACATTTTAATCCCGCCGTTTCTTTCGGACTTTGGGCAGGTGGCCGATTTCCCGCTAAGGATCTTTTACCTTATATCGTATCACAAACCATTGGTGCAATAGTCGCTGGTGCCGCTTTGTATTTTATTGCTTCCGGGAACAGCGATTTTATAATCGATAATACCGAGGCAGGAGCATTCGCATCAAATGGATACGGGGAATTCTCTCCAAATGGATATTCCTTGGAAGCCGCCTTTGCGGTTGAGTTTTTACTGACTATGTTTTTCCTTCTGATCATCCTGGGTGCAACAGATAAATTTGCAAACGGAAAATTTGCCGGAATTGCAATAGGATTGGGGCTGACTTTGATTCACCTGATCAGTATTCCCATTACCAATACCTCAGTCAATCCCGCAAGATCAACATCACAAGCCTTGATTGCTTTGGGTGAACCATTGACACAGCTTTGGATGTTTTGGGCTGCACCAATCTCAGGAGCAATTGCAGCAGGATATATCTACAAAACGTTATTACAAAAAAGAGAAACCGCTGAAATAGCCTAGTTTTAATACTTTTTTACACTTCAAAGAGAAAAACTATAACATTGATTTATAGTTTTTCTCTTTATTTTTGTACGATGAATTCTCTTTTTCCTCAGGACAAAATTATTTTCAATTTGCCGGATGCAGATATCAGTTACTATCCGTCTTTTTTTGACGCCGTAGAATCAGATGCCATCTTTAAGGAGCTTTTAATGACAATTCCGTGGCAACAGGATGAAATAAAAGTCTACGGAAAAATGCACCAGCAACCCCGATTGACTGCACTTTATGGAAACGACGGAAAATCCTACTCCTATTCCAATATTACTATGCATCCCCATCCTTGGAACATTTTACTTCAGAAAATAAAATTTAAGGTTGAAGAAATTGTAGAAGCCAACTTTTCAACAGTACTATTGAACCTCTACCGTGACGGGAAAGACAGTAACGGCTGGCATGCCGATGATGAAAAGGAATTAGGACAAAATCCAATTATTGCATCGTTGAGTTTTGGCGCAGAAAGGTATTTCCATTTAAGGCATAAATCCGACAACAATTTAAAACAAAAAATACTGTTGCAAAATGGAAGCCTTTTAATCATGAAAGGCACCACCCAGCACCACTGGTTGCACCAGATCCCCAAAACAGCAAAACCCATTGAACCCCGAATAAACCTGACCTTTAGGATTATCAAATAAAAAGATAAAAGTTAACAGAAATTAAGTAAATTGCTGGAAAACTGTTTTTTACCTCAAAAACCACCCCCTTAGTGAGAACATCAAAAAAAATGACCCTGAGAAATAAAATAGATATTGCGTTTTTTGTCGTGAGTCTCGTTTTTATATTCTTAATCTATTCCACCTACACCAGGGCACAGCTGGTAAAGGAAAACCGGGAAATTATCTACCACACAAGTAGTGTAAACAATATTCTCGAGAAAGTTTTAACCAGCTCTATCGACATTGAAACAGGAACCCGTGGCTATGCCATTACCGGAAAGGAGAACTATCTGGAAGCATTTACAAGTGGCTCCAAGAAAATCGATGTATGGATGGATTCCTTGCGCTCCATGAACGATACAAATCAGGAACAATTAAAAAAATTGGACTCCATTGAGCATCTCATTAATTCAAAGAAGAGAATCAGCCAGCTCACGATTGACACGAGAAAGAATCTCGGTCTGGTCGAAGCCTCAAAACTCGTAGAAATAGGCCGCGGAAAAGAAGTCATGGATTCAATTCGAAAGATTGTAGCCGATTTCCAACAGACACAAATCAACCTGCTTTCGCAGAAATTAATAGAAACAGATGAAAATATAAAAAAGCGAAACTTTGTTTTTCTTGTATTTGTATTTTTGACCGTAGTGATCATCTTTGTCGCTTACAAAGTCATCCGAAAAACAGCCGATAAGACCATTCAAAAAGAAGAAATCCAAGCCGATTTGATTACGGAATTGAGCATACAGAACAATCAAATGAACGATTTTGCGAGCATCACATCACACAACTTACGTTCGCCAGCGGCAAATATCACCTCACTTGTTTCTATGGTAGATGAAAACAGCAAGCTCGAAGACTACAAGAAGATTTTTGAAATGCTCAAGAAAGTGTCCATCAATCTAAATGAAACGCTGAACCATCTATTGGAAATTCTAAGCATCAAAAAGAACAAAATTATTGAAAAGGAAATAATTATATTAGATGAAATTTTTATAAAAACTACTGAAACATTACAGGGTGAAATTTTAATTTCTGAAGCAGAAATAGAGGCCGATTTTAAAACAGCTCCTCAGATTGAATTTCCAAGGATCTACATCGAAAGTATTTTCCACAACCTCATCAGCAATGCCTTAAAATACCGTTCTCCTGACAGAAAACCAAAAATCACGGTAAGAACGGAAGTTAAGGAAAATCAGATTTTGTTGAGTGTTAAAGACAACGGACTCGGAATAGACCTGGTCAAGCACGGCAGCAAGATGTTTGGCATGCATAAGGTTTTCCACAAGCATCCCGATGCAAATGGTATAGGGCTTTTCATGACAAAGGCTCAGATCGAAAGCCTGGGCGGAAAAATAACCGTTAAAAGTGAAGTCGATTCTGGTACCACATTTACAGTAGTATTCAATTAAACTTAATAAATTATGGAGGCAATAATTGATTATTTCACTACAATTCCATCTCTTCACAGAGGTTTGATTCTAGCAGGTGGAATTGCCTTTTTTTGGCTCTTGGAAAGTGTCAAGCCTTTATTTGTGTTTGACTATAAAAAATGGAACCATGCTGGAATAAACATCTTTTTTACCATTACAACCATCATTGTAAACTTTGTAATGGCTTTTATCTTACTGATGGCAGCCCAATGGGCCGTTCAAAATAAATTCGGAGTCCTCCAATGGCTGCCCCAAATCAATATTTGGGTTTTCACCATTATCGGATTATTACTGCTTGATTTGATCGGTGCCTATCTGGCGCATCTCGTACAGCACAGGACCAAATGGATGTGGCGTTTTCACCTCATCCACCACACTGATACTTGGATTGATACTACAACTGCAAACCGTCACCATCCCGGAGAAAGTGTCATTCGCTTTATCTTCACAACCCTCGGAGTTTTGATTGTAGGAAGCCCAATGTGGCTCGTTTTTCTCTACCAATCCATGTCGGTTGTATTTTCGCAGTTCAACCACGCCAATATTTCATTGCCCAAAAAACTCGACACACTCATAAGCTATGTTATTGTTTCGCCCGACATGCATAAAGTGCACCATCATTACGTCCTGCCTTATACCGATTCCAATTACGGTAACATCTTCTCGATTTGGGACCGTCTTTTCGGGACATTTACCACTTTGAAAAACGATCAAATCGTCTATGGTGTTGATACCCACATGAAGCCGGAAGAAAACAACAACCTAAAAAATCTATTGAAAATTCCATTCCAAAAGCCAAAAAAACTTAATTAGTATCATTTTCATTAAAAAAATTTCTTACTCTCGATAAAGTGATTACTTTTTTTACTAATATTGAATTATAATTTTAACCCTAAAAAACAAAAATTTATCTGAATTAATTTTCAAGTAATGAAAAAGAGTAAACGTATCGAATTAACCTGGGAACAAAACGAAAAGCTGATTACTTTGGCTTTGGAAGAAAGAAACCCGTTTGAGATAATCAAGAAAGAATTTGGATTTGCCGAGAAAGAGGTAATCGAAATCATGAAGAAGAAACTCACTGCCGATAAGTTCGAGCTATGGAAAAAGAAAGCCATGGCCAGTAAGCCCAAACCAAAACCACCAAAAATAGATGAATTTGATGATGATCTAGACGGAAAATACTACATCAAAAACAAGTTCGATTAAACCAAAAGCTCCTTTACAGGAGCTTTTTTTATGCGCTTGACAAAAATTAAATAATAGCCATAAATAATAAAACAACATCAAACCAAGATTCAATTTTATTTAAAAAATAATAAACATTATTTATTTTATATTAAATTTTATTTATATTTGACTAAACAATATTCAAGTATGAATCCAAAACTTCCCATTAATTGTCCAAGTTGCGAAAGCCAGCTTGCTGTATCACAACTTGCCTGCGGAAATTGCAAAACCTTGGTTTCGGGAAACTATGCCTTGCCACTCCTACTTCAGATGCCCGAGGAAGAGCAAAACTTTATCCTTCAATTTTTCCTCAGCAGTGGCAGCTTAAAAGAAATGGCTAATCAAATGGGAAAAAGCTACCCAACCGTTAGAAACAAACTAGACGACATCATCGAAAAAATCAACCAACTAAAAACCAAAACCAATGAAAACAATCCTCTTTAATCCTTTCGAGAAATACGACGAAAACAAATTGCTGATTTTCGGATTAGCCTTTACCCTTGTCGGAAGCTACCTTGGCTATGCATTCCAAGGAAGATACGACGGCATCATGGACCTTCATTTTCCAGATGCAGTAGAATTGATACAACCGTTCGTGGACAATCTGGTAAACATCCTTTCACTGACAATACTTTTATTCCTGCTCGGAAAATACATCAATCCAAAAACCCGACTGATAGACATCCTCACAACGGTAATGATTGCAAGGATTCCGATTTATTTGCTGACATTTTCCAATTACCAGAACTACAATTCAGAATTGGGAAAAAAAATACTAACTTCATTTGATGTAAGCAATCCACAAAACGGTCTCAACCTCGAGACCTCTGAAATATTCTTTCTGGCGTTATTCACCGGAGTTACAATCCTATTCATTATATGGTTCGTAATCCTGCTTTTCAACGGTTTCAAGATAGCCAGCAATTCCAGAGGAATAAAAAACAACCTGCTTTTTGCCGGAGCCATCATTTTGGCCGAGATACTTTCTAAAATCATTTTCAACTTGATATAACACACTATGACAAAACTTTTCTCTACTCTTTTGCTATTAGTTTCCCTTGCGTCTTTTTCCCAAGACATAACAGGCCAATGGGTCGGCGGAATCGACATTCAAGGAAACAAGCTGAACCTTATTTTCAATATCGAAAAATCAGGCGAAAGCTATACCGCAACAATGGACAGTCCGGAGCAGAATGTTCAAGGAATACCAATCAACACGGTATCCTTTCAAAAGCCAAATGTAAAGATGACTATTGAAGTAGCTGGGATTGGATACAACGGAACCCTAAATGCTTTCAATGAAATCATCGGGACTTTCAGCCAATCAGGCGCTACTTTTCCACTTAATTTAAGCAGGAAAAAAAAGAAACCACAGGAGCCAACTGAGTTTAATTATTATGTAGAAAATGTAACCTTCCAGAACAAGAAAGACAACATCACTTTAGGCGGAACACTCACCCTTCCGAGCAAGGAAGGTAAATTTCCAGTTGTAGTGCTCATCAGCGGAAGCGGCGCACAAAACAGGGATTCAGAACTTTTAGGACACAAGCCGTTCCTATTGATTGCCGATTATCTGACCAAGAAAGGAATCGGAGTCCTTCGTTTTGACGACCGTGGCGTAGGCGAATCTGGTGGCGACAGGAATACCTCTACAATCAAGGATTTCGCCACTGACGTTTCAGCCGCAGTAGAATACCTGAAAACAAGAAAAGAAACAAACCTGAAGAAGATCGGACTCATCGGCCATAGCGAAGGCGGGGTAATTGCCCCGATGGTTGCCGCAGGCACAAAGGACATCAGTTACATCGTTTTATTGGCTGGAACAGGAATTCCCGGCGACGAACTTCTAATGCAGCAGACCTATCTGATAGGAAAAGCAAGTGGTATGAGCGAAGAAGAACTAAAACAGGCAGCCGATGAAAATACAAAGGTATACAGCATCATCAAGACAGAAAAGAACCCCGACATCGTAAAACAAAAGCTTACCGCCATCGTTCAAGAAAGCTTTGACAAGCTTCCAGCCGATCAAAAACCCTCCCAGGAAGAAATCAATATCGTTATCAACCAGCAAGTAGGCATGGCAACATCACCCTGGTTCCATCATTTTATCACCTACGATCCCGCACTGATCCTAAAAGATGTCAAATGCCCTGTCCTGGTTTTAAACGGAGAAAAGGACGTTCAAGTTCCTTCCAAGGCAAACACCCAGGCCATCAAGAACGCTTTGGAAAAAGGAGGCAACAAAAAAGTAACAGTTGTTGAATTTCCAAACATGAACCATCTTTTTCAAGAATGCACCACTTGTACGATCGATGAATACGAAAAAATAGAACAGACTTTTTCTCCTATCGCTTTAAAGCAAATTTCAGATTGGATAGCAATTCAAGTGAAATAACAATACTATAAAAATATCAAAAAACAAAAAGACGGCTTTAGAGTCGTCTTTTTTATGGTAAATCCTTCCCTATAAATTAACAACTCTATAACTCCCATCACTTTTATAATTAGCGTTCTTTGCATAGTGTAACAAAAAGGTTAAACCGCAGTCTTACATTCAAATCAAATCTAAAAAAGATGAAATTAAGGGTTCTAAACATCAAAATTTTTTATTTCTTGGCAGTAGCAATGTCAATGATAAGCATCAATGCCAATGCACAATCAAAGGAAAAACAAATCCAAGTCGACATCGATTTGAATGTCATCAAAGAGGATAAGGTACTCGTAACCGTTACCCCACCAAAAATTACCAGCAACGAAGTCACCTACCACATCCCCAAAATCATCCCAGGAACTTATTCTGAAGACGATTACGGCAAGTTCATAGACAACCTAAAAGCCTTCGATGCAAAAGGAAATCCGCTTATAGTCGCCAAGATGGAAGAGAACACATGGACCATACGCGACGCAAAAAAACTAAGCAAGATCACCTATCTGGTCAACGATACCTATGATATCGAGGACGAACACGACATCTTCTCTCCCGCAGGAACCAACATCGAGGAAGGCAAGAACTTCATGATCAACACCCACGCTTTCGTAGGCTATTTTTCAGGACTGATAGAACTTCCGTATAAAGTAAACATCACACACCCAGCCACCCTTTGGGGAGCAACCGCAATGATCGATACCAATGCAAGCGACACCAAAGACACCTTCACCACTTCCCGCTATGCCGAATTGGTAGAAAACCCAATAATGTATGCCAAACCAGACTACACAACCTTTACCGTAGACGGAATGGAGATCATCATCGCAGTATATTCTCCAAACGGATTAATCACTGCCCAAAGCATCACGCCTGAGATGAAAACCATGATGACGGCACAAAAGAATTTCCTAGGAAAATTCAATTCCACTAAGAAATATGCTGTCCTTCTTTACCTTTCAGACATCGCCAACAGACCCGATGCAAAAGGTTTCGGAGCCCTAGAGCATCCAACCTCTACAACAGTCGTAATGCCAGAGATGATGCCAAAGGAACAATTGGCAGAACAACTAAAAGACGTCGTTTCACACGAATTCTTCCACATCGTTACACCACTAACCATCCATTCCAAAGAAATCCAAAACTTCGACTACAACAGCCCGAAGATGTCACAGCACCTTTGGATGTACGAAGGCGTAACCGAATATTTCGCTAATTTATTTCAAGTCAACCAAGGCCTGATTACCGAAACCGAATTCTACCAAAGAATGTCAGGAAAAATCGCCAACTCACTCACCATGGACGACACCATGCCATTCACCAAGATGAGCGCCGAAGTGTTGAAGAAACCCTATAAAGACCAATACCTAAACGTATACGAAAAAGGAGCCCTGATCGCCATGTGCATCGACATCGAAATACGCGAAAGAAGCAACGGACAACGTGGCATCTTAGACCTAATGCAAAAATTGTCACAAGAATACGGAACCAAGAAAGCCTTCGACGACAAGGACCTCTTTGCCAAAATTACACAACTCACCTATCCAGAAGTAGGACAATTCCTCAACACCTATGTTGCCGGACCAACACCAATTCCGTATGAGAAATACTTCGCCAAGATGGGCGTAACAAAAGGAACAATGGAAGTGCCTACAAACATCTTCATCCACAACCAGGCACCCGTCCTAACCGTTATGGATCCTACAACAAAAGAACTCATCATCATACCTGGAGCTGAATTAAACGAGTTCATGAACACAATCGGCATCAAAGCCGGCGACGTTCTGCTCGAAGTAAACCAAGTAAAATACAACCTCGACAACGTAAACGACCTCATCATGATGAGCATGGGTCTAAAAGACGGCGACCCAATCTCCTTCAAAGTAAAACGCGACGGAAAAGAGCTTATCCTAAAAGGAACCACAAAAATCCCAACAGAACATGCCG
The DNA here is from genome assembly GCF_049060005.1 of Flavobacterium sp. PLA-1-15. Taxonomy (NCBI): domain Bacteria; kingdom Pseudomonadati; phylum Bacteroidota; class Flavobacteriia; order Flavobacteriales; family Flavobacteriaceae; genus Flavobacterium; species Flavobacterium sp. PLA-1-15. The sequence continues at coordinate 8,991 of NZ_JBMGQS010000008.1, read as the reverse complement.
AAGGATACCAAGCAACAGATGCATCAAAAGCAAAACTAAAAGAAGCTTGGCTAAAAGGATAAGGAGCGAATCGTTAGGGCATTTTCATCCCGAAGCTTCGGGACATATTCCTGCTGGATGCAATATCTTTTGTTCTGAACACCAGAACAAAAGGATATTTGCAACCATCAGGGCTAAAAGGAAAACCATAAAACCCACAAGACGCAGAAAAGAATCATATTAATCCCCAATTTAAAATCTAAATTGGGGATTTTTTTATTATTTTGCCACACGTAAAAAAACAATCAAAATCAATATGAAAAACGCAGTCATTGCACTCTTCTCTGTACTCCTCATCACAAGCTGTAGCAAAAAAGAAGCCGACAAAAACCTTCACATAACAGGAAACATCAAAGGATTGCAGGAAGGAAAACTATACCTTCAAAAAATTGTAGACACAAACCTTGTCGCCATCGACTCAGTAATTCTCGACGGAAAATCCACTTTCGAGTGGCACCTCGACATCGAATCTCCAGAAATGTTCTACCTCTTCCTGGACCGAGGCGTAACCAACTCCGTAGACAGCAACCTCCCTATCTTTGCAGAACCAGGAACCATCAACATCGAAACCGATTTAAAACGTTTCTTCGCCGATGCCAAGATTACAGGTTCTGAAAACCATAAACGCTACGAAGACTTCAAAAAAGTAAATACAGGATTTATAAACAGAAACCTCGAACTCTCAAAAGAACGTTTTGATGCCATACGCTTCAACCGCCCTGCAGATATTCCAGCTATTGAAGAAAAGATAGCAAACAATCTAAAGAGAAAATACCTTTATGCCATTAACTTTGCCATCACAAACAAAGATTTCGATGTGGCACCTTTCATCGCATTATCCGAGATCAGTAATGCCAACGTGAAGTATCTCGACACGATCAACAATTCATTGCCTGAGAAAATAGCAAAAGCAAAATACGGCAAGCTACTTTCCAAACATATTGAAGACACAAAAAAATTGGAAGCCAATAACCAATAAGAATCAATATAAAACACAAAAAACCATTCGCCTCAACGGATGGTTTTTTTATACCCTAATTTTAGAAAACACTATAAACCAAAAAACCACCACATTACTGTGATGGTTTTTTTATTGAGCCGGCGGAGGGACTCGAACCCACGACCTGCTGATTACAAATCAGCTGCTCTAGCCAACTGAGCTACGCTGGCGACTTCAATACGGGTGCAAATATAAGACTGTATTTTTATTTTCCAAAAAAAAATGATTGATATTTTAGCCATAACATACAAAGTATAGCAGACAAATATCCTAAAACCAAAAAACCACCACATTACTGTGATGGTTTTTTTATTGAGCCGGCGGAGGGACTCGAACCCACGACCTGCTGATTACAAATCAGCTGCTCTAGCCAACTGAGCTACGCTGGCGACTTCAATACGGGTGCAAATATAAGCTTGAAATTTAATTTTCCAAACTAAATTGGCACTTTTTTATTGATTTTTTTTATTGAAAATCATTGATTTTAGTAACCAATTGATTCGCAACTTGTTCTAATTCCACATTTATTTGTTTGAAGTGTGCTTTTTTGTTTTCAACGTTTTTAGCGTTCACTTTTGCAATCAAACCATCAAAAGCAGCAATCGCTTCGTCAATCAATGCATTCGTTTCAGCAGTTGGTTGTCCTGTACTTGTAAGTTCATATAAGTAAACCGCTTCAATAATATCTCCTAAAACGTAGTTGATGTCTTTCTTTAAATTCTTAATGTTTGCCATTTTATTTTTAATTTTAATTTGCGCTTGCAAAAGTACACATATTCTTCTTATAACCCACTATGAAATGTAAATTTCTAAAATTGAAGCATTTCCGCTGATTTTAAACATGTTCATCCCTGCTGGAATCAAAACAGTGGCCCCTTTTTCGTAAGTGAATTTTTCATTGTAATATTCAATTTCAAAATATCCTTCCACACACATATAAACTGTAAAAGACTCAAATGTTTTATCAATTTCTATTGTACCTTGAAGCGGAAGCAAGTTGGTTGTAAAATACGGACAATCAACTACATCATTGAACACATTTTCTTGGGTTTTGTATTTTTTTTGAGTTTCTACAACATCATAATTGATGGCATCCAAAGCCAAATCTACGTGCAATTCCCTAGTGTTCCCGGCAGCATCTACCCTGTCAAAATCATAGATTCTATAGGTGATATCAGAAGTTTGCTGAATTTCCGCCAACAAAACTCCGGCTCCGATGGCATGAACGGTTCCGGTTTCTAAAAAGAAAACATCTCCCGCTTTTGTTGGAACTTGTTCCAAAATCGAAAGCAGATTTTTATTCTTTAAACTTTCAAGGTATTCTTCCTGATTGGATTTTTCTTTGAAACCTACAATGATTCTTGAGCCTGGGTCGGCTTGCATGATGTACCACATTTCTGTCTTACCGAAAGAATTGTGGCGCTCTTTAGCCAATTCATCATTTGGATGGACTTGTATCGAAAGATCTTCCCTGGCATCGATGAATTTGAATAGCAATGGGAATTGTTTTCCGAAACGTTTATGCACTTCTGTTCCCAAAACTTCATCGGGATATTTGTCGATGAATGCTTGTAATGAGATGCCTTTATGTTCGCCATTTGAAATGATACTCACATCGCCCGGAACTGTAGAAAGTTCCCAACTTTCGCCTGTGATTTTTGAAGTGATGTCTTTATGTAAAACTGTTTTTAATTTTTCGCCTCCCCAGATTCTTTCTTTCAAAATTGGGTTGAACTGTAGTGGATATAATGATGCGTTCATAGTGAGTTTTGTTTCTACAAAGTTGGGAAATTACTGCCTTTTTTCATTACACTATTTTGTCAATTGTTTACACTAATTCGCATTTTTGGTACTGAAGATTCAAAAAGTATATGGATTTTCATATAGCCCCGATGCTGCAATTGTTTGAGCTCTTAAAACTGTGACCAACAGTTTTAAAGCGAGTTGCTGCAGCGGGAAAATGGTTTCCAAAAATACCCAAGCGTTTCGCTCCTAGTTATTCTCCGCGATAGGTAACGAAATTTCTTGGTGTTTCGTAAAGCACCACTTCCAAATCGAAATCGGTATTGATTTTTTTACGGAGCTTGTTCCAGATTACCACCACGATATTTTCGGCAGTGGGGTTTAGATTTTCGAATTCTGGAACATCAAGATTTAGATTTTTATGGTCGAATGGCACTTCGACTTCTGAATAAATCAAATCACTCAAATCTTTTATATCCATCACATAACCGGTTTCCTCATCAATTTTTCCGGTCACACTAACGGTCAGGTCATAATTATGACCGTGAAAGTTGGGACTGTTGCATTTTCCGAAAACGGCATCGTTCTTTTCAAACGACCAATCTTTTCTGTACAATCGGTGTGCGGCATTGAAATGGGCTTTTCTGGAGATAGTGACTTTCATAGCTTATAATTTGTGATCCTCAAGGTAGTGATAAAATTCGTCAAAAATAATCTTGAACCAAACCGTATAGATTTCGGGATGAAGTTGCATGTCGTTTTTTACGTCTTCGATGCACATCCATTTCCAACTTTCGACCTCTTCTGGATTGATTTCTGGAGCTTCATTGTAGTACCCAATCATAACGTGGTCGAGTTCATGCTCGGTCAAACCATTATCGAAAGGCGCTTTATAAATAAAATGAAAAAGTTCTTTCAACTCAGTTTTGAAACCCATTTCTTCAAACAAACGGCGGGTTCCGGCTTGGATATTGGTTTCGCCTTCGCGCTGGTGACTGCAACAAGTATTGGTCCACAATAATGGAGAATGATATTTATGCGAGGCTCTTTGCTGGAGCATTATTTCGTTTTTTTCGTTAAGGATAAAAACAGAAAAGGCACGGTGCAATACCGCTTTCTCGTGTGCTTCAAGTTTTGGCATCAAACCAATTTGCTCGTCATTTTCGTTTACTAATATTACTTTTTCTTTGGTCATTTAAGTGGGTATAGCTCGCTCAAAGGTACTAAAAACTTAGCTTTTTCCGAATGAATTTTAGATTTTCGGAAAGTTTAACGAGTGTTCAACATAGAATGATTAATCTTTTTTAGCTTACTTTATATAAATTAAAATTTAATTTTGCGTACTAAATAAACTAAAAAAAAATGAAACTTAAATTTCTTCTTATTATCCTTTTTGTAAGTTTTAATTGCAATGCTAAGTACATGTTTGGAACAATAACATTCAAAGATGGCCGAGTTCAAGAAGGATTCATAAAATCATTCATGGAAAAGGATATTATTGATCTTAACCTTTCGTCAAAGATTGAAAAGAAGTTCAACATGGATGATGAAACTATAAAATTTAAGCTAACTGAAAATGGAGAATCAATAAGCTACAAAATTACCGATATAAAGGAAGTACGTTTTGATTACACAGATGGTACAAGGGCAATATATGTTCCCTTGTCTATAAAAACGTTTAATAAAAAAGGAGAGATTATAGATTTAAAGATGATTCTTTGGCTCCCTTTGGTCAAAAGAGGCAAAATTAATTTATATGGCTTTCAGTATTTTGTACGCCACAAAGGTGTTATGGGTACTATTCACCACTCACGATTTTATTTTCAAAATCAAAATGATGAATTCGCCATTTTACCTTACGAGAAAACGACCATTTTCAACAGAAAAGCAAACAATAGAATTCAAACTGCATTTTATCATTATTTATTTAGCTCTTGTCCTGAATTTTATGAAAGTAATACTGAAAGATTTAGAAAGGTTATTTATAATGATTTTACAATGGAAGAAAAAAAAGAGCGATTCAGATCGGAAGCCCAACATTATAATTATTATCAAAACTCAAACAACTACAGGACAATAGACAATGCATTAAAAATTGCCTATAATGACATTTCCATTTTTATGGACGAATTTATTGAGTCTTGCAATTAATTTACGATTCAAACAACTCAGTTCAAGCTTTCCCCAATCTTCAAGGCACATTTTTCACCATCAATTGCGGCAGAAATAATTCCACCAGCATAACCCGCACCTTCTGCACAAGGATACAGTCCCTTGATTTGAACATGCTCCAATGAAAATGGGTCTCTTGGAATTCGGACAGGTGATGAAGTTCTCGATTCTGGAGCGTGAAGTATGGCTTCGTTGGTATGGTAACCTCGCATGGATTTGCCAAATTCAGTAAATCCTTGACGTAAAATCTGAGTAAGAAATCCCGGAAAAACTTGCCCTAATTCCACAGAAGTTGTTCCTGGAACGTAAGATGTTTTTGGAATATCAGCCGAAAATTTTGTCTGTGTAAAATCGACCATTCGTTGAGCGGGAACTCTTTGGGTTTGTCCTGCAAGATGCCACGCTTTCTGTTCGATGCTTTTTTGGAATTCCATTCCGGCCAAGGCTCCGAATTTTGCAAAGGGTTTGAAATCTTCCAGCTTCAACTCCACTACAATTCCTGAATTGGCAGTAACTTGGTCTCTTTTTGACGGCGACCATCCATTGGTTACCACTTCACCCGGACTTGTCGCACAAGGAGCAATTACTCCACCAGGACACATACAAAAGGAATACATCCCACGTCCATTTACTTGCTTGACGATGGAATAAGGCGCTGGAGGAAGATATTCTCCTCGATAATCACACGAATATTGTATCTTATCAATCAGTTCTTGAGGATGCTCCGCTCGGACTCCCAAAGCAAATGGCTTGGCTTCTATGAATATTTTTTTTCTATCCAATAATTCAAAGATATCTCGGGCAGAATGTCCAGTGGCAAGTATTAATTTGCTGGCATTGATGGTTTCACCTTTTTGAGTGACAACACCTTGAACTTCATTATTCTTTATGAGAATATCAACGACTCGGGTTTCAAACAAAACCTGACCACCAAATTCAATGATTTTCTCCCGAATGGATTTTATGATTTTGGGTAATTTATTGGTTCCGATATGAGGATGAGCTTCTATCAAGATATCTTCGGAAGCTCCGAAAGCCACGAAAAGTTCGAGAATCCTGTCCACATCTCCACGTTTTTTAGAACGGGTATATAATTTTCCATCAGAATAAGTTCCTGCCCCACCTTCGCCATAGCAATAATTAGAATCTTCATCAACAATATGGTCGCGGTTGATGGCTTTCAAGTCGCGTCGTCGTTCCTGAACATCTTTTCCGCGTTCGAGTACAATTGGCTTTAAGCCTAACTCTATTAACTGAAGGGCTGCGAAAAGTCCGGCAGGTCCGGCTCCAACCACCAATACTTCTTGGGCTTTGGAAACATCTTTATAATCGGGTAGCTCAATTTTGCGCTGTACAATTTCTTCTCCTTGGAAGAAAATCAAAACTTTGAGATTGATTTTGATAGCTTTTTGTCGTGCATCAATTGAGCGTTTCAGAATCGTGATGTGCTGGATTTCCTTGACAGAAGTCTGAATTAATTTCCCAATATGTTCCTTCAGCAATTGTTCGTTAACAGCTACTTCGGGTGAAACTTGAATAAGGAATTCTTTTGACATAGTGGAATTTTTGGCAAAAATAAGGATTTGAAATCATAAAACAGCATATCGCTATTTTCTAACCTCATAAGCTCGTAAAGCAAACGATGCCAACCAATGTTCCCCTTCATAATTTCCATCCACAACCGAAGGCAACGAAAAATTCAAATGTGTATCCGCCAATGGCTTCAAGTGTGAAAATTGTTTTGGATATTGATTGATTAGAAAATATAAATTCCAGGCCCGACTGAAATTCAATCCGTCGAGATGCACCAAATGGCCATCGGTTCTATCGGAAACTTTGGCAACTTCCCACGAAAATTTCTTGTCGAAAAGCGAAGGAGCAAATTTTCGCAACCAATTTAAAAATTCCTTTTCAGGCAAAACTCTCTTCATGATTCCGATTTCTTCCATACAGGGAGAAAGGAAATCGGTTCCGCTTGGCTCCCAATTGAACGGACAATTTTCATCGTTTTGAAACAATCGAACAGCGTTTTCTTTTATACTTTTCTGAAATGGAATATTTTTGGAATAGACAGCATAATCCCAAGCAAATGTCAATCCGAATGCGGTATTGGAATGGGTTCCCACACGAATTGGATATAATAATTTTGGCAAGAATTCAATGTACCTTTCTATGACCAAATCCGATAACGGCTTTAAATTTTGAGCCAATTCTTTTGCAAAAGGCTCGTTTGAAGTTTCCAGTTCCAACTGCAATTTCAATAACCAAACCCAGCCATACGTCCTTTCGAACGACTTTTCGTGTGCTTTGGAGAGATAGGCTACTTCAACTTGAATATTTTCCTTTGAAAGATTGATTTTCAGTTTATCGATGATTTCCTTTTTCTTGTCAAGATTGGGATAATGATTCAACAGATACACCAAACTCCAATGTCCGTGAACCGAAGAATGCCAATCGAAACAGCCGTAAAAAGCCGGATGAAGCGATTTTGGAGATTGGATTTCAGAACTGTCAATCAATAATTGACTTAATTTATTCGGATATTCCTGCTGAAGACATTTCACAGGTAATGTTGCCAAATGATTGGCTTTTTCGAGCGTAAGTTCCTGAGAAAAAACAACAGAAGAAAAAAGAAACAAAGTATAGCGAAGGTATTTCATAGAAAAATATTTACTTCCAAAAATAGTAAAAGCAAATCTTTAAATCCTTCTATCCTTAAATCTTTTAGTCTTTCAATTCAATATCTTTGCAAAAAAAACAAAACAATGTCCAGACAAATAAAACTGATTTGGGATTTCCGTGGACCAGCTTCCGCAAAAACCGCAGAGCACCACGAAATTCACCTTAAAGAATATATCCAGATTGAAAAACTCCCCTTAAATATTACAGGTTTTGAAGTTTTCAACGAAATGCATGCCATCGCATTTATGGTAGTGACCGATGATTTTATGATTCCGGTTCGAGATGCTTTAAAACCACATCGCGGAGAACTTTATGAGCCATAAAATAAAAAATCGAAAGTCTGAAAGGCAAACATACTTTCAGACTTTCGACTTTTAAACTTTTGACTTGAAATTAATTCGCCACTTCACTGATAAACTTAATACGCATCAATCGAAGTTCTTCGGTATCATAATCGCCGTCAAATTCCTTCAAGGCATTCTTAATATTATCCGATTCGGCTTCCATAAAATAATCGAAGATTTCTTCCTGCTGATCATCATCAAGAATATCATCTATCCAATACTTAATGTTCAGCTTGGTACCAGAATAGACAATCATCTCCATTTCCTTTAACAAGGCATCCATATCCAAGCCTTTGGCAGAAGCAATATCTTTCAAGGATAATTTTCTATCAATGTTTTGAATGATGTATAATTTATTGGCAGAATTGGCTCCGGTAGATTTTACCACCAAATCGTCAGGTCGGATGATGTCATTATCTTCCACATAACGATTGATCAATTCCGCAAAATCTTTACCGTATTTCTTGGCTTTTCCTTCACCAACTCCGTGAATATTCCCTAATTCTGATATCGAAATGGGATATTTCAAGGCCATATCTTCCAACGATGGGTCTTGGAAAACAACAAACGGCGGAACTCCCAATTTCTTGGCCACTTTTTTACGCAAATCCTTTAACATCCCCATCAAAACCTCATCGGCAGTACCAGATGATTTTGAAGCAGTTACAATGGCTTCGTCTTCAGTTTCATTATATTCATGGTCTTCTGACATCATAAACGAAGTAGGGTTTTGGATAAAATCCAAACCTTTGTCCGTTATCTTTAAAATGCCATACGTTTCAATATCTTTTGATAAATAGCCTTCTACAAGCACCTGGCGGATCAATGCCATCCAATGCCTTTCTTCGAAAGAAGCACCTGAGCCAAAAAACGACTGCGAATCGGTTCTATGTGCTTTTATAGTCGCGTTTACTTTGCCAATTAAGGTATAAACAATTTCTTTTGATTTGTACAAATGCTTGGTATCGCGAACCACTTGGAGCAATTTAACCACTTGGTCTTTGGCTTCAA